>JAABPV010000015.1 GCA_011391865.1 Desulfobulbaceae bacterium | reverse complement strand
CATGAGCACCGCTTGCCGACCATCGTCAAAGTGACTTCCGGCTCCACGCCGGAGATTGCTGACTTTGTTGACCGGCTCTACGGCCTGATCATCACCGCAGGCACGTTCAAGGCCAGCAGCATCAAGGTGGCGGAGGCGGCCAAAGTGATTGAGAACACGCAGCGCGATGTCAATATCGCCCTGATCAATGAGCTGGCTCTGATCTTCAACCGACTCGGTATCGACACGCTGGAGGTGCTGAAAGCCGCAGGCACCAAGTGGAACTTTCTGCCCTTCCGGCCCGGTCTTGTCGGCGGCCACTGCATCGGCGTTGATCCGTACTACCTAACCCACAAGGCGCAGCAGGTCGGCTATCACCCGGAGATGATCCTTGCCGGGCGGCGGCTCAATGACGGCATGGGTCGCTATATCGCTTCAGAGGTGGTCAAGCTGATGCTGCGCAAGCGTATCCACGTGGCCGACTCGCGCATTCTCATCCTCGGCCTGACCTTCAAGGAGAACTGCCCGGATCTGCGCAACACGCGGGTGACGGACATCATTGACGAGCTGACCACATACGGGGCCGGAGTTGAGGTCTATGACCCGTGGGCTGATTCGGCGGAGGCGCGGCGGCTGCACAAGGTGACGATGATTGAGGAGCTGCCGGAAGGCCGTTATGACGCGGTGATCCTCGCGGTGGCGCACCGCCAGTTCCTCAGCTTGGGCAAGGCGGAGCTAACCCGCATCTGCCGACCGCAGGCCGTGATTTACGATGTCAAGCATGTGCTGGAGCAAGGGCTGGCGGACGGGAGCTTGTGAGCCTCATACATCGCCCGATGAATTCGGATCGGGATACTAATCCCAAAAGGAATTCATCGGGCGTAGAATTCAAATCGGGATTAGTATCCCGCAGCGTTTGGGATACTAATCCCGCAGCGTTTAGGATGAGCATCCCATTCACACCGCAACGCTCATAGCAGCCAGTCCGCGCCAATTCTGCGGATGATGTTGAACCCGCCGCTGAGGATGAGGCTGCCCTCATTCCTGCTGCCCCCGCAGCTTGGCGCGAACTTCCTCCAATGCCTTGCGCCATAATTCCAGATCAGGGTGTTCAAGCTGCGTTCCAAGCTCCACAGCCCTGTTCATGTATTGTTTTGCCTCAGCCAGATTGACTTGCTTTTCGTAAAGCACACCTATATTCCAGCTCGTGACAGCCTCACCATCTTTGTCGCCGATCTCCTTGGCGATAGCCAGAGATTGCTCATACTGCTTTAGGGCAGCAGCGTAATCCCCTTTGGCCTCATAACTCTTACCGATATTGTTCAGTGCTGCGCCCTCGTTTCGTCGGTCGCCGATTCGCTGAATGATCGCCAAGCTCTGCTCATATTGTTCCAAGGCCGCATCGTAGTTCTCTTGGTCATGGTAAACTTGACCGATACTGTTCAGGCAACCACTTTCTATCAGCTTATCCTTGATCTCGCGCCCGATAGCCAAAGCCTGCTCATAGCATTGCAGGGCAGTAGCATAGTTCTTTTGTTTCAAGTGAATCTGGCCAATATTATTCAGTATGGTTGCCTCACCTTTCTTCACCTTTATCTCTCGTGCCAGCAGCAGGCTTTGTTCAAGATACTTCAGAGCGTTCGGGTAATCGCCCTTGTCAAGATGAATCGCGGCGATACTATTCAGCGTCGCGCCTTCGCCTTCCTTGTGGCTAAGTTTTCTGAATATAGACAGGCTCTGTCCAAGATGCTCCAATGCTTTCTTATAATCACCTTGGACATGATAAATATGACTGATGAGCTGTAGTAATCGTGCTACGCCTTCCTTGTCGCCAATTGCACGGGAAATAGACAGACTTTGCTCATATAAACGCAATGCTTCTTCATAGCGGGCAATCTGTTTAAGGTCTTGCCCTGCCGCACCAAGATAATCCGCCCGTTCCGCCTTGCGTCCTTCAGGCAAGGCTGCCGCAGCCTCTTGGTAATACTGGGCAGATTTCTCATAGCGATATTGCAGCCGTTGCAAGTCAGCCTGTTCCACACAGCTCTGCGCTTCAGAGAGCTGCCGCTTCTCCAGCGCGGCCTGCTGTTCAGCCACACTTGCTTTCAGCGTGGCAACAGCGGCCCGGTCGCGCTCCTTCGCTTGGTTCAGCAGCTCTTCCACCTCCGAGAAGCGACCATTATCAAACGCTTGCTCGGCTTGCTTCTTCAGGACTTTCACCTCTGGGTCATCAGAAGATATGACCTGCAAGCGAAGTTTGAGTTCTTTGTGCTGACAGGCAAATTCCCGCAGCTTGCTGTCCAAGTCGCCCGGCGGCACCTGTGGCTCTTGCAATATCTTGAAGAAGCTGGTAAGAGCCGCCTTGGTCACACCGAACTCTTCAGTATACTGCGTCCAGTTTGGCGGCATATTGTTGTAGTTCACCGTGGCATTCGGGCCATGAATCGCCGGTGACTGATTGCCAGACGTGCTGATCACAGGGCCGTGGTTGTTCACCTGCTTGGCAATGCCATGATCGCCTTGAAGGTTAGTTTGCTCGCCGCCGCCACTATTGAATTGGTTGGTTATATTCTGTGCAGGCAGCGGCGGACGGAGATGTTCTTCTGAGGAGGGAGGCGACTTCTTCTTTCTCCGACGCACATACACAGCAACAGCAAACACCGCACTGCCTGTCAGCGAAAGCGCGTAAATGCCGCTGCCGCTCCATGTCACTTCAGGATGATCAAGCAGCCATTGCAGCTTGTCACAGACAACATCTATAACATTGCCATCCATCGCATCGTTCCTCGCAGGATTGCTGAGTCGTTCTTCTCGGACAAAGACTGACTGCCGTTGCTTGCAAACTCAAACGCTCGTTTGAGACTTCCTCGAACATACGTTTGAGACTTCCCCGAACGTTCGTTTGAGACTTTCTCGAACGAACGTTTGACTTTTTCTCAAACGCTCGTTCGAGCGGCGCAGCACCCTACTTCAGCAGCCAGTCTGCGCCAAGCCTGCGGATTATGTTGAACCCGCCGCTGAGAACCAGACTGTTACCCTTGCCGATGTGGTCGAGGAAGACTTGCGCCTCGTAGGAGCGCGTGCCTGCGTCGCAGAGGATAATCAGGGTTTTGTCATCCGGGATTTCCTCATGCCGCGCCCGCAGTTCCGGGTAGGGCACGGCCAGCCAGCGTTCTTTGCCGAACTTCTCCATATAGGGATTGGCATCTTTAGCGTTGCGGATGTCCAAGGCAAGCCAGTCTGGCTCCCGGCTGAAGTCCTCCATCCAAGCGAAGAAGCGGGCCATGCCCACTTTGCGCAGCAGGCCAGCACAGAGGTTGTCGGCCACATACGCTGCTGCGTTGAGCGAGTCAATGGCCGAGGAGAAGGGCGGCGAATAGGCCATCTCCGCCTGGCTAAAGTCCTCTATCACCGCGCCCTTGGCGATCAATACGGCAGCCGCGTTAATGCGGGCGGAGATGGAGTCGTTCATAGCTCCGAAGGCTTGCAGGCCGAGCACGCGGCGACTGCGGCGGTCGAATACCAATTGCAGCGCAACCGCTGAAACGCCGGGGAAGAAATGAGCGCGGTCGGCAGGCGCAGTGAGCGAATAATCCGCGTCAAAACCTTCAGCCAGCGCGGCCTCATAAGTGATGCCAGTGGCGGCGATGCAGCGTTCAAAGGCCTTCATGATGAAGGATCCGACCACGCCGTCAAAGCAGCTGAAGCCGCCTGCTATGTTGTCTGCGGCGATCCGGCCTTCTCGATTGGCCAGCGAACCAAGCGGCGCAAAGGTCTTCTTGCCAGTGACAAGGTGGCGCACCGCAACGCAGTCTCCGGCGGCGTAGATGTCTGGGTCGCTGGTTTGCATCCTGCTGTTGACGGTGATGCCGCCCCAAGGTTCCACAGCCAGACCAGCCTCCTTAGCCAACTCGCTGCGTGGACGCACACCAGCGGCCATGATCACCAAGTCGGCCTCCAAGGTACGGTGCTGGGTCTTGACCGCAACCGCCTTTCCCTGCGCATCACCAACTATTTCCGTCGCGCCCTCGCTGGTGTATATGGCCACGCCTTTGTCCTGCATATGCTTCTTCAGCATCGCGGCAAACTCGGCATCAACAATGCGTGGCAGCAGTTGGGGCATGAACTCGATCAAGGCGGTCTCAATCCCCCACAGATCGGTGAGGGCTTCAGCCATCTCAAGGCCGATGGCACCACCGCCAATGACCACCGCCTTGCCCACTTTGCCGCCCGCGATACGCTGCTTGATCGCCACCGCCTTGTGCAGATCGGAGATGGTGAACACGCCGTCTAACTCCGCGCCGGGTATGGGTAGGACAAAGGGCTTGGAGCCAGTTGCCAGCAGCAGCTTGTCATAGACCAGCTCGCTGTGCTCACCGCTTCCGAGATGCAGCACCTTGAGCTTCCTAGCCCGGCGGTCAATGGACACCGCCCGCGTGCGGGTGAGCACAGTCACGCCCTTGGCATTCTCGAAGAAGGCCTCGTCCCGCACCATATGAAAGCTGGTCGAACGCAGGGCAGTCTCCTCGGCCACATCCCCGCTGATATAGTACGGAATGCCGCAGCCGCCGTAGGAGATTAGGGAATCCTGATCCACCACAGTGATGTTCCAGCCGGGCCGCAGACGCTTGAGGCGGCAGGCCGCCTTTGGGCCAGCGGCCACGCCGCCGACAATGACGATGTTCTTTGGTGCAGCCAGACTCCATACGCCGTGACGTATCTTTTCGACCTTGCCTTCTCGCGCCAATGCCTCAAGGGTCTTGGTGATAGTTGCAGGCACGGACTCATCGGGCGCGGGCAGCTGGATCATTGCTACATACTGCTCAATCGCCTGAATGCTCACCTGTATGCCGCCCAAGGCTTTCATTGCTATCAATACAGCTTCTTTCCATGTCATAGCACATGCTCCTGTTGATGTGAGTAAATGGTGTGTATTTTCCAAACTAAGCGTAACGCGCTGCGATGGGTTGCCTACTGAAGGCCGTCTTCTTCCTCCCGCCTGACTGAGCCGCCACAGCGTAGGGACAGTGCCTTGCTTGCTCCTAAACAGCCGGAATATGACGGCAATCAGCCTACTGCATTTGCCTCTGCTCCGCCAGCGGAAAAACTACTATTTGACGGAACATCTTCTTCTGTGATACTCATTTAGAGAGGAGGTCTGCGTTTTTCCGGGGCTGGCGCAGGCTCATCACGGGCGTTTCCGCCCACGTGTCTATTCAGCGGAACATTGATTTAGTTAGTCAGCAGAAAGCGGGCGGCGCAGGGCCGTCCAGCCGGGGGGAGCAGCTTGCGCCGACCGGACAGACAAGGAGCGCATTTGCATTTGCTTGGAACAATGTCAGGAGCCGACGGCAGGGGTGCGGGATGTATGATATACTGATTGTCGATGACGACCTCTTCGCCCTTGCCCTCCTTGAAGAGCAGCTAAAAAGCTATGGTGATTTCTTCACACCGGTTTATGCCAGCAACGGCAGGGAAGCGATTGAGATTCTCAGCCAAGAGGATATCGCCCTGCTGGTGACGGATCTGATCATGCCGGGAGAGGTCAGCGGCTGGGATCTGATCGACTATATAGGGAATTTCCATCCGCACATTCCAGTGGTGGTCATCACCGGCTGCTCGGACAAGGAGAAGCTTGATGCGCTGCGGAAAAAGGTCCGGCACATCCTGCTCAAGCCGATCAAAGTGCGGCAGCTCGTTAAGATTGTCACCAACATCCTCAATGAAGACATCACCACCGGCAGCCTCAAGGGAATCTCAGTCGGCGCGTTTCTTCAGCTGCTGGAAATTGACGGCAGAACCTGCATGTTGGAAGTAGGAAGCTCACCGAGAAACAAGGGCCTGCTTTACATCAACCGGGGCAAGCTCTATGATGCCGAATACGGAGACCTGCGCGAGCAGGCAGCGGCGGAGCGCATCATCGCCATGGACAATGTCCGCTTTCAAATCAGGGCGCTGCCGAAGGTGGAGATTCGGCGGCGGATCAAGAGCGATCTGATGTCCATCATCATGGAGGCGATGAAGTTGAAGGATGAGGAGGCGGGCGGAGGCGCGGAAAACTTCCTGAAAGAAAGCAGCCTCTCGCCTGCTCAGGACGACATCGTTGTCAATCTGGTTGACTCGGAAAGCAATGCCGATGAATTGCCCGCCGCTCCAGCCAGCCAGCCGCCGAATGCGGCGCGGGCGGCGGCTCCGGCTTCTGTCCAGGCGGCTGAATCAGCTGAAAAGAAATATGAGGAAACAACAACAATGGACATCACAGCATTAGAAAACATGTTCGTCAGCCTCCGCCGCATCAAAGGCTACCAGACCGCTGCGCTGATGAATTTTTCCGGCGAAATATTGATCGCTGATTCTACCGAGACAGATATAGAGCTGGAAAATGTCGGCCCGGTCTTCAATGATGTCTTCCGCACTGCCGAAGAAGCGGCGGAGAAGGTGGGACTGAGCAGCTGCGTTGAACTGGTACTGAAAACCCCGGAAGGGCTGGTGGTGATGTGCTGCTCCGGCAGCGGCTCGCCAGTGCATTTTCATCTCATCGCCCTGCTTGACAAGGACGGCAATCAGGCTCTGACCAAGATGCAGCTGGCCAAACTGGTGCCGCTGATCATGAAAGCCTTGGAATAGGCGGCGGAAGAGAGGGGGATGCTCCCCCTCTCTTCTTTAAAAGAGGAGAACTCACCCCTCCTTCACATCCACCTTCACCAGCTTGTCGCCGGGCTGCACACTCTGCCCAACCTTGACGTTGACAGCCGCCACCACGCCCGCCGCTTCCGCAACAATGGGGGTCTGCATCTTCATCGCTTCCAGCACCAGGAGCTGATCGCCAGCAGCCACTTCCTGTCCTGCCTTGACGCTCACCGCGCTGACGTTGGCGGCAAAAGGGGCGCGGTAATCGCCTGCCTTGGCCAGCTCGGCAATTTCCTCTTTCGACAGCTTGGCTACAGCCGGGGCCGCGCCCGCAGGCTTGACCGGCTCAAAGACATAGACCCGCTCGTGGTGGTCCACGTTGAGATAGACATTGGTGTGACCATCGGCTGACTTCTGCACCGGGCCGACCTCAATCATATGCTCTTTGCCGCAGTGGTCTTTGAAGCTCAGGGTTTCACCGAGCGGGAAGCCGCCCTGCCGCAGGAAAATAGACGGCGGCAGCACGTACGCCTTGCCGAATTCCGTCTCGAACTTGTAGAAGTTGACCGCATCGTTCGGGTGCTGAAGATAGACGACTAGCTGCTGCTCAGTCGGCTCATAGCCCAAGCGATCAGTCAGCGTCTTCCGCTCCTGCTCAATGTCCATGTCGCTGATGGCCTCAGCCCCGCCCTGCTCGGCCAGCACCTTGCGCCAGTCCTCGCCGAAGACCTTCTCGTAGATCCAGTCAGCAGGCTGATAGAAGGGGAAGGGGCCATACTTGCCCAGCAGCAGGTTCTTCAGGTCGCCGGAGGGCGACTCGTAGCGGCCATGCTGAACGTTAGATACCGCCGTTGTCCACAGGATCTGCGAGCCGGGCGTGACGCTCCAGAAGTTGCCCAGCTCCTCCTGCACCTTGGGCAGCTCCTTGTGCAGAATGTCCGGCATCTTATCCAAGAAGCCGCCTTTCGCGGCCTGCTCCAAGCTCGAACCCATCGCTCCGCCGGGCAGCTTGTGGATCTGCACGGTTGGCTGGAAGCCCTTGATCTGCGACTCAAACTGCGCGTAGTGCGGACGCTGGTCGCGGATGGCATCGGACGTGGCAATCACCGCTGCTTCATCAATGCCAACTGCTATTTTGCCGTGATCTTTCAGAGTTTGAATGACGGTCAGCACCGCTGGCGGGCCGTAGTAACCAGTGAAGGCGTGATCAGAGGCATCCACGATCTTTGCGCCGTTCAGCACCGCCTCAGTGATGCGGCCCACGTCGTTGCCGTCGGTGTTGTGGCCGTGGTAGTGGATGATCAGATCAGGGTAGGCCTGTTTGATCGCGTTGACCAGCTCGCCGATGCGGCGCGGCGTGCCGAGGCCGCCGTGGTTCTTGATGCAGAGGGTGATATCCTCGCCAGTGACAGCAAGAATCTCCTTCACCTTAGCCACGTAGTAGGCGTTGGTGTGCTCCGGCCCGGTGGAGAAGCAAATGCACGGCTCGTTCAGCTTGCCTGCCTTGGCAACTTCCTCAAAGACTGCCTGCATGTTCGGCACATGATTGAGGAAGTCGAAGGTGCGCCAGACATCCACGTACTTGGCGAACTCGCGCACGGTGAAGCGGATGACGTTGGCTGGATAAGGCCGATAGCCAAAGAGGTTCAGGCCCCGACAGAGGGTCTGGAACATGGTCTTGGGCATGGCCTGACGCAGCAGGTCCAGCTTGAGGAAAGGATCCACCTGCTTGCGGAGAATATCCACATGCACCGAGGCCCCGCCGGTGATCTCCAGCGAGAAGTAGCCTGCCGCCTCGCGGGTCGGAGCCGCCATCAGATCGGTGTGGAGCAGGATGCGGTTCTTGTAGTCCGACTGGGACATGTCCCGCGCCGTGTTCGTGATGTAGTAGCCGTCGGCTTGGCGCAGCGCGGCCAGCATCGAGGCAATGTCCATGTCTTGCGTGATTCGTGTCATGACCTGTGTCCGTGATGATGTTGTTTCAATCCACGCCCCGATGCCGCTGTTTAGTTGGTCGCGTGGAACGACTCTTCTTTGTCTTTTCTTGGAGCAAAAGAAACGAGGGTTCTTCCCGAACGTTCCTGTTTCTGCTGAAGGTCTCTGCAAACAGCATCAAGATCATAATTGAACTGCTTGGCGTATTCGTTGCGAATGCGGCGGACTTCTTCCACAATCTGGTCTTCAATCATCGTTTCTCTCCTCTATTAGCTCAAGCGGTGTGTTGCAATTCAAGGGATGAACTTTCTGATTTCAATTTCCTTAATCACTCTGTAATGCTTTTCGTTTCCGGTCAGCAGAGGAATTGACCGCACGGCAGCCGTCGCGCCGATCAAAGCATCAGCGAGCTGCATGGCATGACTGAGGCAGTATTGCTCGACATATTGCATCGCTTTGGCGGAAATTTCCTCGGATATCTGGATGATCTCCGTATTCCAGCTCGTCAGCGCCTTGCGGAGTGTCGCCATTTCCCTCTTGTTCCTCATGCCCTGCGCCAGCTCCATAAAGGTGACTGCGGAAATGGAAAAAATCCCGCTGCTCCGCACCGTGTCATATGCCTTTTCATTGCCCCGCATGTACCAGATAAGCACGTCTGTGTCAATCAGCATCAAAGCGTCCTTTTCTCAGAGTTCTGACATAATCCTCCACCTTTTCCGACAAGGCTTGGTCTTTCCAGATGCCGAACAGCTCGTCGTCCTGTCCCGGCCTGCCGCTGCTGTCCGCCACTGGCACGAGTTTCGCGCAGAGCCTGCCCTTGCGGGTGATGAGCACTTCCTCGCCCCTGCCCACGCTGTCCAAAAGCTCTTTGGCGCGGAGGCGGAGGTCTTGAGCGGTTGCCTGCATGATGTCACCTTTGTTGAAATGGATCATGAGCAGATTATATCTGATTGCGGGCGCGGCGCGGTGCTTGGAGAGTCATTCTGATTGCTCCGCCATCTTCTGTTTCATCTCATCGTAGTCTTTCTGGCAGCCGACAATGCGTGAATGCCCGGCAGGAAGTTTCTCTTTCATAATGACCAAGGCGCGTTGAAACAGCGGCTCTGCTTCCTCGTATCTTCCTTGGTCGCGGCGGAGATTGGCCAAACTGCGCAGAGTTATTGATAAACTCGAATGATCTTTCCCAAATTTGTGCTCACGGATTTGAAGGGCGCGATGAAGCAGCGGCTCCGCTTTGTTATATCTACCTTGAAGGCGATAAAGATCGGCCAGATTAGTTAAGCTGAGAGCAATTTTTGGATGTTCTTTGCCAAGTAACTTCTCTTTTATAGAAAAAGAACGAAGATATAATTTTTCTGCTTCCAAATAGTTTTCCTGTTTTTCATACAAAAATCCAAGATTGTTCAGACTTTCCGAAATATCAAGGTGTTCCTTGCCGAAATTTTTTTCTCTAATTTCGAGAGCGCGCAGATGGAGAGATTTAGCTTCTTCCATGCGGCCTTGCTTTCTGTACAGTATCGCAAAATCATTCAATGTCTGCGCCACACTGGGATGATCTTTGCCAAAAAACTGCTCTTTCACCGCAAGAGCGCACAGATAGAGTGGCTCTGCTTCTCCATAGTTCTCTTCACACCAATACAGTACCGCCAGATCATTCAATGCCTCGGCCACATCAGGATGATCTTTGCCAAAAGCTTTTTCCTTCACCGCAATCGCCTGCAAATACAGCGGCTCGGCTTCCGCATACTTCCCCTGATTTTTGCGTAGCAACGCCAGCTCGTGCAGAACTCTGCCAAGCTCGGCACTCTCTCCCTCCGCCTCCCTGATCTCCAGCAGATGCTCCAGCCATTCCTGCGCCTGCTTGAACTCCGCAAGTTTGCGGGCCATTTTTCCAGCGGTAAGCAGATACTCAGGCTTGTCCTCCTCCAGCACAACCGCCTTTTTGTACATGCGCATGGCCTCGGCGTAATTCAAATCGCTCTCCGCCATCTGCCCAAGCTGATACGCGGCCAGCGCGACCGACGCGCCTTCTTTGTCAAGCACCCCGTGAAAGACTGATTTGGCCGCGTCCTTGTCGCCCTGCCGCAAATTGGCTTGCGCGTTCTCAATCTGGGCTTCGGGAAGCTGGCCGCGCAGCTGGGCAAGGGCCGCGTCTGCCGCCTTGCGCCGCGCCAGCTCCTCCTCGTAGCTCCGCTCGATGTCGGCCAATTTCGCCGAGACCGCCTGCAACTGCTGCTCCAGCAGGCGGCGTTCGCCGTCATCCGCCGCAAAGCCGGACTCCCGCAGCTTCCTGAACAGCTCCTCCTGCTGCCGCTCCAGCATGGCTTTGACACGCTCTTCGTCGAGGCCGTAATTGACCGTGACATTGCCGCCCGCCTCAATCACCGGCGACTGATCGCCCGTTGAACTCAGCATGTCGCCACCCCCTGCCAGAAAGTGTATTTTTTATACCTTTTAATCCAAAAAATAGATGAGCAAATAGGCCGCGTCTATTTCCTCATCTATTTTTCCTATTAAAAGACAGGCCCGGACTATGAGAAAATAGAAAAAATATACTTTCTCATAGACGGCGGCTGCCTCGTCACGCTTCCCACCTCAGTGCTCCCAGTTGCTCAGGATATGTTGCATAATTTCGGCGATAACTTCCTCAAGACTGACTGGGTGCGAATCAACTATCCTGCTGTCTTCAATATGTTTATGATGCGGAAATGAGTTCAAACACCTCGCGCCAGGATCAAGGGCGTTGTCATATCGGAAAAAGACATGATCATCCTTGCGGTAATTATATCCATATTTGTATTTTTCAATTTCCTCATCAATTTCCTCGATAAACTCCTTGAAATCCAACGCCGAGCCGTCAATAAAATTAATTTGCCCAGAGATGAACGACATGTCCCGCGTCTTTCTGTCAATCTTGAGCTGATATGCCGCCATCAGAAAACAAGTCGTGACAGTCTCTTCAATCTGGAACAAATAATCATTCATATTCAAAATTCACATCCTCAAGGCAGGCGATCTTCTTTTGCAGCCGCTCCAGGGTTGCCACCTCGCCTTCCCATTCAACAAGCTCCATGTCGTCCACCTGCCCGTGCAGTCCTTGCTCGCTGAATTTACCATGCCGCGCCTCAAAGAAGCATACTCTGGCCTGCACAGCCTCAATTTGCTTCTTGAGCAAGACCGTCTCCATGCCAACAAGAGATTGTATCTTCTGCAATGTCCAAAGATCGCTGTGCTGCGAAATCACTTTTGTCATATCGTATTCCTCTTGTGTTTCTTTCAAAGAAAGATCTGCCAGAAAACACCCGCCGCCTTATTTTTCATACGTGATTTCCACATCTTTCTTCGCCTCGACCGCCGGGCTTTGTCCGCCCTGCGTGACCGCCTGCCCCGCGCCTGCTTTTTTCCCGCCGGACACCGCGCTGCCGTAGCTGATTGTCACCTTGCCGTCGGTGCGGACTGAAGGACTTTGCTCGCCAATCGTGCTGAGAACAGCCTTTTCTTCCTTCGCAGGCTTCAAAAGCGGCAGGCCGCTGACGACGCTTCCCAGAAAGCAGCCGAGCAGCGGCATTGAAATGGCGCGTTCGTTCCACGTCAGTGCCGCAAGAACAAGCATGGCCAGCAGGCTGAGAAGATAAATCACCTGCGTTGCGTCCAAACGCCCTGATGCGTCTTTGCTGCTTTTCCGGCCTTTGCTGAGGAAAAACCAGAACGCCGCCGCAAGCAGGAAGGCGATTCCGGCCAAGGCAAAAGGATTGTGCAGATTCATTGCGGGTGGCAATATGGGCACGGCAGGCCGCGCCCATACAATCTAATCAGGCAGCTGCTACGCCGCATAGGCGTTGCCGCCCTTGCAGTGGATCTCGGCGATCAGGCGGGCGAGCTTGTTGACCTCGCTGCTGTCCTCCTCGTAGTTAAAGAGGTGCTCGTGGGTCTCAAGGAAGGAGGTGTCGAACTTGCCCGCCTGGAAGTCCGGGTCTTTGATCAGACTGAGATAAAAGGGAATGGTGGTCTTGGGGCCGATAATGACGAAGTTGTTCAGGCTGCGGCGCAGGCGGTCAACCGTCTCGTTCCACGACCAGCCGAACACGGTCAGCTTGACCAGCAGCGAATCATAAACCTGCGGGATGGTGAAGCCCTGATAGCAGAAGCCGTCCAAGCGCACGCCGTAGCCGCCCGGCGAGCGATAGACGCGCACGGTCTTGCCGCCTTCGGGCATGAAGTTGTTCTTCGGGTCTTCGGCATTGATGCGCATCTCCACGGCATGGCCGCGCAGGTGGATGTCCTCCTGCTTGATGGAGAGGTCTTTGCCCATCGCCAGCTTGATCTGGGTGCGGACAACATCAATGCCGGTGATCATCTCGGAGACCGTGTGCTCGACTTGCAGGCGGGTGTTGATCTCCATGAAGTAGAACTTGCCGTTATCGAAGAGGAACTCGACCGTGCCTGCGTTGAAGTAGCCTGCGGCCTTGGCAGCCTTCACTGCGGTCTGGCTGATTGCCTCCTGCTGCTCCGGCGTGAGCTGGAAGGCCGGGGCGATCTCGACCAGCTTCTGATTGCGCCGCTGGATGGAGCAGTCGCGGGTGCCAAGGTGGATGGTGCTGCCCTTCTTGTCGGCAATGATCTGCACCTCAATGTGCTTGGGCTTGACCACAGCTTTCTCTAAATACACCGAGTCATCGCCAAAGGCAGCCTTGGCCTCGGCACGGGCCATTGCATAGTGATCCTTGAGGTCTTTCTCCTGCTCGATCTTGCGGATGCCGCGACCGCCGCCGCCTGCCGTGGCTTTTAGCATGATCGGGTAGCCGTACTGCTTGCCGAAGGCCACTGCCTCCTGCAAGCCTGCCTCGCCCGCTTGCAGGTTCTGCGTGCCCGGCACCATCGGAATGCCTGCCTCAGCCATGATCTTGCGGGCCGTGACCTTGTTGCCAAGGTTGTCTATCACCTCCGAGGACGGGCCGATGAAGATGATGCCCGCCTTCTCGCAGGCGCGGGCGAAGTCGGCGTTCTCAGCTAAGAAACCGTAGCCGGGATGAATGGCCGCAGCCCCGCTCTTCTGGGCCGCAGCAATCACCTTGTTGATATTGAGGTAGTCGCAGCGCGGGCCGTCGCCAATCCACACCGCCTCGTCCGCACTGCGGATGTGCATGGAGTCGCGGTCTGGAGTTTCATAGACAGCGACCGCTTCATAGTTCAGCTCTTGAATAGCCCGGATGATGCGGATGGCGATCTCACCCCGGTTGGCAACGAGTATTTTGGTCTTCACTGGTTCCGCCTATAAGTAGTAAGTATTCTTGCAGCCGGTCAACATGCGGCGGACCGGGTTCCAGCCCTGCCGCCCCTGAGGGATTAGGGCGAAATCCCGCTAAGATACCAGAAAACACGGCGCGGCGCAAGAAAAAGGTCTGGGGGGATTGACAGGAGGGATTGCAGCTGTCAGCCGGAAACTGACGCTGCCTGTCAGCTTCCGGCCTGCGTCAGCTCATTGGCCGTCTTTAGTCCACCGCGCCGAGGCTGGCAGGATTCAGCTCGCGGGGATGGTTGTTGTGCTGGGTGGGCGATACAGAGCTGCTTGCCGCAGGCGAAATTGTCCCAACGCTGTCGGGACAGAGCTTCAGTTTCTGTTCCCGCCTTCATGCTGCGCAACAAGACGGACTTTTTACTTTACCACAGAACTGATTGATTTACAAATATTTTTCAATCGCCTGCATGATAACATGTTGTAATTGCATTCTTCCTGTGTTGCATTCAAAAAATTTGACTTTTCTCTGCCGCGTCGAGTATAATTCAAAAAATTATACTCACACTCCGCCACCGGCTTTCCTTGATGCGCAATTTGCTTTCAGACCCGTGCAGTCATCTCAAGCTGCGCGACCAGATCGTTTTTTTCGGTGCCTGCGTCATGGCCGCCGTGCTGATACTGCTGCATGCTGTTTTTAGCCTGCTGGCCGGACGGCAGGAGGAAAAACTGGTCCGCGAGCAGCTTCAGCGCGGCTTCCTGATTCTGGAACAGGTCATCCGTCCGGCAGAGGGCGGCCCGACCGCCGCCGACCGTTTCACCCAGGAAAGGCTCAACGCCGCCGCCCGGCAGAGCGACCTGCATATCCATGTCCTGCTACCGGAGCATCATGTCCTGACCACCGACGGCAGACCGCCCTGCGTGACCAAGCCGCCCGCCTCGCTGCCGCTGCTTGCTGCCGACGCAGGAAACTGGCAGGGGCAGGACATTCCTCATGCGGAGCGGACGCTGCTGGTGCAGGGAGCGCGGCTGCCGCTGGCGGAAGGCGGTGAAGCTGCTATCCTGCTCGGCGCGGACCGAACCAAGCTGCGGGAAAGCGGCCTGCTTGGCGCGGCCATGCTGGCGGTCTTCGCCGCCGCTTTCGCCCTCTTTATTCCTGTGGCCAAGCTCTTTGTCCGCCACACCGTATCCGACCCCATCGCCGAACTGATCTCAGGCATGAAGGCCATTGAGGGCGAAGACTGGCGACCGCTGGAGGAAAAATGCAAAAACGCTGATTTTTCGGCATTGGCCAGAACGTTCAACCTGATGGCCGGACTGATCCGCCAGCACCACCGGCAGGTGCGGCTGCTCTCTTCCGTGGTCGAGCAAAGTGCCTCCGCCATTCTGATCACCGACACCAAAGGCCGGATCGGCTATGCCAACGCGGCTGCGGAGCGGCTCACCGGCTACACGGCGGATGAGCTGATCGGCGAAAAGACCAGCCTCTTTCAGTCCGGGCAGACTGCGCCAGAAATGCACCAGAGCCTGTGGCAGACCATTCTGGCGGGCGGTGTCTGGAAAGGCGAGCTACTCAACCTAAATAAGAGCGGCCAGCTCCGCTGGGAGGCGGTGGTCATCGCGCCTATTTTTTCAACCGGCAGGGAAATCAGCCATTTTGTCGCCACCAAGGAAGACATCACCGAGCGCAAGCAGACCGGCGAGCTGCTCCGCCGCTACGAGCAGATCATTTCCGCTGCGGACGACCTTATGGCCTTTGTTGACCGCAGCTTGGTTTATCAAGCGGTGAACAGTGCCTACGTCAAGGCGTTTCGCAAACCGCGCCAGAAAATCATCGGCGGCACAGTGGCTGAGCTGCATGGTCTGGATTATGAGCGGCTGGCAATGCAGGAAAAGCTGGAGCGCTGCCTATCGGGCGAGGAGGTGCACTACAAGGGCTGGTTCGATTTCCCCCCGGCAGGACGGCGGCACCTGAACGTCTCCTGCTATCCTTTCGCCTCAGACAGCGGCGAAATCAGCGGTATAGTCATCGTCGCCCACGATGTCACCGCCCTCAAGCTGCAAGAGGAGCTGCTGCGGGAGAGCGAGCAGTGCTACCGGCAGACCTTTGAAAGCAACACGGCGGTGAAGCTGATCATCGACCCGGCGGACGGACGGATTGAGGAGGCCAATGAGGCCGCCTGTCGCTATTACGGCCACAGCCTCGCCGAGCTGCTCTCCATGCGGATCACGGACATCAACCAGCTGCCTACCGAGGAGGTGCGGGCGGCCATGAAACGGGCGGAGGCAAAGGAGCAGAGCCACTTTGAGTTCCGCCATCGGCTGGGATCCGGCGAGCTGCGCGATGTGGAGGTTTACTCCGGCCCCCTGCAACACGGCGAGCGGACATTGCTCTACTCAATCATTCATGATATAACTGATCGGAGGAGGGCAGAAGAGGCACTGCGCGAAAGCAACGAGCGGCTGGAACTGGCGGTCAAAGGCGCGAATCTCGGCACATGGGATTGGAATGTCGAAACTGGCGAAATTGTCTGCAATGTGCGCTGGGGAGAAATCCTCGGCTTCCGGTCGGACGAGCTGCCGTCTCATGTTTCGGCATGGGAAAACGCGCTCTTGGAGCCGGAAAAGGACGAAACCATGCGGAAGCTGACCGCGCATCTGGAGGGTCACATGCCGCTGTTCATGGCCGAACACCGGCTCCGGCGCAAAACCGGCCAGCCAGTCTGGGTCTTGGGCGCGGGACGGGTCTATCTGCGGGACGGGCAGGGCAGGCCGCTGCGAGCGGCGGGCATTCTCTTTGACATCAACGCCAGCAAGCTGGCTGAGGAGCAGCTGCGCACCGCCAAAGAGCTGGCCGAGGCGGCCAATCACGCTAAATCGGTTTTTTTGGCCAACATGAGCCACGAGCTGCGCACCCCGCTCAACGCCGTTTTGGGCTACGCCCAGATTCTGTCCGCCGATGTCGGCCTGAACCAGCGGCAGCTCGCCAGCATCCGCACCATTCACAGATCAGGCGAGCAACTGCTGACGCTGATCAACGACATTCTCGACATTTCTCGCATTGAGGCTGACAGGATGGAGCTGGTGACGCGGGAGTTCCGCCTGCCGCCTTTCCTCAGCAGCATCGCCGAGATCAGCCGGGGCCGGGCGCAGCTCAAGCAGATAGAGCTGGTCTATGCGCCAGCACCCTCACTGCCTGCGGTGATTGAGGCGGACGAGCTGCGCCTGCGTCAAATTCTGCTCAACCTGCTCTCCAATGCGGTCAAATTCACCCGTCAAGGCCGCTGCGTCCTGAGCGTTCAGGCCGAGACAGGGCAAGGCAGAGACAAGACCGTGCTGCATGTGAGCGTCGAGGACACCGGCCCAGGCATCGCCCCGGACCGGCAGCAGAAAATTTATGAGCCATTCCGTCAGGGCGCAGGAAGGTTTCAGTATGCGGAAGGAGCTGGTCTGGGGCTGGCCATCAGCCGCACTCTGGTGCGCCTGATGGGCGGCGAGCTGCGCGTTGCCAGTCCGCTTAAAGAAAATCCGCCGCCGGGCGAAGGGCCAGGCAGCCGCTTCTTTTTCAGCATTGAGGTGCGGGCGTTGCACAGCGGCGGTGCCGATCTGCAAGCTGAACTCTGTCGTCGCCGGAAGATTCTGATCGTGGATGACAAAGCCGCGCACCGGACTGTGCTGCGCGGCATCTTGGAGGACGCTGGTTTCCAGATTCATGAGCTGGCTGATGCCCGCCGGATTGCTGAAGCCTGCGGCCAGTTTCGTCCTGACGCGGTGCTGCTGGATTTCCGCCTGCCGGAGATGAACGGTGCCGCGCTGACCGCGTCGCTCCATCAGCAGCCGGAGCTGCACGATATCCCGGTGATCGCGCTGGCTTCCGCCGAGGACGCGGCTGAGGCGCAGAAAACAGAGAGCTTCGCCGCCTGCGTTCTCCGGCCTTTTTCGACAGCCGATCTGCTCGCGGTCTTGGCCTCGCAGCTCGCCATTCCAGTCACTTGGCCGGAAAGCGAGGCTGTCCCGGATGTGCCAGCTGGTGCTTGGCCGCCGCCGGACATGCTGGAGGAACTGGCCGCGCTGGCCGGCACCGGCGACATCGCCGGACTGCGGCGCAAAGCCGCTGAGCTGGCCGAAGCCGAAGGGGGCCGCTGCAAGCCGTTCGCGGCCAAGATTGAGGAGCTGACCGAAAATTTCCAGCTGAATCAGATCATCAGTCTGACCGAGCGCACATGAGCGACCGCACGAAAGATCTCATCCTGATTGTGGATGACCAGCCCGCCAGTTTGAAAATCCTGCTCTCGCTGCTGGAAGATCAGGATTTTGAACTCCGCATTCTCCAAGGCGGCGCGCAGGCTTTGGCCGCCCTCGCCCATTTCACCCCGGACATCATCCTCTTAGACGTAATGATGCCGGAGCTGAACGGCTTCGAGACCTGCCGCCGGATCAAGGCCAGACCGGAATGCGCCGACATCCCGATCATTTTCATGACCGCGCTCGCCAGCGTTGAGGACAAGATTGAGGGTTTCGCGGTCGGCGGCGTGGATTACATCACCAAGCCCTTTCAGCAGGCCGAGGTCTTGGCCAGAATCAGCACCCAGCTCAATCTGCGGCGGCAAACCCTTGATCTGAAAACAGCCCAAGAGACGCTGCGCCGCCAGAAAACCATGCTGGAGGCCCTGCTTGACTCGATACCGGACCTTATTTATTTCAAAGACCGGGACAATCGCTACTTGGGCTGCAACCGGGCCTTTGAGCATTTTGCAGGCAAAAAGGCGCAGGACATCGTCGGTCAGGCGGATGAGGCAGTGCTGTCTGCGTCTGCTGCGGCATCCTTCAGCAGCAGAGATCAGGCTTTGCTGGCCGCCTGCGCGGCGGAGCGCAGCGAGGAGGAGCTGATCAGCCCGGAGAACGGCGCGGCGGCACTCTACGATGTGCTGAAAAGTCCGTACATCGGCCCGGATGGCAGGCTGCTCGGCCTGATCGGCATCTGCCGGAACATCACCGAGCTGAAGCGGGCCGAGCAGCGGGCTGAGGAGGAGCGCGAGCGGCTGAGCGTCACCTTGCATTCCATTGGCGACGGCGTGATCGCCACTGACGTGGCTGGCAGGGTGGTCTATTGCAATCAGGTGGCGGAGCGGCTGACCGGCTGGAGCAGTGCCGAGGCCGCAGGCAGACCCTCAGCCGAAGTTTTCCGGCTGGTCGGCGAGGAGGACGGCCTGCTCTGTCCTGACGTGGCCGGGCAGGTGCTGACGCAGAGCGCGCCGCCCGGTTTGGACAAACGCACCGCCTTGATCCGCAAGGACGGCCGCCGCCTGAGCGTCGCCGACAGCTGCGCGCCCATCCGCGACCGCGAGGGCCGGATCATCGGCACGGTGATTGTTTTCCGCGACGTGACCGGCGAGCGGAAAATGATTGAGGAGATGATCAAAGTCAAAAAGCTGGAGTCGGTCGGTCTGCTGGCCGCCGGAATCGCCCATGACTTCAACAACATTCTCACCGCCATTCTTGGCAACATTGAGCTGGCCTCCTTCCGGCTGAGAACAGAGGACAGCGAGACCGCCAGCCTGCTCGCGGACGCGGAAAAAGCGGCCAGACGGGCGGCCAAGCTGACCCGCCAGCTGCTCATCTTCGCCAAGGGTGGCGAGCCAGTGCGGGAAGCCACCGTCTTGGCCGAGCTGGTGCGCGAGTCGGCAGATTTCATCCTTCGCGGCTCGCCGGTCTCCTGCGAGTACGCGTTTCCTGACGATCTCTGGCTGATCGAGGCGGACAGCGGCCAGATCAGCCAAGTGATTCAGAACATCATCCTCAACGCCAAACAGGCCATGTCTGCGGGCGGCAGCATTCAGATCCGCTGCGCCAACATCGAAGGGGAAAAGGAGGAAGCACTGCCGCCGGGCCTGCGCCATGGCCGCTACGTCCGCATTGCCATCCAAGATTGCGGCGGCGGCATTCCCTCGGAGATCATGGAGAAAATCTTTGATCCGTATTTCACCACCAAGCCGGACGGCAACGGTCTTGGTCTGGCGATCTGCCATTTCGTGGTCAAAAAACATGAGGGCTGGATATCGGCGCAGTCCGAGCCAGGCCAAGGCACGCTGTTCTCCGTCTATCTGCCTGCGGCCCGGTCAGGCAGCCCGGCGGCGGCGCAAGAAGCACCCCGGCGCGAAGCGGAGACCGCCAAAACCGCCCTGCGGATCATGGTCATGGACGACGACGAGATGCTGCGCAATCTGGCCAAGGCCCAGCTAATCTCCTTGGGTCATGAGCCGGTGCTGGCGGCGGACGGGATGGAGGCGGTCAATCTCTGCCGGAAACTGCGCGAGGAAGGCAGGCCGACTGATCTGGTGATCATGGACTTGACCATTCCCGGCGGCATGGGCGGCAAGGAGGCGGCCATTCTGCTGCTGGCCGACGATCCAGAAGCCCGGCTGATCGTGGCCAGCGGCTACTCCAACGACCCGGTGCTGGCTGAATACCGCAGCTACGGCTTCCGGGCCGCTGTGGCCAAGCCCTTCAGCCGCAAGGAGCTGAGCCGGGCCATCGCCGCCGCGCTCTGAGCCTCAGGAGCGGTCTCCTGCCGCGCCGCCTGCGGCCTGCCGGAGCAGCTCGTCCAAACGGCGGGGCGAGGAGAGATATTCGCGGCTCAGGCCCCATTCGGTCATCATCCCGCAGAAACTGAGGAACTCGTCCATCAGGCGGGTGCTCTGCTTGTCGCGGTGCTGGATGATCGAAAGCTGCCGCCGGGTGCTGATGCCCTCGATGGCCAAGCTCTTCAGCCAGCCGTGCTCGGTCTCGCGGCAGATGGTCAGCTCGGACAGGCAGGACGCGCCCACGCCCGCCTCGACCGCCTTTTTGATCGCCTCTGTGTGCCCCATGCGGGTGACGACGTTGAGCAGGGCGGCGTGATTGCCCAGCCGGTTCTTGAAAATCTCCACTGTGCCGGAGCCTTCCTCGCGCAGCACCCAGACCGTTTTCTCCAAGTCTTCAGGAACGCGGAAGACATCCTGCGCCGCCAGAGGATGCGAGGGGCTGACGATCACCCGCATCTCGTCAACAAACCACGGAGTCCGCCGCACAGACTCGTCCGTCACCGCCCCCTCGACAAAGCCCAAGTCCATCACCCCCTGCGCCACCAGCCGCTCGGCCTGGCGGGTGTTGGCCACCAGCATGTTGATGCGCGCGTCCGGGTGCATCCGCATGAACAGGCCGATCGGATAGGGCAGAACGTAGTTGCCGATGGACGAGCTGGCGATGATCTCCAGCAAGCCTGCAACTGAATTTTTCTGCTCCGTCAGCAGGGCCTCAATGTTTTTGATCTGAAAGACGACCTTTTTCGCCAAGGGCAGCAGGTAGCGGCCCCGGTCGTTGAGGAGAAGGCTGCGGCCATGCCGGTCGAAAATCGGGCCGCCAAGCTGGTTCTCCAGCTCGGCTAAGGCCATGCTGACTGCTGACTGCGTCAGGAACAGCTTTTTGCTGGCCTTGGTCACTTGGGTGGTTTCCGCCACCGCGATGAAAATTTCAAACTGCCTGAGGGTGATGGCCATGCCTGCTCCTTCCGCCTGCTGAAGGCGGAGCTGTCCTGTCACGCGCCGCGCGCGCCTGTTTCTCATGTCCCGCCTGCTATGTAGTTGAAATGCACCTTTTTTGTCAAGATAAAAAGCAGACCAAACTGTTTTCTTTTGCCCGGCTCATAGGTTGATCGCCCTATAAGAATGAGGCGGAAAACCCATTGCGCGGGCGGGCGGCAATATGTTTAAAGTCATGAAGTGCATTCCGCATCCATCTGAACGAAGAACGGAGACCCTTCATGACCAGCCTTTTCGCCCTGTATTCCACCGCCATATTCCTTGGCGCGCTGCACGCTTTTGAACCCGGCCACGGCAAAACCCTGATCGCGGCCTACATGGTCGGGACCAGAGGCCGCGCCTGGGACGGCGTGCTGCTCGGCACCATCGTTACGATAACCCACACCTTCAGCGTCATCCTGCTCGGCCTTACGGCGGCCTTGCTCTCCAAACGCTATTCGGACGAGACCCTGCACAACTGGCTCGGCTTAGTCTCCGCCGCCATGATTCTGATCGTCGGCATCTGGATGCTGCGACAGCGGCTCTCCGGCGCGGGCCACAGCCATTTCCATCTCTTCGGCGGCGGCCACGATCACCATCATCCGCATGACAGCCACAGCCATGAGCATCAGCATCCGCACGCTCATCCCCATGCGCATGAAGAGGACGACCACGGCCACAGCCATGAGCAGCCGCATCCTGCCGACCACGCACACGAGCATCTGCATCCGCACGTTCATCCCCATGCGCATGAGGGCTATCACGAGCATCCGCACGAGCAGCACAGCCACAGCCATCATCAGCCCGCCGCAGCGGCGGCGGCCAAGCCGACCAGCAAGCTGGAGCTGCTCCTGCTCGGCATGTCCGGCGGCATCATTCCCTGCCCGGCGGCCATCGCCACATTGCTGATCGCCATTGGCGCGGGCAAAATCGGCCAAGGGCTGACCGTCACCCTCTTCTTCAGCCTTGGGCTGGGCCTGGTGATGATCAGCATCGGCGTGCTGCTCTCGCAGAGCCGCCATCTCACCAGCAAGATCAGCGAGAACATGGACTTCGCCCGGAAGATGGGCATCGCCAGCGCGGGCCTGATCATCGTCCTCGGCGTGTACACCATGTTCAATTCCGTCCGCAGCATCTGGTTCTAAAACATCATCGGCAGCAAATCTGCCCTTACTTTTTTTCATCAAGGAGAACGCAATGTCAGCAGCACAGCAGAGCAGCGACTGGGAGCAGTGCGTGGCTTTTCACGGCCACGAATGTCCGGGCCTGGCCATCGGCTACCGGATCGCCAAAGCGGCGCAGCAGAAACTGGGCGTGAAATTTTCGCCGGACGAGGAAGTGGTCTGCGTGACCGAGAACGATGCCTGCGGCTTGGATGCAGTGCAGTATCTCACCGGCTGCACCTTGGGCAAAGGCAATTTGATCTACCGCGACCGGGGCAAGCAGGCCTTCAGCTTTTTCGTCCGCTCGCAGGACAAAAAGCTCCGGGTGACGATGAAGAAGACGTTTGACCGTGACAAGATCGACCGCGAGGCATTCAGGAAGGAAATCCTCAGTCTGCCGGACGAGGAGCTGTTTGCCTTCAGCGAGCCGGATTACAATCTGCCTGCCCGCGCCCGACTTTTCAAGAGTGTGACCTGCGAGCAGTGCGGCGAAACCTGCTCTGAGCGCAACGTCCGCCTGCACGAGGGCAAGCAGTTCTGCATGGACTGCGCGCCGGATTATTCGCGGGGCTGGTGAGCGCACACCAGAGCGCGGCACAGGACGGCAGCATCAGCACAGCACGCATTGGTGCTGGCCTGTCGTTTTCGATTCAGGGCCGCAGATTGAAAAAGAGGCGGCCATTTCTTTGCTCTGGCCATCCATTTTTTAAAACTGAGGTCTCAGTTTAAGAAAATGGATGGTCATAGGAAGAAACTGAGCTGTCAGTTTCTTCCTATGACCGCTCAGTGGAAAACTATGAGCATCCATTTTTTAAAAATGGGCAGTCAGTGAAAGAAACTGGGCAGCCATTTTCTTTCACTGGCCGCTCAGTGCAAAACTATGAGCCTTCAGTTTTTAAAAATGGACGGCCCGTGCTAAAAACTGGGCAGCCATTGCAACAAAACAGGCCCTGCCGAAAAAAAGAGCAGGGCGCATAATTAAAAAATACGACAAGGCGGCAGACAATGAAGCGAACACTGCGGGCAGCGGCCCTGCTGGCGACATGTTTTCTCTGGATCAATCCTGCTCCGGCGGCGCAGGTCAAGGAAATCCGCATCGCGGACAGCGGCGGCGGCGACTGGGGCTATCCCACGCCCTACCGGCATTATCCGCGCGGGCCGGGCTATGTCCGCATGAGCATGGTTTTCGACAGCCTGCTCTGGCGGGACGGGAAAGGGCTGGCTCCGGCCTTGGCCACAGCGTGGGAATACAAGCCGGAGAGCGCAAGCTGGGTCTTCACCCTGCGCGAGGGCGTGCAATGGCACGACGGCAAGCCCTTCCGCCCGGAGGATGTGGTCTTCACTGTCAGCTACATGCAGAAGCATCCCTACAGCTGGATCCGTTTGGACAAGATCGAGTCCTGCGCGGTCAGCGGGCCGCAGCAGGTGACCTTCAAGCTGAAGGAGCCATACGCGCCCTTCCTCTCCTTCATGGAGACCATGCCCATCCTGCCGGAGCATGTCTGGAGCAAGGTAGAGGATCCGAAGAAATACGAGGCCGCAGACAGCTTCACCGGCACCGGGCCGTACAAGTTCGTCAACTTTGACAAGGTGAAGGGCAGCTATCTTTTTGAAGCCTTTGCCGAGTATTACCAGGGCCGCCCCAAGGTGGACCGCCTGATTTACGTCCGGGCCGAGGATCCGCTCTTCGCTTTAATGACGGACAAGGCCGATCTGGTCGGCATTGAGCCGAACATGGCTGAGACCCTGCGGCAGAAGGGCATGACGATCATCGAGGACAAGCGCGGCTGGAACAAGAAGCTGATGATCAACCACCGCAAGGTGCCGTTCAGCAGCAAGGAGTTCCGCCACGCCCTCGCCCACGCTGTCAACCGGCAGGAGCTGATTGACAAGGGCCATCAGGGCTTCGGCACGCCCGGCTCCTGCGGCCTGCTCTCGCCAGATCATGAATTCTACAATCCGGACACGCCGGATTACGAATACAGCCCGGAAAAGGCCGGGCAGCTGCTCGGCCAGCTCGGCTATAAAAAAGACGCGGACGGCTTCTTCAGCAAGGACGGCAAAAAGCTGACTGTCAGCCTGCTCAACTCGGCCATGGCCGGGCCTGACCGCGACGGCGAGATCATCCGCCAGCAGTTAGAGAAAGCGGGGATCAAGGTGGACTTGCAGAATCAGGAGAAGACCACGGCGGACAGCCGGATCATGAACTGGGACTTTGACTTGGCCATTTCCGGCCACGGCGGCCTGCTTGGCGATCCAATCCTGCTCAACCGCCTGCTCAGTGATGAGCAGTCCACCGGCTCAATCAACTCGGCCCGCGCGCAAGTCAGCCCGGAGCTGAAGCAGCTCTTTGCTGCCCAAACAACGGAGATGGACAAGGAGAAGCGGCGGCAGTTGGTCTGGGAGATTCAGCGCATCGCGGCGGACGAGCTGCCAGCCCTGCCGCTGTACTATCCCCGCTCCATGTCGGCGTACAATCCGGCCAAGGGAGTTCTTTGGCAGTACACGCCGGGCGGTGTGGGCAACGGCGTGCCGACCGCGCAGAACAAGCTCTTCCTCATCCGCTGATGCTGCGCCGCGCTGTCCGTCACGGGAGAACACGGGCTGACCTGCTGCTCACCGGCAGTATCTCGGCCCTGCTGATGATCTATCTCAGCTACGCTCTGCCCGCGCTGCTGCCCGGCGACTTCGTCACCGCGATGCACGCCAGCTCGGAGGATGTGGTCATCAGCGCGGAGCAGCTGGCGGAGCTGCAAACCTACTACAGCCGCAGCACTGGCTTCGGCAGCTACCTGCTCCGTTTGATCAGACTGGACTGGGGTTATTCCCACGCCTTCATGGCCCCGGTCTCGGAGCTGTTCTTCAACGCCCTGCCGTGGACGCTGCTCCTCTTGGTCACGGCCAACGTCATCGCCGCCAGCGCAGGCTTCATCGCCGGAGTCGAGGCCGCCTCGCGCCGCAACAGCAGGCTGGAGAAAGGTTTGGTCACGTTCAGCACTGTGCTCGACGGCATCCCGGAAATCTGCACCGGCGTACTGCTGCTGGCGGTCTTCTCGCTCTGGCTCGGCTGGTTTCCCTCGTCCGGCGCCGAGACCGCCTACGCCGATCTGCCCACGCACCGCTGGCTTTTAGACGTGGCCCATCATTCGGCCCTGCCGCTTTTCTCGCTGCTCATCGCCTATTTCCCTGGCAATTTCCTCCTCACCCGCACCAGCATGGTGATGATCATCCGGCAGCCGCACATCCGCACCGCGCAGGCCAAGGGGCTGTCAGCGGCCCGCATCCGCTATGTCCACGCCGCCCGCTGCTGCCTGCTGCCCTTGGTCACGCGCTTGGGAATGCGGCTGGCCTTTATGATCACCGGCGCGCTGGTGGTCGAGCGCATCCATTCTTATCCCGGCGTGGGCACACTGCTCTTCAACGCCATCCGCCTGCGCGACCTGCCGCTGATCCAAAGCGTGGTGCTCTTCTCCTCGCTCTTGGTCCTTGCGGCGATGATCTGCCTGGAATTCGTCTACGCCTGGCTTGATCCGAGAGTGAAAGGCGGACGCTGAGACACTGTCATCAAGCTGCCTGAGCGGAGCCGTCGCCTGAGCGAAGCCGAAGGCAGCGGTTTCGGCTCCGCTCAACCGCCTTGTCTGGCTCCGCGCAACCGCCTTGTGACGCAATTCATCCGATACAAAATGCACGACAAACTTCTGAAACATCTGCGCCGAGACCCGTGGTTCATGATCGGCGGCAGTCTCTTTCTGCTCTTCGCCGCCGCAGCCCTGCTCGGCCCGCCGCTGTCGCCGCACAGCCCCTTTGCCATGGACTACACGCCCTTTGCCCGGCCTTCCGCCGCGCATCTCTTAGGTGTGAACGACTGCGGCCAGGACATTTTCTCCGAGCTGCTGCACGCTGTCCGCAACACCGTGGTTTTCGGGCTGGTCTGCGCGGCGGTCGGGCTGGCCATCGGCGTGCTGATCGGCCTGATCTCCGGCTGGTTCGGCGGCCTGTTGGATCTCGCCCTGATGCGCCTCGGCGACGTGCTGATGGCCGTGCCCTCGGTCATGGTGCTGATTTTGGTCGCCGCCGTCTTCCGGCCGCACCCGCTGACGCTGGCCCTGATTCTCGCCCTGATGACTTGGCCCGGCACAAGCAAGTCCATCCGGGCGCAGACCCTGATAGTTCGGCAGAGCCTGCATGTCCGCGCCGCAGCCCAGTTCGGCGGCGGCAGCTGGCACATCATTTCCCGCCATCTCCTGCCGGAGCTGTTCCCGCTCTACCTGATCGGCTTTTCCGCTAAATGCCGGATGGCGATGTTCATGGAAGCCTCGCTGGCCTTCATGGGCCTGATTGATCCGGGCCGCAAGTCACTCGGCATGATGATTCAGTACGCAATGAAATACTACTACATGAACATCTGGTGGAACTGGCTCCTGCCGCCAGTGGCCGTCCTCACCCTCCTCCTGCTGACCATCACCCTCGTGGTCATCAGCTTGGAGAAGGTGCTTGATCCGCGTCTGCGGGAAGGCAGCGGCGGGGCAGGGTGACGAGCTGCGGCATCGCTGTTTTTTTTCTTGACGGAAAGCGGCGCAGGTGTTAATTCCTGCGTTTAATCATTCGCGACCGCCTCTTCCCGGAGAAGCATCATGCTCAAGCCCGCCCTGTTCCGTTATCTTTCTCTCTGCTGCGCCCTCCTATCTGTTGCGTTCCCGTCCTCTGAGGCGGCTGGCTGCATGATGAAGCTCGTTCATGCCGGTGACAGCATGACTCCGCCTGCGCCTGCCGCTGGCGAGCCTGCGACGATCACCTTCCAGCTGCGCAACGATTCTGTTCCTCCTTGCGACGCGGTCGGCCACAGGCTGGCCTTTCATTCGGTGCTGCCCGCCACGCCGGAATGTCTGTCAGGGAATTACAGCGGCAGCAATCCGACTTTTTCGATCAGCGCGGGCATGATCGGCCCTGCTGTCGCTGTGATTCCCGCCACGCCGCCTGCGGGCTGCAAAGTTTATTTCGACATCTTGGACGCTTCAGGGAAACCGCTGCCGGTACTGCCTAAAGGCAGGCTGTACGAAGACTTCACCGGCGGTTCAGGCCCCGGCAGTCCCTGCGCAGGTGCGGCAACACCGAAGATTCAGAACGCCCGCCTTGCGCATCTTGGCAACGGGCAGGTGCTGGTCAGCGCGGACATCATCAGCATTCCGCCTGCGCCGCCAGCAGTGCCTGGCCCGGCTCTGCCCATGACCGCCATTCTGGAGCTGAACAATGGCAGCAGCATTCCAATGGAGCCGCTGGCTTCCGGCGGATATGGCGCAAAGGGAAAAGGCAAAATCATCGGCCAGAACGATTACCGGATCACTGTGTTCAACGGCTGCTTCACAGCAGTGTTTTCTTTTGTCAAAGGAGTGGCTTCGTCGTATTTGTATGGCACAAGCTGCCAACGCGTCAGTATCGGCAATGATCAATGCAATTATGTCCGTGCTCAATACAATTCTGCTGCAATATCGACACGATCACCGTTTGCAGCCGCAAAGGGCCACCCAATCACGACATACACTGGAAACTTTGCCGAATCGCTCACCGATGCCGCTGTTGCCGGGATCGGCGATGCCGACTTGCTGCTTCAGCGTTCCTACAATTCCTCGTCAACGCAGACTGATTCCGCCTCTGTCTATGAATTCGCTGAAGACGGCGACGAAGGCGAGAAAGTTGAAGGCCCGCCGCAGTATTTCGGCACGGGCTGGTCTTCCAATCTGGATGTTTTCCTGCTGAAGCTCGACTACGCGCCGGTTTATGAAGGCGTGCAGATTGTTTTCCCGGACGGCCACACCCAGAATTTTGATAAAGACGGCTCCAGCTACGAGCCTTCCACGCCGGACAATTTTGATGAGCTGACTGAAGACGGCGGCGATTTTGTCCTGACCCGGAAGGCCAACCTTGAGACATGGCGTTTCGGTAAGGACGGCAAACTGCGGGAAATCAGCGACCAGAATGGCAACAAGGTCGCCTACAGCTACTCTGGCAAATGCCTTGCGAAAATCAGCAGCGGCAGCCGAGCCGTAACCTTCACCTGCGATGGAGAAGGGCGTATTGTCAAAGCAGAGCTGCCGGAGAACATAAGCATCTCCTATGAGTACGAGGACGGCCTGCTTTCTGCGATGATAGACGGCAGGGGCGGCAGAACGCAGTACACCTACGACGATAACAAGCAGCTCACCGAAATCACCACCCCGCTTGACGTTCCTTCGGTGCGGATGAGCTACGACGACCGCTACCGTGTTTCCAGCCAGACTGTGGGCGAAAACGAGCTGTACGCCTTCGCCTATCAGGGCGAGGATGCGGCGGAAAGCACCACCATCACCGACAGCTACGGCAATGCCACCGTGCAGAAGCACGATGAGGAAGGGCGGCAGGCTGAAACCATCCACCCCGACGGCACGACCGAAGAATTCAAGCACGACGAGCGCAACAACCGCACCTACTACAAAGACCCGGCAGGCGGAGAATACCGCTACGCCTACGATGCGCGGGGCAACCTGCTTGCTCTGGACGGGCCGCTCGGCTTGCGCAAGGAATGGAGCTACAATGCAAAGAATCTGGTCACATCAAAGAAAGAAAAGGTCTCTGAAAATAAAGACCGGGAATTCAACTTTGAATATGACAGCAAAGGCAACCTCTCCAAATTCTGCCTGCCCCTTGGAGCTTGCGGCTCTGTGTCCTACACTTCGGCAGGTCTTCCTGAAGTGATGACCGACCTGCGGGGCAATGTCACCGGCAATGCCTACAATGCCGATGGCGACCTTGCCAGTGTCACCGATCCTGAAGGGTCTGTCACAAAGTTCAATCATGACGGCTTGGGCCGGGTTGTCCGCAAGACCAAACCGCTCGGCAATGCTTACCGCTACGCCTACGACCAAAATTCCAACCTGACCGCCGTGGACGGGCCGCTCGGCTTTCACCTTGGCTACAGCTACGATGCCAACAACAACCTTGCGGAAAGCACCGACCCGAACGGCGGCCAGAAGCGGTACGCCTACACCGCCTCTGGCAAGCTGAGTTCAGCGCAGAACCAGCTCGGCTTTGTGACCTCGTTTGTTTACGGGCTGATGAACGAGCGGACGGGCATGACCGATGCCGAAGGCAGGCAGTGGAGCTACGCCTACGACAACATGCTTCGGGTCAAAGAGATGAACGGCCCGCTCAATCATCAGGAGCGGTTCGCGTACAATGCCTTGGGGCTGGTCACAGATGCGACCGACCCGGAAGGGCGGGTCAAGCATGTGGAGTACGACGCGCTGGGCCGTCCGCTGGCCGTGACCAAGAACTATGTTGCGGGGGCAGGCAACAGCGCAGACACCAATGTCACAACCTCCTTTGCTTATGACCTGCTGGGCAACAGGCTTTCTGTCACCGATCCAGAGGGCTATCAGTTCGCCGCTGAATACGACCTGCAAGGCCGTCTGGTGAAGCGGAAAGATGCGGAAAACTATGGGTGGGAATATTCCTACGACCCGATGGGCAACCTGCTTGCCGAGCTGAACCCAAGGGGCGTTGCAACAGCCTATGCCTACACCCCGACAAACCGCCTCCAGTCCGTCACCAACCCGGAGCAGCACAGCACGGTTTTGGCTTGGAACGCCAACGGCAAGCTGAGTTCCGTCACTGATCCAATGGGCGTTGTTGCCGCCTCCAGCTACGATCAGTTAGACCGGCGGACAGCGAAAATCAGGAACTGGAAGCCCGGCGCGGCTGCTGATCATGAAACCAATGTCACCACCACGTTGGAATACGACTTGGCGGGCAATCTGCGCTACATCACCAATCCGCTCAACTACAAGGCGGAAATCCGCTATGACGCGGCGCAACGGCGGACGGAGCTGGTCAACTTTGAAGGCGGGAGCACCCGCTTTGAATACGACAAGGTGAGCAACCTGCTCAAGGTCACGGATGCCGAAGGCAATGTCACGACGTACAAGGTGGATGACCTTGACCGCCGCGTTTCCCTCACCAACGCCGAGAACGAGACCACCGGCTATGCCTACGATCTGGTCGGCAACCGCACCAAGCTGATTGAGCCGGACGGCACTGTGACCCTGTACGAATTCGATGGAGTGTACCGCCTCAACAAGGTGCATGAGAACTGGCGGCCTGATCAAGGGCCGGGCAATGATGTCAATGTGCTGACGCAGTACGGCTATGACAGGCGCGGTCTGCTCACCAGCATCATCAACGCCAACGGCGCGGAGACCCGCTTTGAGCACAACGGGGTTGCAAAGCTGGTGAAGGAGACTGACCCGCTCGGCATGGTCTGGGAATACGGCTATGACGGCAACCGCAACCGCACCAGCCGCAAGGATGCCAAGGGCGAATTGACCGAGTACGGCTTTTATCCAGACGACATGCTGGAGAAGATCAGCTATGCCGACGGGAGCAGTGTGTCCTACGAATACGATGCAAACAACAACAGCACCGGCATGACCGACAAGCTCGGCACGACCGCATGGAGCTTTGACCCGCTGAACCGGATCACTGAGCAGGAAGACCCCTTTGACCGTGTGCTGCGCCGCCGCTACGATGCTGATTCCAACCGGATCGGCATGACCTACCCGGACGGCAATCAGGTTGCCTACGAGTACAGCCCGAACAGTTGGTTGCGCAAGATGGTTCTGCAACCTGCAACGGTAGGGGCAATTCATGAATTGCCCCTACGCGAATTGCCCCTACAGACCGAATATTCCCGCGATTTGGTCGGCAACATCACCAGAATCGTCAACCCGAACCAGACGGAAACCACGGTCGCCTACGACAAGGTCTATCGCACCTTGCAGCGGGTCAACCGTCAGACCACCAAGGGCGGCAAGATCAATTCCGCCTACTGGCACAGCTACAACGATCTTGGCCAGATCACCAAGACCGTGAACCAGTACGGCTGGCGGAAGCCGTCCGTAGTGCAGGAGAGCTACAGCTATGACGGCCTGCGCCGTCTTTCCGGCTTCAGTCTCTATCCGCTCAAGAACAACGGCGGCACGGTCACGGAAACGTGGAACTATGACCCCGCAGGCAACCGCCTGAGCTGGGCAAGCAACGACGATCTGCAAACCAACACCCCCTTTGATGCCTTCAGCAGAAGCTACGAGTACAACGAAGCCAATCAGATGCTGGGCATGACGCACGATGCGGGCAAGAAGAGCAAAAACTTCGCCTACGGCTACAGCTACGACGAGAACGGCAACCGCGTCAACCGCCAGCTTGCCGATGCCAGCGGCCCGCAGCACGGCGTGGATTACAGCTATGACCCGGAAAACCGCCTGATTGAGGCTCTGGACTACCAGCTCACCGGCAAGGACGGGAAGAACCGCATAGACCGGGCCGTGACCTCGCTGGAGTATGACGGCGGCGGTCGCCGTTTAGTGCAGCATTACGACCCCAAGAACGGCGGGGGCGGCGTGGACAAGCGGGATGAGTACGTCTTTGACGGGCTTGATCCGGTTGCCGAGTACGACAAGCTGAACGGGCAGCGGACGGACTACTACCGGGGCGAGGGCGGGGACATCGCCATGATGCACCAGTACAAGGGCGGCACGCAAGGGCAGATGTACTGGTATCATTACAATAACAAGAAGGATGTGGTCGGGCTGACCAAGCAGAACGGCAACTCGCACCACAACTACCGCTATGAGCCGTATGGAGCAGTCTTGCCTGAAAACGGCAATTTCACCGATCCGCACAACCATTACACCCTGACCGGCAAGGAATTTGATGAGAACACCGGCTTAGTGTGGTTTGGGGCGAGGCATTATGAGCCAGAAACTGGGGTGTGGATGGGGCAGGATGTGTACAGGGGAAGGTTAGAGGAGCCTATGAGTTTGCATAGGTTTGGGTATGTGAATGATAATCCGGTTAATTATTTGGATTGGTATGGATTCTGGTCTACAGAAATAGAAGGTGCTTTGAGAAGAGTTAAAGCATTCGGTTCTATATCAGTTTCTGAATACATAAACATGAAATATGGCTACCTCGGCCCAGAATTCAGGTCATCTGACAAAGAGAATATGCAGAATATATCTAAGATGCTGCATCCAGAGAGAAGCCATGAAGATTTAATCAGAAAATCAGCGGGTACAAACGGATTTTCCCCTGAAGACATACAGGAAATGGTTAATGAGAGTACCAATCTCGATAAGAAATACAAAGGTAATAAGTCCTTAAAGTATCACGAGGAAGAAAGGCATGAGAATAACAGGGAAAGTGCTATATATGCACACGATGAATTAAAGGAAGCTTTGCGTCTAAAAGAATGCAATGATCCCGAAGGATCTCTTGAAGCATTGGCAAGAGCACTTCATAGCATTCAAGATCATCATAAGGATGATGAATTAAGCACTGCTGCTTACATAAAAGCTAAGGAGGCGAGCGAGTTTATGTTTAAGATATACAAGGGAGAAGAAAATATAGATTCTTTCAAGAATAAATATGATATTCCGTAGGGTCTCTCCGTAGGGGCAATTCATGAATTGCCCCTACGTGGTGCGGTTCACCAATCGCCCCTGCATCGTATCCTCGCCTCCGCATAAAAAATCGGCTGGCGGATGTTTTCTTGCGGGGCATGGATTTTTAATCGCAAGCCCTCGCGTTTTAATCGCGGCGACCTGCGTTCTTTCATCAGCAGCCCGCAATTAAAAATCAACGACCTGTCTTTTAATCGCAAGCCTTCGCGTTAAAAACGCAAGCCCACGATTCTTTTCATCGGCAGCGTGATATTTAAAATCGAAGGCCGGGTGCAGGGCAAATTCCGTAGGGGCAATTCATGAATTGCCCCTACGGAATTTGCCCCTGCGGCATGATCTGATTATGCCATACAATTCAGACATTCATCATCGCCGTTCCATCCGCCTGCGCAATTACGATTATTCGCAGGCCGGGGCGTATTTCGTCACCATCTGCACGCAAAACCGAGAATGTTTGTTTGGAGAAATCGCGGACGGCGCAATGATGCTGAATGAGGCAGGCCGAATTGTGGCGGATGAATGGATGAAAATTACGCAAATCCGCGATGAAATTGCATTGGATGAATGGGCGGTGATGCCCAATCATTTTCATGGGGTTGTGGTGTTGACCGAGACCGTAGGGGCCGTAAGGGCAATTCATGAATTGCCCTTACGGCCCCTACGAATGACCCAAATGCAGCGGCGGAACATGATGCTGCCGAAATTGATCGGTCGTTTCAAAATGCTTTCGTCAAAACGCATCAACGAATTGCGCGGCACACCCCGCACATCGTTATGGCAGCGCAATTATTGGGAGCGCGTCATCCGCGACGAGACGGAATTGCGCAATGTCCGCGAATATATCTGCGGCAACCCGGACAGGTGGGAGCAGGACGAGCTGCATCCGGGCAGGTGAAAGGGTCAAACTTTGGGGCTGTTGGCGAACAGCCCCAAAGTTCACGGCTCCTGCGGCTTCGGCTTCAGGCTGCGGCGGGTGCTTTCCTCGTTGATCCGGCGGATGCGTTCGGCCAGCTCATCGCTGACCACCATCCGCCCTTCAAGGACGCAGCCTTTGCGGGCCGGAACGCACTCGCCGGAGAGCCGCTTGCAGCTGCTGGTGACGAGATCGTAATTCTTGCAGTGGAAGGTCATGCGGAGCTTACCCCCGTTTGATCTCCCTCTCCATGCTCTCCAAGAGGTTGATGAACTGGTCACATTTATCCTTGAAGGACTGCAAAACCTGCTTCCCTTCCGGCGTTTTTCTTTTTTCCTCCGACATGTTGACCATCATTCTGATGGTGTCATGCACATCCTTGTGCAAGGCATCCATTCTGACTGTGTCAGGAAGAGAAGAAAGGTCTTTTCTGCCTCGGCTGTTGAGCCATTTGCCGAAATCGCAGGTGTTGTGATCCGGCACGTCAGCGGCAGTCAGATTCTCCACGCCATAGAAGAAATCAGTGAGTTTGGATTTCCAGCTCAGGTGGGCGATCATGGCGGCCTGAAGGTCCATCGTCAGCATCATATCCATAGTGCTCTGTCTCCTGCGTGTTGCATGAAATAATTAAATAATTGTACGAATTGCACCAAAATACCACAAAGCTGCAACTCCTGCAATATATTTTGGAAATTTCGCGATGATGCGAGACAAAAAGCAGCCGCAGCGGGCAAGGCTGCGGCTGCATCAGAGGGCGGCGGGGAAGGGAAAAATTGGAGCAGACTGAATCAAGCGGCTTTTCGCTTCAGCTGCATCTCCATGTTTTCAAGCATATCCACCAAGCGGTCGCATTTGTCTCTGAATCTGGCTAGCACCCGCTGCCCCTCGTCACCTGTTCTTTTTTCCTTGGGCATGGAGACTAGCTCTTTGATGGTGTCATGCACTTCCTTGTGCAGCACCTCCATCGCGCCTGTCTCCGGGAACATGGCAAGCTCCTGCAAGCCTCTGGAATACAGCCACTTGCCGAAATCGCAGCGGGTGTAGTCGGGCACGTCTTCGATTCTGAGCTGCTCCACGCCGTAGAAGAAATCAGAGAGTTTTGCTTTCCAGCTCAGATGAGCGATAACTGCCGCCTGCAAATCCATAGCCAAGATATTGCTGCTCATAGTCCACCTCCTGCGCGTGCTTTTTTTATCAGCTTTGATAATCATTCCTGTTAAAATAATAGTACAAAACTCTGCCGGGACGGTCAACGCAAATCGGCGCAAGCCCGCCGATTTTCGGCAGCGGCCAGAACAGGGTTGACAAGCAGGCGGTTTCGCGGCAATCTCCCAGAAAGGAATGCGTGTTTTTCCTCCCTCATCTTCAAGCACAGGAGCGGAGCAGGTGAAAAAGAAAAAGCTGTTGATTGCTGCTGGAGCAAGTACCGGGCTGCTGGCGGCGGCGGTGCTGATCATGCCGCCGCTGCTGCTTTCCTCAAACTGGGTGCGGCGGCTGGCCTTGGAGCGGCTTAACCGGAGCATCCCCGGCGAGCTGGCCGCAGAAAGCTGCTCGGTGGGCTGGAAGCAGGGCGCGGCGTGCTCGGAAGTGACCTACACGGATGCGGCGCAGGGCCTCCGCCTTGACATCGCCGAGCTGCGCAGCAGCCAAGGGCTGTGGCCGCTCATCACCGCCCCGGAGGAGCTGGGGGAAATCACGGCCAACGGGCCGACGCTGCTGCTGACGCTCAAACCTGAGCCGCCACCCGCCGCTGTCGGCGCGGACAGCGGCGGCCCTGCCGCCACATCTGAACCAAGCAAAAAGGCCCAGCCCAAGGCACCGGAAGTCGCTGCCAAGACCGAGGATAATGGCCTGCTGCAACGCCTGAAAGGCAGGTTGCTGCTCAACGGCATGACAGTGAAGACCGTCCAAGCGGAGCAGCCGCCGCAGACTTTGCTCCGCAACGGCGCGCTCAAGGCGGACATCGCCGCTGGTCAGCTTGATTTTGACTTGAATGCCGACAGCGGCAGCGAGGGCAGGGCGGACTTTTCCGGCTCCGCCAAGCTGGGCGAGTTAGTCAGCGGCAACCTGAGCGCAGCGGAGATGCAGCTCAAATTAGACAGTGTGCAGACCCAGCCCTTTCTTGCCCTCAAACACAGCCTGCCGCAAGGCAACGGCAAGCTCTCGGCGGAACTTAAACTGAAAGGCGCGGCAGACGGCAGCCTAACTCTAAGCGGCCCGGCAGCATTGACTGAAGTCGATCTCACCGGCGGCTTTCTCGGCGAGGACCGGCCCCGTTTCAACCAGCTCGCCCTTGATCTCGACATGCGGCAGAGTACCGGCGGCTGGCAATTCCCCAGCCTGAAATTGACCTCTGATTTCGGCAATCTCAGTCTGCAATGCGCCTACAGCGGCAGCGATTTTCAGGGCAGCGGCAATGGCAGAATCGACCTCGCCCTGCTGCTGGCCCAGTTTCCCCGCCTGTTTAAAGTGCAGGAAGACCTCCGCCTTGACCGGGGCGAGCTGACGCTCTCTGCTGACCTGCTCAAAGAGGGCGGACGGCTGCATGTCGCCGCTGAAACAGCTGTGGACAGCGTGGCCGGACGGCAGAACGATCAGGCCTTCTCGTGGGAGCATCCTCTCCGTCTGAACTTGACGGGCAGTATTGAGAACGAGGAGCCGGAGATTGAAAACCTCCGCCTCAGCGCGCCCTTTCTTAATCTGGAAGGCAAGGGCAACCTCCGCCGCTTTGCTCTTAACGGCACAGCTGATCTCGATCAGGCCATGAAGGAGGTCAATCGCATTTTCCGGCTCGGCTGGGACGCGGGCGGCAAGCTGCGTCTGCATCTTGATCTGACCAAGCAGGACGATGGCCGCTACGTGGCTGAGACGAACGCGGAGATTGAGGGCAGCCGTCTTGTCCGGCAGGGCAAAGAGATTCTGCCGCCGCACAAAACCAGCTTCAGCGGGCGACTGAATACGCCCGGCCAGTTTCCTGAAAACAGCAAAGACGCGGCGGAGCTGACCTTTGACCTCGCCACGTGGGCAGGCCAGATCAGCGGCACTGTGGACGGCCTGTACCGCAAAGGCGGGCAGATTTCCGCAGGTTATCAGCTTCATGCCGACATGCTCTTAGGCCGGGCCGTGGAACTGCTGCACAAGTTCGAGGCCCTCGGCCAAGACACCAGCTTGGGCGGCAGCCTGACGCTCCAAGCCTCTGGCTACGCCGAGGACAGCCGGGTGGTGCTGCGGGAATTGGACAGCAAGGTGAAGGATTTCATCCTCTACCAGAAAGGCAAGGTCTTCCGCGAGCCAGAATTGAGCCTTGCTGTCGTGGCCCCGGAAGCCGCACCGGCGGCGGATAAAGCCCTGCGGCCTCTGATTGAGGCGGACAGCCGGGCCGCCTTTTTCGCTGAAGGCGGCGGCCATAGCCTGATTGACCTAGCTGCCCGCCGCTTGATTCTGCGCGGCGTGCATTTTATCTCCAGTTTCGCCAAGATCGACATCCAGCAGCTGGCTGTGGACGACTGGCGGCCATCCCCGCTGCCTGCCTTCAAAACCGTGCAGCTCAGCGGCAGCTCGGAGCTGGCAAAGCTCACGCCGCTGCTTCAGCAGTTGCAGCTACTCACTTCAGACAAGAAACTCGGCGGTTCGGCCAATTTCTCTGCCGAGTTGAGCAGTCAAGGCGGATTGAACGGCGGAGCAGGCAGAAACAGCAGTGGCACAGTTGAGCTGGATGTGAACCGCTTCATGTATGGCGGCGAGAGCGGCATCATTGCGGCTAAAGACAAGGCGGAGTTCAGAACCCGGCTGCACGGCGACTTGGCTGCCGGAGACATCTATTTCACCACATTTGATCTACTCTCGCCGCCACTGGCCGTGCAGTCCAGCGGCAAGCTGGAGCTGTCCGGCAAGAATCCCCATTTCACCTTGGAGGGCGAAGCCACGCCTGACCTCGCCGACCTTGTGGCCATCCTCAACGGCATGTATCCCTTGGGCATCAGTGCGGAAGGCCGAAAAAAGGAGAAATTCAGCCTGCATTACCCGCTCGGCGGCAAGCAGTCGCAGATTGATCTCAATTTTGCAGGCCGAGTTCATGCCGACACCTTTGTCAAATCCGGCATCAGCATCAGCGATCTTCTGGCGGAGACGGACATGAAAGGGGGTATCATGAGCGCGGCTCTCAAAGGCGGCCTGAACGGCGGCAAGGTGCAGTTCACGCCTAAAATCGACTACACCCGCGAGCCGCCGGTATTGACCTTGGCCGCGCCGGAGCAGGTGCTGGACCGGGTCGGTTTGGCCGAGACTTTGGCTGACGGCCTGCTGAAAACCTTTCACCCCCTGCTGGGCGCACTGGCCCGGCCTGCGGGCACAATCAGCGTCCGCGCCGAGCGGCTCTCTCTGCCCTTGGGCGGCAAAGGGCTGGAGCAGGCGGATTTCAGCCTCCGCTTTGATCTGGCCAGCGTGGTGCTGGAGCCGGTCAATGCCTTGGCTGGAATTCTCGACATGGCTGGGCTGGGCGGCCAGCCGCTTCAGCTCAAGGAAAAAAGCCTTTCTTGTGAAGGCAAGAAAGGCCGGATCACCTGCTCGCCGATCAAAATCACGGCGGCGGATTCGGAAATGATCCTCAGCGGCTCGGCAGGCTTTGACGGCAGCTTGGATTATATGCTGGAAGTGCCAGTGACGAAAAATCTGGTCGGCAAAAAGGGCTATGAGCTGCTCAAGGGCGCGACGCTGAAAGTGCCGATCAAAGGCAGCAAGGACAAGCCGGTCTACAGCCCGGAGGCCCTGATGCGAGCCGCCTCTGATCTTGTCCGCCAAGCGGCGGGCCATGCGGCGGAAGAGGCGGTTAAAGAGCAGGTGCGGAAGGTGCTGCCTCAAGAGGTGGAGAAAGTCCTGCCCGGCCTGCTTGACGGTTTTCTGGGTCGATGAGTGGAGAAATGCTGCTCAGGCTTGCGCTCATCGGCGCAGGTGGCTTTGCCGGAGCGGTGCTGCGTTTTTTGGTCAGCTCTTGGGCGCAGACCCGCTCCGGCTCCATCGTCTTTCCCTTCGGCACCCTCAGCGTGAACCTCCTCGGCTGCCTGCTGATCGGCCTCCTCAGTGCGCTGGCTGAAAACCGCTCGATGTTTTCCGCAGAGACACGCAGCTTTTGGATCATCGGCGGACTGGGAGCTTTCACCACTTTTTCCACCTTCGGCAATGAAACCCTCAACCTGCTCCGCGCCGGGCGGCTGGAGCTGGCACTACTCAACGTCGGCTTGCAGGTGCTGCTGGGTGTGGTGCTGGTTTGGCTGGGTAGGATACTTGCCGGGCTGTGGGGTTGATCAGCGCAGGGCCGGATTGAAATAGCCGAACTTGAGGCGGGGAAACTGTGTCTTCAGCAGCTCCAGCCAGCGGAGGATGCCAAGGGCGGGTTTGTCCGGCGCATGGCCGACGGTCTTCAGGTAATGCTCCGGGTCCATGTTCAGATTGCGGAGCTGGATCAGGTCGGGCTGGCAGGCTTCGAGCAGCTCGCAGAAGGCGGCGGTCTCTTCCGGGTCGTCGGTGAAGCCGGGTAGGATGAAATAATTCAGCGAGACATGGCGGCCATGCCGCTTCATCACCTCAATGGTCTGGCGCACCTCGGCGAAGGAGAAATTCTTGGGCCGGTAGTAGCGGCGGTGGAACTCCGTGCGGGCGGAGTTCATCGAAACCCGGATGGAATCCAGCCCAGCCTGCGCCAGCCGGTCAACCGCTTCAGGAATGCTGGCGTTGCTGTTGAGGTTGATCGTGCCTTTGGCGGTCTGCGCCCGCATCTGGCGGATGGAGGATTCCAGCGTCGGGGCTTGCAGCAGCGGCTCGCCCTCGCAGCCTTGACCGAAGCTGACCACCGCCCGCTCCGCCGTCTCCAAATGCGGCACCGCAATTTCCAGCAGCTCGGTGGTTGAAGGGACGAAATGGATGCGCTCCTGCGTGGACGGGCAGCAGCCGCTGGGCTGCTGGGAAATGCAGCCGACGCAGCCTGCGTTACAGCAAGGTGAGGTCGGCAGCGGTGCTTCCCAGCGGCCTAAAAAATAATTGCGTGCCGCCGGGCAGGCGTAGGTCAGGCAGCATTTACCGAGGTGCTGAATCAAGCGGTTGTGCGGATATTTCTTCAGCTTCGCCGCTGTCTTTTTGTCAATTTGCTTCTGATTGAAGCCCTTGGGATCCTGGCGGATGTCGCTGTCGCTGCGGAAGGCGGCAACCACAAATCTGCCGTCCTGCCAGCCCACAGCGGTGTAGGCGAAGAGCGGCAGCAGCGGGGCGTTTTCCTGCGTCTGATAGGCGGCGGAATAGATGGCGGTGTGCGCCGGGGCCATGAAGGCGGCCACAGCGGAAATCTCCGGGCTGCCGTCATAGGGATTTTCATCGAGCAGAGCAGGCTCGCCGCTCTCCGGCTCGATACCCACCGGCAGCCTGCCTGGCAGGACAAACAGCTCGCTGCCCTCCGGCAGGGGAATCAGCTCCTCCGGCTCCAAGCGGCGGAACTCGCCCGCGCTGCTCCCGGCCATCTCCAAGCCCTCGTAGTCGATGATTTCGCCCTTGCTGTTGGCGAAGACCAACGAGGGGCGCTGCGTCAGAGCCATCAGTCGTCCGCGCCGGAGCGGAGCTTGGACAGCACTGAGTCCACCACGGCGTAAATGGCCGCGTCGTCGCCGAATACGTCCTGCACCTTGGGATGATTGACTAAATCGTTGATGATGTAGGCGGTCAAGTACAGGCTAAGGATGTTCGGATCCGGCATCAGCGTGCGGATGTCGGCGACCTTGAGACGGATTTCAAACTCCTCCATCTCCGCCGGAGCGCGCAGCTGCCGCTCCATCCCCTCCTGAATGGTTTGCAGGTCGTTGGTCTCGATGATGTGCTCGTCCAGAAGCCGCTGCACGATCTTGACCGCCAGCTCCGGCGCGTTGTCCTTGGCCTTGCTGAGGATGAAGCGGCGCTCCCGCTCCCGCTTGCGATCAATAGCGTCTATCGCCTTGTTGGTGGAGCCGCTGGGATTGTGATGGCGGGCCATGCTGGTACTCTCCTTTTTTCTGTGCCTGTTAAGCCTGCGGCTCTGTCCAGTCGCAGGAGTCGCTTTTATAAAGATTGGCGAAACCGACGACGCGGGCTTCGGTCTTCGGGTCGAGCGGCAGCTCGTATTTGCGGACGTATTCCGCCGCCATGCGGTGGGTGTTGAAGATCGGCACGTTGAGGCGCAGATTGTTCACCGATAGCTGGAGGTATTCGTCCGGGCGGCTGTAGAACATGTCCAGCACCTTGGGCAGCAGCTCGTAGAAGGAGCGCGAGTCCTCGGCGTAGAGCAGTGTGGACGGATCCTCGCTCAGGCTGTCGGCGTTGATCGGGCCTTCATAGCCGAACTTCCAGCCGGTCTGCCCTTCGTGGTAGCCCTCGACCCACCAGCCGTCCATCACGCTGAGGTTGGGCACCCCGTTCATCGCCGCCTTCATGCCGCTGGTGCCGGAGGCCTCCAAGGGCCGCTTGGGGCTGTTCAGCCACGTATGCACCCCGGACACCATTATCCGGGCCAAGGCCATGTCGTAGCCGGGTAGGAAAACCAAACGAGCGAGGCCGTTGCTCCGCTGGTACAGCTCCTCCTGATTGTCGAGAATCAGCTTCAGCACCGACTTGCCTGGCTCGTCCTGCGGATGCGCCTTGCCTGCAAAGAGGAAATTGACCCGCCAGCCGCCCTTGGCCAGAATGTCCGCCAATGTTCCAATATTATCAAAGATCAGGTCGGCCCGCTTGTAGGTGGAGAAACGGCGGGCAAAACCGATGGTGAACACACCGGGACTGAGCAGGCTTCCCTCGCCTTGCTTGAGGTGCGAGAGATAGTTGGGCGGGTCAATCCACGTCTCCTCCATTCGGCTGCGGTGCTCACCGAGCATCCGGTTGACGTAGGCTGTGAGGATGCGGTTGTCCTCTTCCCACGCCAGACGGAGCTGTTTGAGGAAGGCCGGGTCGTTTTCCATTGCCGCCTCGCCGAACAGGCCGGGATCGTCGCGCCAGCCGAGCAGCTCGTCGGTGCTGTCGAAAACCCGCGCCCTCGCCGGGCTGATCCAAGTCAGATGATGCACGCCGTTGGTCACTGCCCGGATTTTGCTGGCGGATTCCGGGAACTGCTTCCGGGTCACGTCGCGGTGCAGGCGGCTGACGCTGTTCACGGCCCGGTTGACGCGCATGGCGAAGGCAGTGAAGTTGTACTCGTGCGGCGAGTCCGGGTCGCCAGCTAAAAGGTCGAGGATGCGGCAGCCGGTGGCGTGGCTGATGCCGGTGTAGAGGGAGCGGGCAAAACGATCGTGTCCGGCCTTAACCGGGGTGTGAATGGTGTAGACAATCCGTTCGGCAGCTTCTTGGGCGGCGGCGAGTATGTCCTCGCGGGCCATTTTTACATGATAGTCCTGCCCCAGCCGCTTCTCCAGCTCGCGGAGGATGAGATGGAGCGTGACTGCCACGCCGTGCTGCTCGTTCAGATGAATGGTCTGCGGCGACAGGCCCAGCCGCTCGGCCAGCGGCAGCACACAGGAGCCGAGCATCCGCCGCTGATTGGCCTTCATGATGTCGGACTTGGCGCTGTAAAGCCGCAGTCCAGCCTCGCGCACCCACGGCGGCGAGGAGGGAATGGAGTAATCCAGCAGGAATTCTGGCACGAAATAGTCCATTTCCTCGCTGATTTCCATCTTCATCCAGACATGGGCCTTGGCCTCAGTCGGATGGTCGTACTCGTTGAAAAAAGGTACGGTCAGCTCCAGCGGCTGACCGGGACGGTCCGGGTCTTGCAGCTGGAAGAGGGTCGGCGTGTTTTCAGGACTCCACTGCATGGCCTGATCAATCTGGCCGACACGGGAATCAACAAGCTGGGAGAAATAGCCCTCCCGATACAGCAAAGAAACGGCAAAAACCGGAATATGTAGATCAGCGAAACTTTTGAGGGTGTCACCGGCCAGCACGCCGAGGCCGCCGCTGTAAACTGGTATTTTGCGTGGGCCGCGCAGGTATTTGTCAATGAAGCGCGTGCAGGTCTCGTCGCCGCTTTTCTTCCAGCCTTGGGCGCGGAGAAAATCCTGTACAGGATGAAACATGTCCGGGTCCGCGCCGATCTCCATAGAGACATAAGCCACAGACTTGCCCTCCGGCCTGCTCAGAGCCTGCCAGACATGGTCGAAAACCGGCTGCGGCACGCCGAAGAAGACTCCGAAGCGGTTCGCGCACAGCAGCTCCTCTGCGCTGGCAACGTTGACTGTTTTTTGCGGTATCACGGGCGTTCCTGGTAGGTGCGGAAAAAGTGCGCTTTCTGCCGGGCATTGTTTTCAGGACAAAAACCGGCTCCTCCAACTCGTTAAGAGTAGATGGGCCGTCCCGGTTTTGCAAGAGGAAATCCTTTTTCCAGAGAAAAATGTTGAATTTCCCCCCTGTTCTGGTAGGATAGGGAGAACTGACCCCGATAAAATACTTACCTGAGTATGGAGATGAAGATGCGTTTGAGCAAGATGGTGTATTTCTGTATTTTCATGGCATTGGCTGCGCCTCTGTCTCTGACTGGCTGCAGTAAGAAAAAGGCTGGCGACGCTGCCGCCGCCGGAGACGCGGCCAGCAGCAGCGCAGCTGAAGCAGGCGGCGAAGGCGCGGGCGGCCAAGAGTCTCTTGAAACCCCTGAAGGCGGCCTGAACGGTCAGCAGGGCAATATTTCGGAAGGCCGCACTTCCGGGCCGCTGCTGCCGGTGTACTTTGAGTATGACTCCTCCAAGATTGAGGGAGATCAGGTCAGCCGGGTTGAGCACAACGGCGATTTTCTCAAGCAGAACGCCGACAAGAAAGTGCGGGTTGAAGGCAACTGCGACGAGCGCGGCACCCGCGAGTACAACCTCGCGCTGGGCGAGCGGCGCGCCAATGCGGCCAAGAAATACCTGATCAACCTCGGCGTTGAAACCGGTCAGATCACGACGGTGAGCTGGGGCGAGGAGAAACCGCTGGCTTTCGGCCAGGACGAGCAGTCTTGGGCGCAGAACCGCCGGGCTGACTTTGTTTTCGCTGAATAAGAGCTGATCCGCAGAGGAGGACAGGCTCTCCAGCCGGGATGCCGGATAGCCTGCCTGAACGCGTGCCGCATCCCAACGCAGCATATTTCCTGCCCGCCCTTTCTTCCCGATCAGTATTTTCCATCCTTCAAAGGAGATTGACATGAACAGAATTGCCGCATTATGCGCCGCGCTGTGTATCCTGCTGACCGCCTCCATCGCTGCGGCGGAAATGAAGCTCGCCGTTCTCAACATCCAAGATGTGCTGACCAAATCCTCCGCAGGTTTGGCTGCCAAGGATAAAATTGAAAAGCGGGTAAAAGACCTGAAGGCATCGCTGGACAAGGAAAAAGACCAGCTCGTTGCCTTTCAGGATGAGATGAAAAAGAAAGCCTCGGTCTGGAGCGAAGACAAAAAGCAGGAGCAGCTGCTTGAATTTCAGAAAAAGCGGCGCGAGCTGGAGGCCAAGCAGGACAACGCCAATATGGAAATGAAAAATCTCCAAGACCGCTATTTGGCCCCGATCATGAAGGAGCTGGAGAACATCGTCCGCGAGGTCGCCAAAAGCAATGGCTACTCGTTAGTGCTGCCCAGCAACGCAGTGCTTTATTTCGACAACTCTGTCGACCTCACCGCTGACGTGACCAAAAGCCTCAACGCCAAGTTGAAATAATTTTTTCCGCAGGCGGATGAATCCCTACCAGTTTCTCCGGCACACGCCCGGCAGCAACTGCGGCCAGTGCGGTTATCCGGCCTGCCTTGCCTTTGCGGCGGCAGTAACCAAAGCGGGTGTGCGGGCTGATCTCTGCCCGCATCTCCAGCGCGAGGGCCTGCCACCGGAGCTGCTCGGCGGGGCGGACAATGCCGCGCCAGACGCGCTCGACCGCAGCTCGGAGGAGCGCGAGCTGGCCTTGGCCGCTCATCTGCGCGGCAAGATGCAGGGGCTGAATTTCCTCAGCCTTGCTCCCCGCCTTGGCGCGGACTGCTCAGCCGAGGAGCCGGACATGCTCCGCTTTACCTTCTTAGGTCGTCCGGTACGGCTGGGCACAGCTGGGGTTTTCATCAACGGGGAGCCGCCCGACGACCCCAGAGACCAGATTCTGCTCTACAACTACGCGGCCTCTGGCGGCGGCAGACAGCCGGAGGGTACGTGGATCGGCATGGAAAGTCTGCCAAACTCAATCTCCAAAGTCCGCACTCTTGCCGTCTATTGCGAAGAGCGGCTGGCCGAGCGTTTCAGCGGCAGAGCTGGTCGGCTGACCGAACTCTGCGCCGCTCTTTGCGCAACGCCTGCTGAACAAAGCGTGGATGTAGCTTTTCTTGTTCCAGCCTTGCCTCGCGTTCCTCTTCTTCTGCTGTTCTGGGAGGCGGAGCCGGAAGATAGCTTCGCGGCCAAAGTGAAAATCCTCTTTGATCATCATGTGCTGGACTTCCTCGATCTCGAATCCCTTGTTTTTGCTGCCGAGCGCATGGCAGACCGTCTCTTGGAGCTGGACTGATGCCGCTGCTTGACATCCTCAACCGTTTTGCCGAGGCCAACATTCTTGTCATCGGCGACGTGATTCTTGACCAGTTCATCTGGGGCACAGTTTCACGGATTTCCCCGGAAGCGCCGGTGCCGGTGGTCAATGTCACCAAGGAGGAGCTGCTCCTTGGCGGCAGTGCCAATGTGGTGCGGAACATCCGCTCGCTGGGCGGGCACTGCGCTTTGTGCGGCATCATCGGCGACGATGCGATGGGCGCGGAGGTGCTGAACCTGATGCGAGCCGTAGGCGCACCGACCGACGGCCTGATCAAGGGCTTCCGCCCGACCACGATCAAGACACGGGTGGTGGCCCAACGGCAGCAGGTCGTCCGCTATGACCGCGAGCAAAGCGGCCCGCCCTCGGAGCGCACTTTGCAGGCATTGCTGGCCTATTTAGACAAGAACGTGGCCGACTTTGACGCAGTGTTGGTTTCGGACTACGCCAAGGGCGTGGTCTGCGGCCCGCTGATGGAGCGGCTGAACGCGCTGCTGACCGGGCTGCGTGGCAAAGGCCGTTCCCTGCCGCTGATTGTTGATCCCAAGCCAGTCAACGCGGCCCTCTTCGCCAGAGCGACAGTGATCACCCCCAACAATTTTGAGGCGGCGCAGATCAGCGGCATGGCGATCACAGATGAGCCAATGAGCGTATTGACTGCCGCTCAGGCCATCAAGACCCGGCTGCGCTGCGTCGCGGTGCTGATCACGCGGGGCGAAGCGGGCATGGCTTTATTGGAAGGCGACAACGAGCTGGTCACGATTCCCACGGCGGCGCAGGAGGTCTATGACGTGACCGGAGCAGGAGACACCGTGGCCGCGACCCTCGCCCTTGGGCTGGCCGTTGGCTGCTCAATGACAGATGCGGCCATCATTGCCAATCATGCCGCCGGCATTGTTGTCGGCAAGGTCGGCACCGCCTCGGTCAGCCGCGAGGAGCTGCTGGCCGACTTGAACAAGGAGGAGAGACGATGCGACCGCGCAGCATGACCGGCTTTGGCCGGGGCGAGGCAAATGAGGGCGGACGGAGCTGGACAGCGGAAATCCGAACTGTCAATCACCGTTTTTTAGATCAGCGGGTGACGCTGCCCGCCGCCTTTACCGGACTGGAAGAGCAGGTGAAAAAGCTGGTGGCCGGGCAGCAGGACCGGGGCCGGACGGAAATCTGCCTCACCTGCCAAGGCGAGGTCTCCGGCGCGGCGCAGCTGACCGTGGACATGGAGCTGGCCCGCCAATATCACCGCTGCCTGCTTCGGCTCAAGGAGCAGCTTGGCCTGAACGGCGCGGTGGAGCTGCGCGACCTGCTGCCACAGCGCGGCATCATCATCCAGCAGGAGCAAAGCGCGGACATCGAGCAGGAATGGCCGCTGATTGAGCAGGCGGTTACAGCTGCCCTCGTTGACTGCGCCCGGATGCGCGAGCAGGAAGGGCAGGCCCTGAAGACGGAGCTGAACAGCCGCCTTGATCAGTTCACCGCCTTGGTCGCGGAGATTGAAAGCGCGGTGCCGCAGCTTGTTGCGCAGCGGCATCAGGAGCTGAAGGAGCGCATTGCCAAGCTGCTGACAGGCATGGATATCGACCCGGCCCGGCTGGCGCAGGAGGCCGCGATCATGGCTGACAAGGCCGATGTCACTGAGGAAATTGTCCGCTTGAGCAGCCACATCAGCCAGTTCCGCAGCTTCTTGGACAGCGATGAGCCATGCGGCAGGCGGCTGGATTTCCTCCTGCAAGAGTTCCTGCGCGAGGTCAACACGCTGGCCTCAAAGATCTCCAACGCCGCCGTGGCCCGCCTTGGCGTGGAGATGAAGAACGAAATTGAGAAGCTGCGCGAGCAGGTGCAGAACATCGAATAACAGCCCTGCTGCCCCGAAAAAAGTACTGCCGTTCTTTTTAAAAAACCGTGGATTCAAGTTGTAAGTGCAACTTTTGCTGAGTTGAGAAAAGAGTGAGTTATGGTAACATGATGGCTCAATT
>JAABPV010000014.1:11154-48641 GCA_011391865.1 Desulfobulbaceae bacterium | reverse complement strand
AGCAGCGGCATCGGTGAGTGATGATTTCTTGTATCATCACCCTATACTAACTCATCACTTGCTGTTTTGCCACTACCAAAATATCATTCCTAAATAAGCCTTGACTTCCTGCTTCCCATCAGCGAAAATCAAAGAAAGGGTTGAAGGCAAGCTCCCGACTTTGCGATCAAAAAGAATCTTCAAGCAGGACGGCGGGGGACTCCTTCGTAAAGGAGATTTCATCTGATTTTGGAGAGCAATTATGAACAAAGCAATAAAATTTGGCACCGTCACTGCGGTCGGCCTTGCCTTGGGTGCGGCCACGCCGGTCATGGCGCATGAAAAAGGCGATATTCTTGTCCGGGGAGGCGTGGTCACAGTCATGCCCACCGGCGACAGCGGTACGGTCTCCGGCTTGCCGGACGGCGTGAACAACGCCAGAGTTGAGGTGGAGAACAACAGCCAGCTCAGTCTGGTCGGCGTGTATATTCTGCGAGACAAAATTGGCTTGGAAGTGCTGGCCGCCACGCCGTTCAAGCATGACATCGTCGGTAAAGGCGATCTGGAGGGCGTTGACGTGGGCGAAACCCGCCATCTGCCGCCCACAGTTTCCCTGCAATATTATTTTGGCGAAAAAGATGCCAAGTTCAAGCCCTATCTCGGCGTGGGCCTCAACTACACGCTCTTCTTTTCGGAAAAAGTTGACGGCGGCCTGCTGAACACCCTCAACACACTGCCCACCGTCGCCCGTCTGGGCGGAGTCAAGTCGGCTGACTTGGAGCTGGACGGATCGCTCGGTCTGGCCGCTCAGGCGGGTGTGGACGTGAAGCTGAAGGACAGATGGTATTTGAACGCCGCGTTGTGGTATGTTGACATTGACACTGAGGCGGAGTTGAAAACAGATCTTGGCACCACCCACAAAGTGGATGTGGAAGTGGATCCGTGGGTTTTCAATGTCTCGCTGGCCTATAAGTTTTGATCCCCCAAGAAACTGCGGAGACGGTCTCCGTAGTGCCTCCTCCTCAGGCCGCCGGAACTCCTCCCCGGCGGCCTTTTTTCGTCCGGCGGCGTGGTGCTTGATCTTTATCCCGACTCTGTTTAGAATGCAACCTTCGGGGGGAGCAACAAACTCTGACCAAGGTGCCGGAATGGGAGATGACAAAAAAAAGCTGAACTGCTGGGAATATAAGAAATGCGGTCGAGAGCCGGGCGGCGCGAAAGTCCATGAGCTGGGCGTGTGTCCCGTGGCCACGGAGCAGAGCGCGGACGGCATCCATAGCGGCATGAACGGAGGACGCTGCTGCTGGGTGGTGACCGGCTCGCTCTGCAAGGGACAGCAGCAGGGCAGCTACGCGCAGAAGTTCGGCGACTGCCATCATTGCGATTTTTATGAATTGGTCAGGTCTGAGGAAATGCCCAGCTTCAAAGTCGGCATCACCATTCTCAACGAGATCAAAAAGCGGAAAACGCCCTGACTCCGTTTTTACTGGCCAGCCTCTCCTGCGCTGTTCCGGCAGCGCAGCCGTCTTCTCTTTTCTCCAGACGCGAACGACCATGAAACAGCTCTTCCGCCAGCTCCTGCTGGCCTGCCTTCTTGCCGCCGTTCTGCCGTCGGCGGCTTGGGCTGAACCGAAAAACACCACGCCGCCGGTCAGCGCAGCGGTGTTCTGGCCCGCAGACCGCGCCCGGCCCGGCGAGGCCCTGCCGCTGGTCGTTGTCGTGGAGATCCGCGAGGGCTTTCATATCAACGCCGACGCGAGGCAGATCAGGCCCTCCGGCACATTCAGCCCGTATCCGACCAAGCTGTCTGTGGCTGAGGCGGACGAGGGGCTGCACAGCGAGGCCCCGCTCTATCCGGCTGCCGAGCTGTTCAAGGCCGACTACGCCGCAGGCGGGCTGATGTCCTTCAGCGGCAGGACGATCATCTATGTGCCGGTCAAATTCGCGGCGGAGCTGGCACCGGGCGCGAAGGCGGGCCTGCGGCTGGAGCTGGACTATCAGGCCTGCACCGAGAGCCAGTGCCTGCTGCCGCAGAAAATCACCATAGACACGTCGCTGCCGGTCGCCGCTGCCGGAGAAGCTGCCGCTCTGACGCATCAGGAGCTGTTTGCCGACTATCAAACCCGGCGGCAGGGGGCGGCGGCGGGCGGCGGGGTCAATTTCGCCCTCTTCGGCTGGAAATTCACGGTCAACGGGGCCTCGTGGGCGGGAATGCTGCTCCTGCTGGCCACAGCGGCCTTCGGCGGAATGCTGCTCAACTTCACCCCCTGCGTCCTGCCCCTGATTCCGATAAAGATCATCAGCCTTTCCTATGCGGCGAAAAACCGGTGGCAGTGTTTCCTCCTCGGCGCGGCCATGTCGCTGGGCGTGCTCGCCTTTTGGCTGGCTCTCGGCGGAATGATCGCCTTGGTCAGCGGCTTCAGCGCGACCAACCAGCTCTTTCAATACCCGGCCTTCACGGTCGGTGTGGGCCTGATCATCGGCATCATGGCCTTGGGGATGTTCGACTTTTTCTCTCTGCCCCTGCCGGAATGGCTTTATTTGATCCACCCGGAGCAGGACAGCCTGCACGGTTCCTTCGGCTTGGGCATCTTGGCCGCTGTGCTGTCCACGCCCTGCACCGCGCCGTTCATGGGCGCGGCGGCGGCTTGGGCCGCAACCCAGCCGCCGATAGCTACATTGACTGTCTTTGCCGCCATCGGCAGCGGCATGGCCTTCCCTTACCTCGCCCTGTCCGCCGCGCCGCATTTGGTGCGAAAAATGCCACGCACCGGCCCAGCCAGCATGTTGATCAAGCAGGTGATGGGCCTGCTCATGCTTGCTGCCGCCGTTTATTTCATCGGCGTGGGCGCGGCGACGCTGCTCGCCACAGTCGAGCAGCCGCCGAGCAAACTCTACTGGTGGCCGGTGATGGGCTGTTCCTTGGCCGCAGGCGGCTGGCTGGCTTGGCGGACGTGGCGTATCGCCTCCAGCTACTTTTTGAAGGCTGTTTTCATGGGCATCGGCGGGTTGATAATGACGGCTTCTATCTATAGCGCGGTTCATTTGACCGAGCGCGGCCCGACCAACTGGCGGCACTACAGCCCGGCGGCCTTTGCGCAGGCACGGACGGACGGCAAGGCGGTGCTGCTGGTCTTCACGGCGGAATGGTGCCTGAACTGCAAGGTGCTTGAGCAGACAATTTTAGACAATCCGCAGATCGTCAAGCTGCTCGGCCAAGAAGGCCTCGTGCCGATGAAGGTGGACATCACCGGCAGCAACCCGCCGGGCCGGGAGCTGCTCCGGCAGGTCGGCAGCCTGAGCATTCCCCTCTTGGTCATCTACGCCCGCAGCGGCGAGCTGATCTACAAAAGCGACTTCTACACGGCGGATGAGCTGCGCGAGGCGGTCAGCCGCGCCCTGAACTGATTCGCCCTGCGGCATAAAAGTGTTGACTTCCGGGCGGCAGTTCTGTAATGATTTTCCCGGTCGGACGCGGAACAGACGCACAACCACAAAAAAAGGAGCAGTGTCATGAGCATCAAGATCGGCATCAACGGACTGGGCAGAATCGGGCGGAACATCTTCCGGGCCATCAGCAAAAGCAAGGAATTCGCAGAGATCGAGGTCGCGGGCATCAACGACCTCACCGATGTTAAAACCATCGCCCATCTGCTCAAATACGACTCGATCATGGGCGTGTTTGACGCGGAGGTCAAGGCTGGGGAAGGCTGCATCATCTACAACGGCAGAGAAATTCCTGTCAGCAACCACCGCAATCCGGCAGACATTCCTTGGGCCTCGCTGGGCGTGGAATATGTGCTCGAATGCACCGGCCTCTTTTGCAGCAGCGAAGCGGCCAAGGCCCACATTGACGCGGGCGCGGCCAAGGTGATCATCTCCGCTCCGGCCAAGGGCGCGGATATGAAGACCATTGTCATGGGCGTGAATGAGGATGAGTACGACCCCACCGCACACCACGTGGTCTCCAACGCCTCCTGCACCACTAACTGCCTCGCCCCGGTGGCGCGGGTGATCTTGGATCATTTCGGCATCAAGCGCGGCCTGATGACCACTGTCCACGCCTACACTGGCGACCAGCGGCTGCTTGATTTCCCGCATTCCGACCTGCGCCGGGCGCGGGCTGCCGGGCTGTCAATGGTGCCAACCAAGACTGGTGCAGCCCAAGCGGTTGCCTTGGTCATCCCGGAGCTGAAGAACAAGTTTGACGGCCTTGCGGTGCGGGTGCCCACACCCAACGTCTCTTTGGTGGATGTGGTGATGGAGGTGGAGAAGGAAACCACCGCCGCCGAAGTCAACAAAGCCTTGCAGGATGCCGCCAACCGCTATCTGCGCTACTGCGACGAGCCGTTAGTTTCGATTGATTTTCAGGGCGATCCGCATTCTTCCATTGTGGACAGCCTCTGCACCCGCGTCATGGGCACATCGGTCAAAGTGATGAGCTGGTACGACAACGAATGGGGCTATTCCAACCGGATGCTGGACCTTGTCCTGCACATGGAAGCCAACAAGGCCCTGTAGGAGATAACGCCATGAAGAGAATGCTGCCCGCCTTTGCGGCGGTGCTGACGCTGCTGGCGGGAGCCGCCGGGGCTGCGGAAGAGAAATGGAGCTATGCGGGCGAAACCGGCCCTGAGCATTGGGGCCAGCTTGATCCGGCCTATGCTCCCTGCGCACAGGGAGGCAGCCAGTCGCCGGTGAATCTGACCGGCATGATTGAGGCTGAACTGGAGCCGCTCAAATTCGACTACACGGGCCTTGTCACCAAGATGCAGAACAACGGCTCTTCGGTGCAGGCAAGCTATACCGCAGGCTCCTTCCTCACGGCGGGCGGCAGAACCTACGAGCTGAAGCAAATTCACTTCCATGCGCCGAGCGAGCATCTGCTTGAGGGCAAGCAATTGCCATTGGAGGCCCATTTTGTTCATGCCGCTGCGGATGGACAGCTGGCGGTGGTCGCGGTGCTGTACAATTTGGGTGATGAGAATCCTGAGCTGAAGAAACTCTGGCAGCAGATGCCAGCGGACGTTGGCCAGGAAGTCGGCATGGCCGCGCAGGTGCGGGCGGAGAAGCTGCTGCCGGAGAATCGCGATTATTACCGGCTTTCCGGCTCGCTGACCACGCCACCCTGCACTGAAGGTGTGCTTTGGCTGATTCTGAAGAATCAGAGCGCGGTTTCTGAAGCGCAGGTCAGGCAGTTCAGCGAAGTCATTGGCCATCCGAACAATCGTCCGGTTCAGCCGCTTAAGTCCCGCGCTGTGCTGCAATAGACCTCCTTGCATAAACCGCGAATCGAGCAATGCCGGTCTGGCATGGGGACGAAAGATTTTTACCCATCTGGTATGTTTTTCGGAAACCATCCAGTATGTATTATAGAAACCATATAGTATGTACTGCCGGTACATACCAGTATGTTTTCCGAAACATACTATATGGTATTACTGGTACATACTATATAGTATTGGGGATACTATCCAGTATGTTTTGGGGGCGGACGGAAGGGGAGTTGCGTCTCGTCCCCGCGTCCAGAGCGGGAACACTCCTCCAGCTTCGGCAGGATAAGCGCGGGCAAGCCCCTCCACCGGCCCGGCATCGCTTCATTTGCGGCTTATGCAAGAGATCTAACAATGTTTTTTCTTCGCATAGCGGCAGAGGCTGGACGGAGCAGTTTGGCAGTTGTTCAAGATATTGCAATCCTCTCCGCTACAGAGTATTATAAATTGTATTTTTATCGAAGTCGGCGGGATAAGCGCGGGGCTGCGTTTTTCCCCTTGACTTCAGTCTTGGCGCATTGTAGTAGCTAATATATATCTCTGCGTAATCTAAGTGATTCTGTGGAGCAATGCGCAAGTGCCATTATTTTCTGGAGGAGAAAAATTATGGAAATCAGGCTGAATGGAGAGTCGCGCTGCATCAACGCGGCGCACCTGACCGTCGCCGGTCTGCTGGAAATGGAGCAGGTGCCGTCGCCGGAAATGGTGGCGGTGCAGATTGACGGGGAGATTGTCCACCGCTGCGCCTACAACGACACCATGGTCGGCGACAGAAATCAAGTGGATCTGCTGTATTTCATGGCCGGAGGCTGATCCCTTTCCGGCTTTCGCCTTCGCCTTCTTGTTCCAACGCCCCGCTGCCTGACAGCGGGGCAGTTTTTAACCTCTCATCCACCGCCAACAGACGCATCATGACGCAGAGCAGCATTGCCATGAGGTCCACATGCTGATGAACCTGACTGACGAGCAGATGGACCGCTACAGCCGCCACCTGATTCTGAAAGAGGTGGGGCCGGAAGGGCAGATCAAGCTGCTGCAATCCAGAGTGCTGGTGGTGGGCACAGGCGGCCTTGGCTCGCCGGTCTCGCTCTATCTGGCCGCTGCCGGTGTCGGCACAATCGGTCTGGTGGATGCCGACACGGTCGACATCTCCAACTTGCAGCGGCAGATCATCCACACCACAGCCGACATTGACCGGCCTAAGGTGGAATCAGCGGCGGTCAAGCTGAAGGCCATCAACCCGGAAATCAAGATCGAGCCGTGGCTCCTCTATCTTGACGCGTCGAACAGTCTTGACATCATCCGCCAATATGATTTCGTCATTGACGGCACGGACAATTTCGCCACCAAATTTCTCATCAACGATGCCTGCGTGCTGGCTGGTGTTCCCTACTCGCACGGCGGCATACTTCGTTTTGACGGCCAAACCATGACCGTGCTGCCAAGAAAATCAGCCTGCTACCGCTGCTGCTTCCATGAGCCGCCGCCCGCCAAATCGGTACCGAGCTGCTCGCAGGCCGGCATACTCGGCGCGGTGGCCGGAATGCTCGGCACCATCCAAGCCGCCGAGGCCCTCAAATTCATCACCGGCGCAGGCTCGCTGCTGACAGACAGTCTTCTCAGTTTTGATGCCAAGACGATGAACTTCCGCCGGGTGAAGCTGCGGAAGCGTCCTGATTGTCCTGTTTGCGGAGAAAATCCGTCCATCATCGAATTGAGCGATTCTGAGCGCGAAGCCTGCGGGCTGAAATAGACAGGCTGTTCCGCGCCGCATTTGTTCCAGCCGCCTGCATCCTTTGTTCAATCAAAGGATGCCCCCAGTATATTCTGCGTTTATTTCGCCAGACACCAAATTGACACGGAGAAAAAACAATGTCATCCACATTCACCCAGCCACTTGATTCTCTTGGCCCAGCCAAGGCCGCAGCGGAAAATGACCCGGCCAAGCGCGATTATCTCGAAGGCCGCGAGCAGTTCAAAAAAGGCGAATACGCAATGGCGGCAATGGCCTTTCACAACGCTTTGAAAGGCTTCGAAGAGCAGGGCGACGAGGCGGGCGTTGCCAACGCCGCAGACCGGCTCGGCGATGTCTGCTTGGAGCGGCAGGATTATGCCGCCGCCTTGGCGCATTACCGCCGCGCCTACGCCATCTGCGAAAAGGAGGAGGATTCCTTCTCCGTCCTTGCTCTGAACAAAAAGATGGCAGCGGCGCACCGCAAGCTGGGCGAATTCGACCAAGCCTTGGAATACACTTTTGACATGGTTGAGCATTATCAGCTCACCAAAGACCCGAAAGGCATGGTGGAGACAATGACTATGATCGCCGAACTGTACCAAGAAAAGGGCGACAAGCTCAAGGCGGCGGAAACCTATCGCACTATTGCCGCGATTCACAGAAATTTCAAGCACCAGCGCATGGCTGAGGAATTTGCCACCCGCGCTGACGAGCTGGAGCGGGCCTAAGCGATGTTCACCGGCATCATTCAAAGCTTGGGCGCAGTGCTGGAAAAGCGGCCTGCGGGCGGCGGCATGGTCTTCCGCATTGAGGCGGGCTTTGACCTGACTGAGCCGCAGGACGGCGAGTCCATTGCGGTCAACGGGGTCTGTCTGACCGCCCGCGACATTCAAGGCCGCAGTTTTCTTGCTGATGTCTCGCCGGAAAGCCTTGCCCGCACCAATTTGGGCGGATTGGCAATCGGCAGCAAGGTCAATCTGGAGCGCGCCTTGCGCTTGGCCGACCGGCTCGGCGGCCATCTCGTCAGCGGCCATGTGGACACCCAAGGCCGGGTTGAGGAGCGCAGGGCGGCGGGCGATTTTACCCTCTTCACCTTTTCTCTTGAGCAAAAGCTGGCCAAATATGTTATTGAGAAGGGGTCAATCACCATTGACGGGGTCAGCCTGACGGTCAACTCCTGCGCGGGCAGCCGCTTTTCAGTTTCGATCATCCCGCACACGCTGGCGGTGACGACGCTCGGCGGCCTGAAAGCGGGCGACCGGGTGAATCTGGAGGTTGACCTGATCGGCAAATACGTGGAAAAGCTGCTCACGGCCAAGGATGCCGGAGCGGCTGAAAGCAGGATCAACCCGGCTTTTCTGGCCGAGCACGGATTTCTGCGCTGAACAAATTTTGAGCGGGAGCGCATCATGGCGGTCTGTTCCATCGAAGAGGCGATACAAGACATCAGGGCCGGGAAAATGATTATCCTCGTGGATGATGAGGACCGGGAGAACGAGGGCGATCTTTGCATGGCCGCCACAGCGGTCACGCCAGAGGCGATCAATTTCATGGCCACCCACGGACGCGGTCTGATCTGCCTGACCTTGAGTCCTGATATCATTGACCAGCTTGGTCTGCCGATGATGGTGCAGAACAATCAGTCGCCCTACGGCACCGGCTTCACCATCAGCATTGAGGCCCGCACCGGCGTGACCACCGGCATTTCCGCCGCCGACCGCGCCCGAACCATCTTGGCCGCCGCAGCCCCGGACGCGACTCCCCGCGACATCATCAGCCCCGGTCACATTTTCCCGCTGCGGGCGCGCAAAGGCGGGGTGCTGGTGCGCACTGGTCAGACTGAAGGCTCGGTTGATTTGGCCCGCCTTGCCGGGCTGCGGACAGCCGGTGTTATCTGCGAGATCATGAAGGATGACGGCACAATGGCCCGGATGCCGGATTTGGAGAGTTTCGCCGAAAAACACGGCCTGAAGATTGCCACGGTCGCTGATCTGGTTGCCTACCGCCTGCGCGAGGACGTGCTGGTGCATCGGGTGGCGGAGGCGCGGCTGCCAACCTCCCATGCGGGCGAATTTAAAATCATCGCCTACAAAAACGAGGTGGATGATTTTGAACACATCGCCTTGGTCAAGGGTGAAATCAGCCCGGACGAGCCGGTGATGGTGCGGGTGCATTCCGAGTGCCTGACCGGTGACGTGTTCGGTTCCGCCCGCTGTGATTGTGGCTCGCAGCTTCAGGCTGCTATGAAAATGGTGGATCAGGAAGGCAAGGGCGTGATTCTCTACATGCGGCAGGAAGGCCGGGGAATTGGCCTAGTCAACAAACTGCGGGCCTATCAGCTTCAGGATGAAGAAGGAATGGATACGGTTGAGGCCAATGTTCATCTTGGCTTTAAGCCTGATTTGCGCGATTACGGCCTCGGAGCGCAGATTCTCCGTGATCTTGGCGTGCGCAAGATGCGTCTGCTGACCAATAACCCGAAAAAGCTCATCGGTTTGGAAGGCTACGGCTTGGAGGCGGTCGCTCGCCTGCCGATAGAGATGGTCTGCGAATGCGAGACAAGGGAATATCTCCGCTGTAAGCGCGACAAAATGGGCCACCTGCTGGAGCTGTACGGCGACGAGCCGCAAGATCCGGTGGCTGGGGAGCCGTGAGAAACGTGCGGGCAGAGGCTGCGCTATGTTCATAACCCGTGTCAAGCTCAAGAACTGGAAAAACTTCCGTGATGCGGATATTCCGCTTTATCCGCAGACCTATCTGATCGGCCCGAATGCTTCCGGCAAATCTAACTTCCTTGATGTGTTTCGCTTTTTGCGGGATGTGGCCAAGCCTTCCGGCGGGGGGCTGCAAAAGGCGGTGACGGACGACCGGGGCGGCATCAGCAAGCTGCGCTGTCTGCACGCCCGCAATGACACCGAGGTTATGATTGAGGTGGATTTGGCCGAAGTAGCTGATGCGGAGCCGGCTTGGCAATACGCACTTGGCTTCAAAGCGGAAGGCAAAGGCCGTCAGCGCATCAAGCTGACAAAGGAAATCGTCAGCAAAAACGGTGCGGTTATCCTCAGTCGACCGGATAAAGAAGATGAACTCGACCCTGAACGCCTGACGCAGACGTATTTAGAGCAGATCAGCTCTAACAAAGGGTTCCGAAAAGTCAGTGAATTTTTTTCCGCTACCACGTATTTGCACCTTGTTCCGCAGCTACTGAAGCATAGCGGCAGAATCGGCGGAAACATGCTGGAGAATGATCCCTTCGGCCAAAAGTTTTTAGAACGCATTGCCAGTGTCAATGAAAGAACTCGCAACTCTCGCTTGAAACATATTCAAGCGGCTTTAAAAGTTGCTGTGCCGCGTTTCGATGAGCTGCGTTTTAAAAAAGATGAGTTTAAAGGCCACCCGCATCTAGAGGCTTTGTATGAGCATCACCGGCCACGCGGCGCATGGCAGCGGGAAGATCAATTTTCTGACGGCACCCTGCGGCTGCTGGCCTTGCTGTGGATGCTTTTTGAAGGGGATTCGCTGCTGCTGCTGGAAGAGCCGGAGCTGTCGCTCAACAATGCGATTGTCGAGCGCATTCCTGAGCTGATCCAGCGCATCCAGCGGATAAGCAAATATAAACGGCAAGTGCTGATCAGCACCCACAGCGATGCGCTGCTGAACAATCATGGCATTGACAGTCGCGCAATTCTGCTGCTTGAACCCGGAGCGGAAGGAACCCGCATCCGTCCGCCGGACAAGGAGGAGCTTGCTGTTGTGGATGCTGGTTTCTCTGCGGCGGAAGTACTGCTGCCCAAAGTCAGGCCGCAGGGCATTGAGCAGTTGAGTCTGTTCTGATGATCCGCATTTGCTTGGCGACAGAAGATGTTTTGTCTGAAGCGGCGGCAGAGAAACTGCTGACGGCTTCGGGTAAAACAGTGCAAATCGCTCAACGACTGAGAAGGGACGGATACGGTTATCTGAAGACAAACTTGCCCAAGTTTAATCAAGTTGCCGCCAATGTCATGCCCGTTTTTCTGCTTACAGACTTGGATGCGGCACAATGCGTTGTAGATTTCATACGTGATTGGCGGAAAGGCTTGGATTTATCAGAACGGCTGCTGTTCCGAGTGGCTGTGCGCGAAGTTGAAGCGTGGCTGATGGCCGACAGGCGGACATTTGCGAACTGGCTTGGCATATCTGCGGACCTTGTTCCTGCGGAGCCGGAAAGGCTTGACGATCCAAAAAGGGAGCTGCTTCGTTTAGTTGACCGGAGCAAAAAACGAGAATTGAAGGCGATGATTCTGCCTGAAAAAACATCCAGCAGACCGATTGGCCTTGGTTACAACACCGAGCTGACAAGGTATGTGCGTGACTGTTGGAATCCGCAGGCAGCGGCGGCATCAGCTCCAAGTCTTGCCCGCGCCCTCAAAAAAATTGAAATCTTTTTTTAAACAAGCACAGGATAGGGATTACGTATAATGGCAAACTTCATCGAAGGCAGTCTGCAAGGCAACGGGCGCAAGATCGGGATTGTGGTTTCCCGCTTCAATTCCTTCATCTCGGAAAAGCTGCTTGAGGGCGCATTGGACATCCTGACGCGCTCCGGCGTGAAGGGCGATGACATTGACGTGGCGCGGGTGCCTGGCGCATTTGAGATTCCACTTGCCACACAAAAAATGGCCCGCTCCGGCAAATATGACGCGGTCATCTGTCTTGGCGTGGTCATCCGGGGCGCAACGCCGCATTTTGATTTTGTCGCCAACGAGGTCGCCAAAGGCAGTGCGCAGGTCATGCTGGACACGGGCATTCCGGTGCTTTTCGGGGTGTTGACCACCGAATCCATTGAGCAGGCGATTGAGCGGGCCGGAACCAAGGCGGGCAACAAGGGCGCGGACGTGGCAGTGGCGGCTTTGGAAATGATCAGCCTGATCAATCAGCTCTAATGGGATTGCGACGAAAATCACGGGAACTGGCCCTCCAGTTCCTCTACGGCCACGACGTGCAGGAAGGCTCCTGCGGCGAAGAAGAGCTGCTGGACCGCGTGAATGCATTTTGCATCTCTTTTCAGGCGGATGCCAAGTCCATTCCGTATGCTGAACAACTCATTGTCGGTATTTGCCAGTATCGGAAAGAAATTGACAACCTACTTTCCAGTTCCTCCCACAACTGGCGGGTGGAGCGCATGGCCGCTGTTGACCGCAACATCCTCCGCATCGCCGCCTACGAGATCAAGCACGGCGAGGATGTCCCGGCGACTGTCGCCATCAACGAGGCATTGGAAATCGCCAAACGCTACGCCGAGCCGGATTCAGTCGGCTTCATCAACGGCATCTTGGACAACCTGCAAGGGAATGGTTGAGACAGGCGGATTCTGGAAGCAGCCTCCAACCATATTTCCAGAGGTTGTGCAAAGTTGCGCAACTAACCGTTTTCTGGAAAGGATGTTTTGAGCACCGCCCAATCCAAAACCGCTATGTCAACCGGACTCTATCCGGGCACAGCCGGAGTGGCTGATAGGACGTAGACTCATGATGAATTTGTGCAAATCTTGCAAAAGTTCAGGCAGGATTTGCTGGCGGTTCATGGTGGTTGCGGGTCGCAGCGGCGAAATCAGTTGACACAGGAATGGTGGAGGTTATATTCAAAGTAGGTTCTCTGTCAAAACTATTTCCCCCTCAGCGGCAACCCCGGACAAACCAATGTCGAGAATCATTTCTGCGGCGGCCCTCGCGCTGCTGACTGTACTATTCCGCTGCCTGCCTGCGCTGGCGGCGCAGATAGAGGATATCCGCTTTGAGGCGGTGTCCGCGAACGAGGAGCGGGTCCATTTCCGCCTCAGCCAGCCGGTTGATCCGCATTCGTTTCCGATGAAGGACGGCAGCCCGCGCATGGTCTTTGATTTCAGCGGTGCCAGCGTTTCCAAGCGGATCAAGAACAACATCGAAACCAAGGGCGCGCTGATTCAGCGCATCCGAATCGGCCTACATGAGAACAAAACGCGGGTCGTTTTTGATCTCGTGCCGGGCAGGCAGGTGAAGAGTTTCAAAGAAGGCGGCAAGATCCTGACCGTGGTGGTGCATGATGCCCGTGTGCGGCCTGAGCCGGGCAAGGCCGCCGCTGCGGCTCCTGTCCGTCCGTCCACGCCCGCCTCGATGATCTGGTCGCCGACAGCCGAAAAGACCCCGCCGCCGCCCCGTCCCCGTGCGGAAGAAAAGCCCCGCCCTCCTGCCGCCGCCCAAGAGCCGCCGAAACCTGCCGCTCCGCCGTCCAACCCCAAGCCGTCCGCAGGGATGACGGTGCTGTCTTCCGTGCTTTTTGAGAAAAATTCTAACCGGGGCGAGATGATCATGTTCCGGCTGAACAAATTCCATCCGCCGGTTGTCTTCGGGCTGGAGGAGAAAAAGCCGAGGGTGGTCTGCGACTTCCAAGACACCGCCGCCGGAGAGCGTCTGCCGGAGAGCATCCCTGCGGACGGAAAGCATGTCCGGGGCATCCGCATCGAGCGGGACGAGGCCGGGCGGAAAATCCGGGTGGTGCTCGATCTGGCCCCGGACAACAGCTACGACCTCCAGCAGGTCTTTTTCAAAAACGACAACCTCTTTGTCCTGATCATCAACCCCTTAGCCGGTCCGGCCAAAAGGCTGAACTAATCCTTGTTGGTCATCTCCTTGACCTTGAAATGCGGAGGCAGCTTAATCTGAAAACGCTGCCGGTCAATTGGGGCGAAGCTAAAGATTTCGCTGAACTCAATGGCATACTCCGCCTCCAAGCTCTTACCAGACAGCTCGATCCGGCCCGGCCAAGCGCAGTTGCTGGTTGTTGCCAAGTGGTCGCTGTAGCGGGCCTCGAAAAGAATTTCGTCCGTCTTCTTGTCCGCGACCATGTGACGGCTGAGGCGGTTCTTTGCGTCCAAGGCGAGGATGTGGACGGTTTTGCCGTCTGACGAGCCGCCATGCCACCAAAGACCGCCGTCACGGTCAACACGGACAGCAGCAGCCTGCATCCGCTCTGGCCGCACCCGACCGCTCAACCAGAAAAAGAGGTCATTGATCGGGATGAACGCGGGTAGAAAGCGGCGGACAAAGCGCAGCTCAGTGCTGCCGGTGTAACCCTGCGCCTTTCGGTTGTCCGCCAAAGTGAAGCTCTTTTCATCCGCCGCCAGCAGGAGCAGCGGCCTGCCCAGCGGGTCGTTCAGCGCGAGCCGGAGCAAGGCCGGAGCCGCCGCTTGCACGGAAGCAGGATAGGTTTCCTGCTGGGCATAGGCTTTCCACGTCAGCCTCGCCTCGCTGTCCACCGCCTCCACGCAGGTCTGGCTGAGAAAACGGCTCAGCCGCTCCTCAGCCCGCTTCAGCTCTGCGCCGTCAAGCTGTGTGGTCTGCTGCGGCAGCCGCGCCGCGCAGCCGCCGAGCAGCAGAGCGGCAAGACAGATGCAGGCGAATTCAGAACGAACAGCTCTCATTTTTTCTTCTCCTTCTTATTTTCCAGCCGGTCAATTTTTTCCTGAATGCGCTTCTGTTCGCGCTCGCGCCGCAGCTGCGCCTTTTTCCCCTCGCCTGCCCTCTTTTTGCCGCTGTGCAGCTTCAGAGTCTTTTTCCATGTCGTGAGGGCTTTTTCTTTGCATCCCGCAGCTGAATACGTCTCAGCAAGATGATCCAGCACCAGCGGGTCAGCTTGGGGCATTGCGGCAGCCTGCTCCAGTATTTTCCGCGCCTCCTCCAGATTGCCCATTTGCCGGTGCAGCCAGCCGAGGCTGTCCTGGATGTGGATGTTGTCCGGCAGCAGCTCCTTGGCCTTGGTGAGGTAGAGAAAGGCTTTGCTCAAATTGACCTTGTTCTCCGCCCAAATGTAGCCGACATAATTTAATGCGCCCGCGTGATTGGGATTGATCTTGATCAGCTTCCGCATCACTTTCAGAGCCTGCTTTTTCTGCCCGACCCTGTCTAAGGAAAGTCCGTAATCATAAAGCAGCAGCTCGTCGTCAGGATGGGCCTTCAAGGCGCGGGCAAGGGTTTTGCCGCAGGCTTCATCCAGCTCTGCCGCCTGCTGAAGGCTGGCGAGCAAGGCCCAGAGTTCGGGGCTGAACTGCTGCTCGCTGTCAGCCAGCACGGTTTCCAGCATCCGCATGGCCTCGTCCTGCCGCTTCAGCTCGCGCAAGGCGCGCACCTGAAGAATCAGCGCGTCTTCGTACTCCTCATCCTCCGGGCTGATCTTCTTCAGCGTCTTCAGCGCGTCTTTATATTTTTTCCTCTGAAACTGAAGTGCGCCGAGCAGGTGGCGGGCTTCGGAGATGTTCTCTTTGGCCAGCAGCTTTTTCAGCATGGTCGCCGCTTTGCCAAGCTCTTCCCAGCGGATGTAGAGCTTGGCCACGGTCAGCTCGGCCCGCTCCGCGCTACCGACCAGTTCCTTGAGCTGGTCCAGCTCGACCATTGCTTTCTTCTCATTGTTCATGAGCAGCCAGGCGTGGATGAGCGAGATCCTCGCCTCCTCGTTCAGCTCGTCCTTTTCCAGCAGCTCCTGATAGATTTTGACCGCCTGGCTAGGCTGCCGCTGCTGCATCAGCGTGTCGGCCAGCTCCAGCCACAGGTCGTCAGAAGGGCTGAGAGCAAGGGCTTTGCGGTAGTGCTCCGCCGCCTGCGCATAATTTTTCTCCTCGGCCAGCAGGCGGGCAAGGAGTATGTGGGCGGCGGAAGAATCGCTGTCCGCCGCCAACACCTCGCGCAGGGCGGTCTTGGCCAGATCGTGCCGGTTCTGCGCCAGATGCAGCTCGCTGAGCAGCAGCAGCGCGGAGCTGTCCTTTGGATTGAGTTCGTTCGCCTTCCGGTACTGCTCCGCTGCTTCTTCTAATTTGCCGCTGCTGACAAAAATTTTAGCCAGCTGCATTCTGGCGGCCGCGTCGTCAGGCTTGTGCGCCAGATACTCGTTCAGCCGCGCTGCCGCATCGTCGCTGCGGTTGAGACGCAGCAGGATGTCCGGCATTTTGCTGATGACAAAATCCGCCTTCGGATCGCAGATCAAGGCCTTCTCATACGCATCGAGCGCGGCCTCGTGTTTTCCCTCCAGCTCGGCATGACGGCCCCAGAGGAAATAAAACGAGCTGCACCCGTAATCGCTGCCGTCCTTGGGACGGCTCAAGGCTGCTGCGGGCTGTTCAGACGCGGCAACAGGCTCCGGCGCGGATGCAACGGGCGCGGCATCTGATGCCGCGCTCTGCGGCTGGGCAGGCGGCGGATCGGGCTGGGTTTTGGTTGCGCAGCTGCTGGCAGCCAGCCAGAGCAGAAGGGCAGCCAGCGGGACATGCGTCCGTCGGACGGAAAAAAAAGAAAGCATGGCGTTGCAACAGGCTTGAAGAATGGTGAATATCTTTCTTGCATGATATAACATGGCTGCCGCAGATTAACAAGGCAGTTCCGCCGCCTGCTGAGAAAAGGCGGCAGGCGGGCAGCGTCCGCCGTCAGGTCGGCAGCAAGGAAATGCGGCCAGGCAAAAGAAGGCTGCTGCCGGGCAGCAAGAGGCTTCTGTCAAGCAAGAGCTTTTGCGGGCCAAGCAACAACCTTCTGTTGCTTGGCAATTGCCGGCGGCGGCCAAGCACGCGATCTTTGCTGCCGAGCTGAAACCTTGCGCGGCTCGGCAGCAGAAGGTTTCTGTTCGGCAGCAAAGGGACGTATCTCAGCAGCAAAGAAATGCGGCTGAGGATGAAGAGGTTGATTCCATTTGGCAACCATGAGCGAGAAGACACAAAAGGCTGAACAAGAGACAGCGCAGCTTGAACTGCTCTTCGCCTACGGCACCTTGCAGGATGCGGAACTTCAGCGGATTCTTTTTGGTGCGCCATGCCGGATGCGCAAGGCCGCGCTGCTGGGCTGGACGCTGCATGTTGCGCCCGAAGGCTGGCTGTTTATCAAGCCCGATCCGGCGGGCAGCGTCTCCGGCAGCTTGTTGGAGTTAGACGCAGAGGCTTTGCGGGCGGCGGATTTATGGGAGGAGACACCGACGCTGTATCAGCGGGAAAAAGTTATGGTCAGACTGGAAGACGGCGGCAAACTTCCGGCGTGGGCCTACACCCGCCGGACAGCGGAGGGTGTTCCGCATTCCGGCGGCGCGTTGAGCCTTTTGCGGCGCGAGGACATGCTCGCCGCGCTCCGCCGCTCAGTCTTGAACTGAGGACGAAGCGGCCAGCAGCGGAATATTGGTGCCGAACAGGGCGTTGGCGGTCTTGGCCAGCACGAAGAAGGCCGCCAGCGGCAGAATGATGACCTGAATCAGGAAAATGCCGAGATAGAGGAAGGCGAGCTGGAGGAGATTCTCAGTCAGGCTGCCGATGTTTTTGCTGACCTCGGTCAACGCCTCGCGCAGTTCCGCTGATTTCTGCTTGAGAAAGGCGGCTGTTCCAAAGATGCCGCCATCCGGCAGGTGGAAATCCTTCAGCTTGTCGAACCCGGCGGAACCGGCGGCCAGATTGCCGCGCACCTCCTCGATCCGGTCATTGAAGAAAGTCTCGTTGACTGCGTCGTTGATCAGCGAGGAGACCGGCAGGCAGAAGCGGGCCGCAAAGAGGAGCAGCGAAAAGCGGAGCAGCGTTTTCTGCGCAAAGGCCGCCCTTTCGCCGCCGAACCAGACCAGCAGCGAAAGGAGCAGCAGCAGAACAGCCAGCGCGGGCGGCGCAAGCGAGATGCCGATTTCATAGGCCAATTTCTGCACACCCAGCGAGATGACCGCTGTCACCAAGACATCAGAAACCCGCTCCGTGAGGTCGTCAATCGGATCAAGGGCTTGGCCGACCGCCAGAGACACGCCGACCCCGCCGGGCTGCAAATGCAGGCTGGACTCCTCAATGATGGAAACCGAGGCGTTGATCACTCGGCAGGTGGCGTAAGAAAGCCCGCCCTTAGTGATCGCGGCGCGGAAATAGGCATCGGCTTGGTCGTCCAGCACCGGCAGGCGCAGGCCGGGGGACAGAAAAAGCAGGACAGCAGTGAGGATTCCGGCGGCAGACAGCAATGCTTTCCGCATCAGTGGTTTCATGCTGCGCTCCTGTGGCGGGTGAGAGACTGATTCAGGGATATGTCTCTCAAAATCAAGAATGCTGAGCATTAGTTTGAAATTCCAGTTCTGAAATAATCAATCCAGACCGACGTGTCCACGAGAACCTGCATCAGCGGCCCCTGAGTTCGTCCAAATTGATCCCCAAGTCAATTGTTCCTTTGTGTTTTTTCAACTCAGAACTTTTTGTCTTCTTCACCAGCTCTTCTAAAGCGAGCGTGACGACGCTTGTTTTTGTTTTGCTGCGTGTCGTCCGCATTACTTCACGCAACAGCTCTTCCGGCAGATTCAAGGTCGTTCTCACAGACCACCTTCTTTCCTGCATTCTTCTTGCTGCTGCGGCAAAAGTCAATGGGATTTTTTTCCGAGCGAGCTGCCCTGCGTAACTCGCAACTATTTATCTCTCTTCTCTATTTGTTTTCGAGTACCTTCGGGCAGCGAGTCAAAAAGACTCTGAACGTGCTTCGGTTCGCTGATCATCTTCTCCGCAATGAGATTGACGAGTCTAAACAGGGTTCTTGCTGTGTCTTTATCATCGTTTATATCCATCTTGCCAGGGTGCACAGCATTATTTCCTACCACTCGTACTATATCCAGAGCTTGTTGCACCCTCTGGTCGAGTCCTTTCTTTACCAAAGAGGCAATGTCTTTGTTAATATTTTCGCCAGATTCTCCCAAATGAATGCAGAGTTTCTGGATTGCAAGACGAAGCAGTGCAGCGGATCCACGAGGAGACATATCCAGTATTTTGCTCGCTTCCTCATAGTCTTGTCTAACGTCATCAGGAAGATCAGGGTTTGGCGGGACTACGTAAATCTTATTGGGGAAGACTAAAGAATCGTGAACCCAGATCGAGAACTTTTCGCAAGTAAAGCACTTGCTTAAGTGAAGATTGAGAACTGTGGTATAGCGATAGACTGTCTGCTTTGAAGTAGAATATAAGTTTAATGGTGGCGGCACTTGGGATAAACTTATAACAGGGGTGCCCCCAAAGATATGGCATGGCTGTGGGGTGCCACATTCCTTAATTGGTTCTGCTGCCAAGTCAAACCATGTTTGACTGGAGTGTGCGCCACAGTGGGGGCAATTAAACTCATTTCTGGTGATGGACGGTGGATGAGGAACGTGAAGCATTTCTTCCATTACGGTTCTCCTGTTCTATTCATAGAGATTAGAGGCGGGCATCACCTCGCCTCCGCATCCATCTTCCGCAATTCTTCCAAAAACGCAGGCAGTAGCTCGGCTTCTGGTAGCTTCTTGAATACTTCGCCCTTCTTGAAGATGATGCCCAGGCCATGACCACCCGCAATACCGATGTCCGCTTCCCGCGCCTCGCCGGGGCCATTGACCACGCAGCCCATCACCGCCACCTTGAGGTTGGATTTCATGGTCTGCAAGACCCGCTCCACCTCTTCAGCCAGCGAGAAGAGATCAATCCGGGTGCGTCCGCAGGTTGGGCAGGAGATCAGCTCTGGCCCGCGCTCACGGATGCGCAGAGAACGGAGCAGCTCGAAGCCGACCCGCACTTCCTCCAGCGGATCGCGGGTTAACGAAATGCGGAAAGTGTCACCAATGCCCTCTGAGAGCAGAATACCAAGGGCGACGCTGGACTTGACCGTGCCGGGAATCAGGCCGCCCGCTTCGGTCACGCCGAGATGCAGCGGATAGTCGGTGCGCCGCGACAGCTCGCGGTAGGCGGCGATGGTGGTCAGCGTGTCAGAGGACTTGACGGAAATCTTGATCTCGCTGAAGCCCAGTCGCTCAATGGCCGCTGTCTTGTTCAGCGCACTTTCGATCAGGGCGCGGCAGTTCTCCGGGCTGGGATAACCGTATTGTTCCAGCAGCTCTTTCTCAATCGAGCCAGAATTCACGCCAACGCGGATGGATGCCTTGTGCAGCTTGGCCGCGTCCACCACCCGTGCCAGCTTGTCCGGCCCGCCGAGATTGCCGGGATTGATGCGGATTGCCTGCGCTCCGTTTTCCAAGGACGCGACGGCCAGCCGGGAATCAAAATGAATGTCGGCAATTAGCGGAATCGTGATCTGCTCGCGGATGGAACGGAGGGCGATTGCCGCTTCCATGTCCGGCACCGCCACCCGGATGATCTCGCAGCCCGCCTCCTCCAACCCCTTGATCTGGCGGACTGTGGCCGCTGCGTCGCGGGTGTCGGTGTTGGTCATGGACTGCACCGTGATCGGTGCACCGCCGCCAACCGGAGTTTGGCCGATGAAAATCTGTTTGGTCTGTTTGCGCTGGATCATTGAAAATGATTAAAGCGAACACAAAGAATGGAACAGATTGATAATCTTAATCTGTCACGGACAAGGATGGAGAACATCTGTAGATTCTACAAAATCTCTTGCCAACTTATTTAGACGGAAACTGGACAATTAGTTCATTTTTTGTGGCATTGTATTCTTTGAATCCGTACGGCTCATCGCTACCCTTAATAGGGTAATAACGATCTGTTCCATTCCAATACATGCGTGAATCTTTTGGTGCAATGCTCTCTGCATACACGTAGATAATGGCATTATTCGTCTTGGCAATATTCTTTTTCTCGTTTGGATTTATCTTGTACCATCCTCCCGTAATCCAATTCCCATCTTCAGTTTGGTATCGAAGTGCAGCTTGTAATGATTTATTATTTTGATTATGGAACGTTATCAAAATATTTTGTTTTATCGGTTGGGGTCTATGCTGCCGCACTAATCCTGCCATATCCCCCCAAATATCTGCCACAGCTTGATTCACTGATGCGAAGATAGCGCAACTAAAAAATAGAATTTTGCAATGGTTAGAAATTTTCATGGTTCCACATTATCCTGAAATGAATCATGACCTGTTTGCAACTCTTGTGTATTTTGTCCTATTTTTTTATTTTCTAATACACCTTGAACATCTTTCTCAGCTTTCGTTGCTACTATGCCAATTTTAAACTCTTCTCCACTCACTGGTTTCACCGGATAAATCACAGTAACATAAATCAGCATATATGCTAACGAAATAAACATCATGAACGTGGCTAATGAGCGCGATTTAAAGGCAAGAGAAACAAGCTGTGTCTTTACTTCGAGTTGATCTTCTTCTGTTGCAATCTTTTCACTGTGAGATGCCTCTATAAATTGCCAAAAAGCAAAAGACATCCCGGTTATTGTCATAAGAATAGAAACATAAAAAATAATTTTAGTGCTTCTTGCCTGCCACTCAAATATTCGCCTGTTATTGTTGACAACCCATTGATTATACAATTCTATAGCTTTGCTGGTTTCAAGTTGATACGTTTCAATGCTATGATCGTTAGCCTGTAATTCAAAATCACTTTTACTGAAAAAATATTCTTCTATCAGAAGAAGGAGAAAAATAACAGCAAGAACAGTAAAAATCGCGGCTGAAACATTTATTACTTTTTTAAATTCCATCTGTTGCACACTGTAATATTTTTAACTTGATGAATGGGCATTCATCCACTTCATAAAAAGCATACCACTGCAAGGTTCCTGTGTCAAACCATAACTCTGTTGATTTTGTTCCGCAAATTGACCTCCGCTTCCGAAGCCCGGACATAGAGCGGCGCAGCCGCAGCCGGATCGCTGATTTCGCCCCGCGCCAGCTTGTCTGCGGCAAGGAAGCCTATTTTCGCCGCGCTTGGACTGCTTAAAGCGGGCGGAATGAAGCGCAGCCCGGCAATGCGCGAAAAGATGTGCTGATATTCGGCCAAACCCGGCCCAGCGATGACAGCAGGCGACGCAATTTTCTCCGCCAGCAATTCCGGGCGGACAGCCTCAGCTTGGCTCGTCTGCTGCCCGTCCGCGCCGTAACAGGCGGCATACACCTCATGCTTGCGGGCATCCATAACGCACCAGAGTGGGCCGTCCACAAGCGGGCAGGAAAAGGCGACCGCATCTAAAGTCGGCACGCAGATGAGCGGCTTGCCAGCAGCGAAGACGATGCCTTTCGCCGCCGCCAAGCCGATGCGCAGGCCGGTGAAGGAACCGGGGCCGATGCTGACCGCGATTGCATCCAGATCGCTCCAGCTTATTCCGGCAGCCTGCATCACCCATTCGACGGAACCGAGCAGCTGGCGGGAATGGCTGGTTTCGGCATGAACAGCGGCCTCGGCGACCAAGCGGCCATCTTGCATGCCGCCGCGAGTCAGGGCAACACTGCCGCAGCCTGCGGCGGTTTCTATGGAAAGGATGAGAGGAAGTTTGCTCACAGGAAACGCTGCACTATCCGGGCGATGTCGTTATAAAAGACGAACAGCATCAGCGTGCCGAGCAGGGCCATGCCGACCTGCTGCGCCCGCATCAGGGCTATTTCGCCCATCGGCTTGCGGCGCACAGCCTCGATGCTGAGGAAAACAAGATGGCCGCCGTCGAGAATCGGAATCGGCAGCAGGTTCAAGATGCCGAGGTTAACCGAAAGCAGACCGGTGAAATGAATCAGGTTGATCCAGCCCGCCTCTAACTGTTGCCCGGCGATTTCAGCGATGCGGATCGGCCCGCCCAGCTCGGAGGCGGGAATGATCCGCTGGATCATTTTGACCAAACCCATGACCGTGAGCACGATCATGCTCCACGTGTGCTCCAAGGCCAGCATAACCGATTCGGGCAGGGAAACTTTGCTGTACACCACATCCTCAGCGCGGCTCATGCCGAGCAGATAGCGTTCCTCGGTCGGCTCGCCGAAGATGTTTTTCACCTTGTCGCGCACCGGGGTCGCGGCGATGGTCAATTCCTCGCTGCCGCGCCGGACGCGCAGCTCCAGCTCTTTGCCGCCGGAATTGCGGATGGTTTCAGACACCTGCTCCCAGGCTGTCACTTTATTGCCGTCAATGGACAGCACGATGTCGTCTTTCTTCAGCCCGGCTTTTTCCGCTGCTGAACCGGCTGAAATCGTACCTATTTTTGTGGTCTCCGCCAAATCAGGCCGCCCGGCGAAAACGAACATCAGCCAGAAGACCAGCACGGCGAAGAGCAGATTGAAGAGCGGGCCGCCAAAGACGATCCAGAAACGCTGGCCGACTGTTTTGTGCGAAAAAGAAACCTCCTTGTCCGCTTCAGTGACTTCCTCGCCCGGCTGCTCGCCGTACATTTTCACATAGCCGCCGAGCGGAAAAGCCGAAATCAGATATTCGGTCTCGCCCCACTTTTTGCCGATCAGCTTGTTGCCAAAGCCGAGCGAGAAGGTCAGCACCCGCACTTTGAAGAGCTTGGCAAAGAGAAAATGGCCCAGCTCATGCACAAAAATGAGGATGCCGAGGACGAGAAGAAAGGAGAGGACAGCGTTCATAATACAAAGAGTATCCTTATACAAAGATTTGCCATTGCAGGCTGGCCAGCAGAGGCGGCTCGCTCAACCCATCATCACGCTGCGAACGCCTCGTTTCACACATCGGAGGTCACGTTTGAAGCTTCGAACGACTTACTTCACGCTTCAAATGCTTCGTTCGAAGCGTGAAACATCGCATTGCACGCTTCAAATGCCACGCTTGAAGCATCGACCGTCACGTTTGAAGAGTTGAACGGCTCACTTCACGCATCAAATGCCTCATTCGAAGCGTCAAGCGTCACTCTTGAAGCGTCGAAGGTCTCATTCGAAGCGTGAAACGTGGCATTTTTGCGCAGCTCTGCGGCACTTCAAGGCCCGCCTGTGACGGACGAAACCGTGTTTTCCCCTATCTTCACGCACTCCGCCGCATCGCCTCAATCTCTTCGCCCGCCAGCCGCCGCGCCACGTTGTCCGCAGCCAAGATTGCGCCTAAATCAAGATCATCACCCGCCGCAAACCGCGCCAGCACCGCCTCGACTATTTTTGCAATGTCGGTGAAGCTGATTTTCTGTTCAAGGAAGGCGGCCACAGCGATCTCGTTGGCAGCATTGAGTACCGCAGGCTTCATCCCGCCTTCTTGCAGCGCGGCAAAGGCGAGACTCAGCGCGGGAAAACGCTCGTAGTCCGGCTTCTCGAAATTAAGGCTGCCGCAGGCGGAGAGACTGAGCCGCGACAGGCCAAGATTGAGGCGCTCAGGATAGGACAGGGCGTAGGCGATGGGAATGCGCATGTCGGGAATGCCGAGCTGGGCCATCACCGAGCCGTCAATGTACTCGACCAAGGAATGCACAATGGACTCAGGATGCACCACCACCCGGATTTTCTCTGCCGGGATGTCAAAGAGCCAGCGGGCCTCGATCACCTCCAGCCCTTTATTCATCATCGTGGCAGAATCAATGGAAATCTTGCGGCCCATTGACCAGTTGGGATGCGCCAGAGCTTGGGTGGGCGTGACATGAGCAAGCTGCTCCGGCGAAAGCGTGCGGAACGGCCCGCCGGACGCGGTGAGAATGAGCATGGCTACGTCGTCGCGGCGGCCTGCTTCAAGGGCTTGGAAAATCGCGGAATGCTCGGAGTCAATCGGCAGCAGTGAAACCTTGTGCTCGCGCACCGCTTGCATGACAATCCGCCCGGCCATGACCAAGGTTTCCTTGTTTGCCAAGCCGATGTTCTTGCCCGCTTTGATCGCGGCCAAAGTCGGCAGCAGGCCAGCAGCCCCGACCACAGCGGTGATGACCATCTGCGCGGCAGGCACTGTGGCAACCTGAAGATTGCCCTCTTCGCCCCAGAAAATTTTCTGCCGATATTCGGCAGGCAGCAGCTCGGCCAATCGCGCCGCTGTCTCTTTATCGGCAACGGAGATGCGCTCCGGTTGAAACTCCAGCACCTGCGCGGCCAGCTCGGCGATGTTTTTCCCGGCGGCCAGTCCAGCAATGCAGAAGCGGTCAGGAAAAGCCCGCACCACGTTCAGCACATTTTTGCCGATGGAACCAGTGGAGCCGAGCAAGGCGAGCGTTTTCATGCGAAGAATCCCCACGCAAGCAGGGTGTGGAGCAGCGGAGCGGCGAAAAGCAGGCTGTCGGCGCGGTCGAGCAGGCCGCCGTGGCCTTTGAGCATGGTGCCGGAATCCTTGCAGCCGGTGCCGCGTTTTATCACTGATTCCAACAAATCACCGACAATGCCGACTGCTGCGAGCAGGAGTGCCGCAACGGCCATTTTCAAGCAGCTCACCTCCGGCAGTAGGATGCAGCCAAGCAGCACTGCCGCCGCAACCGCCGCCAGCATTCCGCCAATCGCCCCGTTCACGGTCTTTTTCGGACTGACCGGCGGGCAGAGCTTGCGTTTACCAAAGGCCCGGCCTGCGTAATAGGCCCCGGTGTCGGAACCGGCGGTGATGGCGGTGAGAATCAGCAGCCAGTGGCTGCCGTCGGGCAAACCGCGCAGCAGGATGATGAAGGCGCAGCAGAGCGAGACGTAGAAGACGGAAAAGCCGGCGTTGAGCAGAAAGGCGAGCGGGTCGGCAAAGGCGGTGTAGAAGAAGATGACCAAGAGGGCGAGGCCGAGCAAGGCGAGATAGCTGCCGGTCAGAACCGCCGCCGGACTGCCTGCGTAAGCGGCCAGCACCGGGCTGAGGCTGGAAGCGATGGCCAGCGTCCGTGTGCCGGAGCCGGGTGTTTTCACCGCCATGCGGAAGAACTCGTGCAGGGCCGCCGCTGCGCCGACTGTCATGACAAACCAGAAAATCAGCGGTGGGGCGATGTACAGCAGCAGCACCCACAGCGCGGCCATGAGCAGACCGGGAATGAAGCGGTTCATTTTATTTTGATTCAGCTACAGTTCCACTCTGTATCCAGCGACCATCATCTTGTACCATTGTAAATATGATAAAAGCTCCGTCTTTCATGTTTGCAATATTATCTCGAATCCTCTTGTAGGCCGGTGCATCTTCTGGTATTCCTGTGTAACGATCTGGATTGCTCCGTATAGCTGGAACTTGCGCCTTTAAATATGTAATAAACGCTTCTCTGTCCTCGATAGACAGATCTTTCCATTGATCTTCTGGAATCCAGATACATGCCTGAACAGAAGGAAATCCGATTCCCCAGACATCAAGTCTGGCATCCTCTGTTTGAGCGAGAGCTGCTTTATGAATAGCTGCACCACGTGATACTAGTTCTTCTGGATATGTCGGAGCTTTCGGTTTTGCAGGTTCTTCCTTTACAGGAGATGTTGATAAAACAGGCTGTTGCGAGGTTTGGCTGTCGCACGCTGCAAACATACAAATGGAACCACAGGCGACAGCAACAGAAATTAGATGTTTCATAGTTATCCGTTTGATTTTTAGCATGGTCATTTGACCTCCATCTGCTCCCCGGTCTTGCCAAAACGCCGCTGCCTACTGGCGTAAATTTGCAATGCCTCAAAGAACTGCTCGCGGCGGAAATCCGGCCAGCGTGTTTCGGTGAAATACAATTCGGCGTAGGAAAGCTGCCAGAGGAGGAAATTGGAGAGGCGCTGTTCGCCGCTGGTGCGGATGAGCAAGTCGGGGTCGGGCTGCCCGGCGGAATAGAGGCAGCCGCTGAAGAGCTGCTCGTCAATCTCCTCCGGCCTGAGCTGGCCTGCGGCGCAGCGGCTGCCGACCTCGCGCACCGCCCGCAGCATCTCGGCGCGCGAGCCGTAGCTGAGGGCCAGATTCAGCCGCAGGCCCGGACAATCCGCAGTCTCAGCGATCACCCGCTCCAGCACCGCCCGCGCATCGTCCGGCAGCCGCTCTTTCTGGCCGAAGCAGTCCAGCCGGATGCCGTTTTTTTTCATGGCATCCAGCTCGGCCTGCAAAAACGTCTTGAGCAGCATCATCAAGCCGTTGACCTCAAGACCGGGCCGCTGCCAGTTCTCGGTGGAGAAGGCGTACAGGGTCAGGTGGCGGATGCCGATTTTACGGGCGGTCTCGACAATCACCCGCACCGATTCCACCCCCGCCTTGTGGCCGAAAAGCCGGGGCTGATGCCGCTCTTTGGCCCAGCGGCCATTGCCGTCCATGATGACAGCGACATGGATGGGCAGCGGCTGTATGACCGGCAGATCGGTCATACTTCCATGACCTCTTTTTCTTTGCCAGCAGCTATCGCGTCAATCTGCTTGATGTAATCATCAGTCAGCTTCTGCACTTCGTCCTGATGACGGGTCATCTCGTCCTCAGAGATTTCTTTGTCGTTTTTCTGCTTTTTGAAGACATCATTGGCATCGCGGCGGTCGTTGCGCACTCCGACCTTGAATTCCTCGGCGATTTTCTTCACCTGCTTGACCAAATCCTTGCGCCGCTCCTCAGTGAGCTGCGGGATGGGCAGGCGAATCACCTTGCCGTCGCTGGAAGGTGTCAGGCCGATGTCGGACGCGAGAATAGCCTTCTCGATCATCGGCAGCATCTGCGGATCCCACGGCTGCACGACGATCATCCGGCTTTCGGGCACGGTCAGAGCCGCAACCTGATTGAGCGGCATTTTTGAGCCATAAGCATCCACCCGGATGCCGTCGAGCAGGGCGATTGAAGCGCGGCCTGTGCGGATTTTGGTCAAATCACGCTTCAGCGCATCAATCCGGGCGACCATTTTTGATTTGGCTTCGTCAACGACAGGATTTTCCATGATGTTTCTCCTTAGATAACACGATCACATTGATTCAGAAATTCTTCCGGAGTCAGTGCGCTGATTGGCGACTGCTTAAAATCGGCAATATTACGGGTGATAATCAGATCACATTGAGCCGATTCAGCCAGACTTGCCACTACGCTGTCTTCAAAATCGCTGAAACGCAAACTTCTTGCCCTGACAAACGCCGCCTTGTCCGCTGCTGCAACATCAAAATGAGCAAGCATCCAATCTATCGATTCGTCAGCTTTTTGTTTTCCAGAATATTTCGAGATAACATAATGAATGGTGGTTATGGCATGTGACGGCAGCAGGCCAAATATTTCTTTATTGCACACTTTACTGATCACCGATGCTGATGCGTGGTAATAAGGATGACGCGATTGCAGCACATCCAGCACCACATTTAAATCCAGCATAACCTTCATGAATGCTTTTCCATCACGTGTTGGCAGTAGGCATCCATGACATCAAGCTTATCCGGTAGTATCCCGCTTATCCGTGCAAGGTCAGGATGTATTTCACTTTTTTGGAGAAATTGCAAATGTTTAACATATCGATCAATAAGCTCGGAAATTGTAACCTTGTGTCTTTCCGCATATTTTTTAATGAACTCTATTTCATTCACGGGCAAATTTACAGTAAGGCTGTCAGTATTCATATGTTGTCGTCCCTTCTCGTGAAATTCATGATTTCATCTGTGGTCATTTTTGATGTGGCAATACCTCTGAGCATTTTAAGTCCGCTTGAATGCAGGCGACCAAACCCAGACAGCGTGCCGCCAGATTCAGCAAGAGTTGTTGGCACACGGCATGAATCTCATTAAAACTGGATTTTTTTACATCACCTTCATCCTCTCCAAGAAACTTCGATGGATTGCAGATTCAAGCTCTCACAACTCCTCCTCAGCAATTCCAGCCTGCTTCATGATGGCGCGTTGAAGACCTGTCTTCAAATCGTGGTTGCCATGAACTGGCACTGTTATCCGCAGATTGCTTCCGTCACGGACAAAAATATGGTGACTGCCCGTGACACGGGCAAGCGTCCAGCCTTTTTTCTCCAGCAAAGAACTCATCGTCTTGCCGCTGACAGCCTTCATGTCAGACTGCAAGCTCCATGACTTGGTCAGTGCTGCTTATGGGAATGGTGTCCATGTCGACACTCAAACATCCTTCCACCGCATCATAAATGTTCTGAATCAATTCTTGAATTGTTTCCCCCTGCGTGGCGCATCCTGGAATCGCTGGGACTTCCGCCCAATAACCACCTTCCTCAGCTTGATGAATAATTATTTTCAGTTTCATTTCGTTTTATTCTGTCTTTGCTAAAAAATAAATAGGTGTCATAGGAAGAAGAGCTTTATCTGCGTCCGGCAGCTTTTCATAAAATTCTTGCCAAAGACTGATAAAACGCGACAGGTCAACAAGTTCGACATGAATGTGAGAACTCCTGGCAGTATTCTTCGCATCCGCAGTGAATCCACCAGTGGAGACGAATAATCCGACATCGCCTTCCTTTTGAAGCAGCCCCATGAGCTGACGCACTTCCTGAACACTGGCACCAGCTTCTCTGTGCTTGATTTGAACTTGTATGCGGGGGGATTCAGTGCCTAAAGGATCTCGATAAGCCATGATGTCAATGCCGCCATCTTTTCCTTTTGGAGCGATAAAAGGTGTGTAGTAACCCATTCCACGCAGCAGCGCACCAACCAAATCTTGAAATTCGTAGGGATTAAACTTTCCAAGCTGCCTTTCCAGACCTTCACGAGCAATCTGTTCAGGGTCAAGCGTCATTTCTTCTTGTTCAGCGGCATCGTTTATTATTTCTTCTCCCTTATGTGCCTGCTGCTGAAATTTCCATTGCAGATAACCCTGCTGCGCAGACTCCAGCAGTTCGGTCGGCCCCAGCTTGAGAGCTTCTTTTCCTTCAGCGGTCAGGTACCAACTCCCTTTTTTCTTAACTAAATAACCAGCTCTTACACAGTCTATGCTATAAAAATTGAGCGTGCTTTTCCAACGAATGGCACCTGTCTTCTCGTAATGTCCTTTGGCCCAGTCGTCTAATTCGACTCTTTGTCCAACCGCGTCAATCAACTCTCGTGCTGGCATTTCACCGTCGTTCTCCTGAAGAACGGATAATGCGGCATGGATGAGTTTGATAGCAAGAGCCTTACTTGCTGATATTTCTTTTCTTGCCATTTTATTTTACGCCATAATCAACGTCCCCACCTGCTCCCCAGCCGCAGCGCGGGCGATGTTGCCTTCTTTTTTCATATTGAAAACCAGCACCGGCAGATTGTTGTCACGGGCAAGAGAAATGCCAGCCGCATCCATAACCCGGAGCTGATCCTGCAAAACTTTGGTGTAGGTCAGGCGGTCAAAGCGCACCGCATTTTTATCCTTTTCTGGGTCGCGGTCATACACGCCGTCCACCCGCGTGGCCTTCATCATCACATCCGCGCCGATTTCTAAAGCCCGCAGCACGCCGCCGGTGTCGGTGGTGAAATAGGGATTGCCCGTGCCAGCGGCAAAAATCACCACCCTGCCCTGCTCCAAATGCTCCAGCGCGGCGGCACGGGTGTACGATTCGCAGACATTCTGCATGGCGATGGCCGACAGCACCCGGCAGGGCACGCCGCTCCGCTCCAGCCCGTCCTGCATGGCCAAGGCGTTCAGCACCGTGGCCAGCATTCCCATGTTGTCGGCGACAGCGCGGTTCATGCCGCCTGCGGCTCCGGCCACACCCCGGAAAATATTGCCCGCGCCGATGACCAGCCCCAGCTGCACGCCCTGCTGATGCACCGTTTTGATTTCCTGCGCGACAAACTGAATCATGGCCGGGCTGATGCCGTAGGCACCGTCGCCCATCAGGGCTTCGCCGCTGAGTTTGAGGAGGATGCGCTGATATTGCATGGTCTTGAAATCTCCGTCGGATGTGGGAACTGGAAAGGGGCGCGGGCCGCAGTGCGTCCGCCCCGGCTGCCGCAGGCCGGGGACTTGGTCTTCTTACGCGCCGAGCTGGTAGCGGGCGAAGCGTTTGACGGAGATGTTTTCTCCCATCTTGGCAACCAGCTCGTTGAGCAGGTCTTGAATCGAAACATCGGGATTCTTGATGAACTTCTGCTCCATCAGGCAGTTTTCGGCGACAAACTTGTCGATCTTGCCGTCAACGATTTTGGCGACGATGTTCTCCGGCTTGGCCTTGCCGGTCTTAGCCTCTTCCTCTTTGATCTGGCTGATGTACACATCGCGCTCGCGGGCGATCATCTCCTGCGGCATGTCCTCGCGGCGGATAGATACCGGATTGGCGGCGGCGATGTGCATGGCCACGTCTTTGGCAAAGGCTTTGAACTGGTCGGTCTTGGCGACGAAATCCGTCTCGCAGCCGACTTCGACCATCACGCCTAATTTGCCGACACCGTGGATGTAGCACTCGATCACGCCTTCAGAGGTGGCGCGGCCTGAACGCTTGGCGGCCACGGCCAGACCCTTCTGGCGGAGAAAGTCAACCGCCTTCTCCATGTCGCCGCCGGTCTCGGCCAGAGCCTTTTTGCAGTCCATCATGCCCGCGTTGGTCTTCTCGCGCAGCTCTTTGACCATCTGGCTGGTGATTTCCATTGTTGTCTCCTCAAAAATAAATCATCCGGGACAGTGCGCCCGGCTCAGTCGTTATATGAAAAGGGCGGCTGCAAGAGCCGCCCCTCTGCGCTGCAATCAGACAGCAGGCTCGGCGAAGGCGGTTGCGGTCATGGCCGCTTCCAGCTCGTCGATGTTGCTTGGAATCGCCTCGCCGGCAACGCCTCTGCCCTCAATGATGGCCTCCGCAGCCTGTCCGGCGATCAGCCGCACGGCCCGGATCGCGTCGTCGTTGCCGGGAATCAGGTAGTCAACGCCGTCCGGGTTGCAGTTGGTGTCGGTCAGGGCGACTACAGGAATGCCCAGCTTCCGCGCCTCGTCCACCGCGATCTCCTCCTTGCGGGGATCGATGATGAAGAGCACGTCCGGCAGCTTGCGCATGTCTTTGATGCCGCCGACGTTGCGCTCCAGCTTGATCCGCTCCTTCTCCATCAGCAGGATCTCATGCTTGGGGAAGCGATTGATGCTGCCGTCCTTCTGCATGGCCTCGATCTTCTTCAGCCGGTCAACCGAATTCTTGATGGTCTGGAAGTTGGTCATCATGCCGCCGAGCCAGCGGTGATTGACATAGGGCATGCCGCAACGCGCGGCCTCTTCTTTGATCACCGCCTGCGACTGACGCTTGGTGCCGACAAAAAGGATCGTGCCGCCGTTGGCCGCCACATCGGTCAAATAGGCGCAGGCCTTGCGGAACATCCGCATGGTCGCATCAAGGTTGATGATGTAGATGCCGTTGCGCGGGCCGTAGATAAACGGCTTCATCTTCGGGTTCCAACGTCTGGTCTGATGTCCGAAATGCAGACCGGCCTCAAGCATCTGCCGCATGGTGACTGTTACTGCCATTATTGCTCCTATTCTGCTTTATGGTTGTTCCTCCACTCCACGTCCGATTCCAGTCATGGAACACCAAGGGACACTGACGGAGTGTGCGTGATGAGCCGCCGCGCCGATGCGGCGGCAATGCTGCCCTGCTTTCTTACCATAACGACTGAAGAACAGCAAGAACATCCTGTTGCGATGCGGCAAGGAAAAAATGCGCCGCTTAGGCCGGAGGCTCCTCCGGCTTCTTTTTCCGCTTGATTTCGCTGCTGCGGGTGCCGCCCGCCATCTCGTACTCGTTGCTGTCCTTGCCGTACTTCACACCGACCCCGGCCAGCATCCGCGCCGAGGAGCCGCGCACTTCCTTTTCAATTGCTTTGAAGTCGTTGCCGAGCGCATCCGCCTTGGCGAGCTGAATGTTGTAGCTGTCCAAGATATTTTGCGCCGCCGCGATCCGGCTTTCATAGTCGGCGACAGTCAGTTCATTGCCCAAATCCAAGTTTGGATCAATCGCCTTGAGGTTGGCGGCCCGCGTCTGCGCGTCGCTGAGGACCTGCGAGCTTCTCCGTTTGAATGCCATGATGCTTCCTCCCTGATGGATGAGTTTGCGTCCGCCGCAAAAGAGCCTGCGGACGTTCGGATGCAGTCTGCGGACATGTGAATGCAGCATTTGCACGTCGCAAAGCTCCTGACGGATGTCCGCACGGAGCTGCGCGACATGTGAACGGAGCATTCGGATGTCCGCAAGCTCTATTTAAACATGCGGAAGCTGCTTTTGCACGTTGAAAAGCTCCTGACGGATGTCCGCAAGGAGCTTTTGGATATCCGAATAGAGCATCCGCACGTCCGCAAGCTCCTTGTGAACATACGGAAGCTGCTTTTGCACGTTGAAAAGCTCCTGACGGATGTCCGCAAGGAGCTTTTGGACATCCGAACGCAGCATACGCACGTCCGCAAGCTCCTTGTGAACATGCGTATGCTGCTTTTGCACGTTGAAAAGCTCCTGCGCAAGGAGCGCAGGGAGGCCGCGCTGGTACGGCGGGACATTTTCTTTGCAGTTCCGCCGCATCTGGAGAATAATGGGCCGATGCGGCGGGAATCGGCCTGCGCGGAAGACGAGGAGGAGCTGGCAATGAATGAGGCAAGCGTCTGGATTGAGCATCTGCGGCACCCGCTGGTCTTGGCGGGCTTCGGGCTGTTTGTTTTCGCCCTGATCATCAAGCCGTTGTTTCTGAGCAGCAAGCAGCTGAACGGCACAGCGGTCGAGCGGCTGCTGCACAAGGCGATGATTCTGCTCTTCATCCTCGCGGCGATGGCGGTGGCGGGCGGCCTTGCCCTGAGCTGGAAGGCCACGCCAGCGGCGGGCAGCGGCATCAGCCTGAGCAAGGAGCAGTTCGCAGCCATGCTAAAGGCGCAGCAGGAGCGCGTCATCCAGGAAATCCGGGCGGCGGGCGGAGATGAACAAAAGCTCCGCCTGCTGGAGGCGCAGTTGCAGGCGGTTGAGGCAAAGCGGGCCGATATACAGAAGAGCTACGAGGAGAAGCTGGCCCTGCTCAAGACTGCGGAGAAGGCTTTGGACGAGCTGAAGGGACAGCTCCCTGATGCGCGGATTGCCGAGGCCAAGCGGCGGCTGGCGAAAGGCGACACCAAGGCAGCGGAGCAGATTTTTGACGAGGTAGCGGACAAGGAGGGCAAAGCCGTCGCCCTTGCCGCCTACCAAAGCGGCGAGCTTGCTAAAGGCCGCTTGGATTATGAAAAGGCGATGCGCCAATACAAGAAGGCGGTGACGCTGGAAGAGGACAACCCCGATTACCTGCTTTCGGCTGGAGAAATGGCATGGAAGACGGGTGCTTACAACGATGCGCAAGCATGGCTGGAAAAGCTGCTGAAGATGAGGGAGGCGAAGGGGGAAAACAGCACAGAGTTTGCCAGCTCTCTGGATGAATTGGCAGGGCTATATTATTTTCAGGGCCGCTATGCGGAAGCGGAGTCGTTGTACAAGCGTTCGCTGACGATCTATGAACAAAAGCTCGGCAAAAATCATCCCAGTGTGTCAGTCACCATGAACAGTATAGCCATGTTGTATAGAGTGCAAGGCCGCTACTCGGAAGCAGAGCCGCTCTACAAGCGTGCGCTGGAGATCAGGGAACAAAAGCTGGGTAAAGATCATCCCGCTGTAGCAATTAACCTAAAAAATCTTGCCGGATTATATCAAGCGCAGAGCCGCTACTCGGAAGCGGAGCCGCTCTACAAGCGTGCGCTGGAGATCAGAGAACAGAAGTTCGGTAAAGACCATCCTGACGTGGCACAAAGCCTGAACAATTTGGCAGAGCTGTATAAAGCGCAGGGGAAATACGCCGAAGCCAAGCCGCTGTGTCAGCGCAGCCTGTCCATCCTCAAGGCCAAGCTCCCTGCCGATCATCCGCACATCAAGACGACTCAGGAAAACTACGACGACCTGAAGCAGAAGCTGGCGGGGGAGTAAGGGCGTTTCGCGAAACGCCCTTACATACTGCTGAAGCACGGCGTTGAGTTCAGCCTGCCAGCCAAATCAGCGCGGGAGCAAGGTGCGCTGGCCGCCCAGCACATGCAGCAGCCAGTCAAAGCCGAACTTGAGCAGCTCGCTGTCGTCCTGCTCAATCCGGCGGCGGCGGTCGCGCTCCAGGCGGAAGGCGGCCAGCAGATTGTGCTGGCGGACGTAGTCGCGGAAGGCATCAAGGTTGTAGCAGACCATGAAGGCGAGCTGCTGGAGCGGCCCGGCCTGTCCTTCGCCCTGCCACGGATTGGCGGCAAAGAGCATGTCCACCTCGGCCCAGAGGTCGTTGAACAGGTTGTGCTCGATCAGCCGCTGCTCGCGCTCCCACTGCTTGGCGGTGTAGAAATGCTCCTCGAAATGCCCTTTGCAGTACGGGTGCCCGGTGAGAAACCAGCGGCTGCGCAGACTGCCGTCCGCCGCTTTTTCCACGGCCCGTTCAAGCGGATAGGTGCGGCAGGCCGAGGGCCGTTCTTTGTACACCGAGCAGCCCTGCTCAGTCAGGAAAGGACAGGCGTGGTCGCTGTCCGCCTGCATGTTGAGGAAGACCGCCGGAAAGAAGGGATGCGCTCCTGCGCCCAACCGGGTGTGCTGTTCAAGAAATTCCGCTGAACTCAGCGCGAGGCGTTCCTTCAGCCGGAGAATATCGTAGGGGAAAAGCCGCAGCTCAACGTGGCGGCAGCAGGAGAGAAAGCAGCTCGCTCCGGAATGACAGCGGAAGCGGAACGGCTCCGTGCCCAGCTCCGGCCATGCGGACTGAGGAAGGACAGATTCTGCGGACATGGCAATTAAAAAGGCCGGTCAGATGAACTCATCGAACCGGCCTGAATTTGTTCAGCGGAAAAAAATCAGCTTATGCTTCGGCTCCGCTCTGCTCTTCGGCCTTCGGAGCGGCAGGCGTGGGAGCTTCGTAATTCACCAGCTCGATCAACGCCATAGGCGCGGTGTCGCCGGGCCGGACACCGGTGCGGATGATGCGGGTGTAGCCGCCCTGACGGTCGGCGTACTGCGGTGCCAGATCGTTGAAGAGCTTGGTCACAAGGGCCTTGGAGCGCACGTAGGAGGCTGCCTGACGGCGAGCATGGAGGTCGCCGCGCTTGCCGAGGGTGATCATCTTCTCAGCGGCCTTGCGCAGCTCTTTGGCCTTGGGCAGGGTGGTGACGATGCGCTCGTGCTCCAAAAGGGAAGTCACCATGTTGCGGAGCATGGCCAGCCGGTGGGAGCTGGTTTTGTTCAGTTTGCGGCCTGCGGTTCTATGTCTCATTCTTCTGTCCTTATCTGTCGGAAAAGCAAAGGGTCAAGAGCGGTCGGCTCACTCTTCGTCGTAGCTGCGGTCGCGCTCGCGCTGGTCAGGCGGAATCCAGCCCTCAAGGTTCATGTTGAGCGTCAGGTTGTGCTGCGAGAGCAGTGCCTTGATCTCATTGAGCGACTTGCGGCCAAAGTTCTTGGTCTTGAGCATCTCGGCATCGGTCTTCTGCACTAGCTGGCCGATGTACTGAATATCGGCATTCTTCAGGCAGTTGGCCGAACGAACCGACAGCTCCAAATCCTCGACATTCTTATCCAAGAAGGCCGGGAAGCCGCCGATGCCGTCGCCGTCGCCCTTCATCCGCTCCGGCAGATCGGCTTCCTGCTCGTTGAAGTTGATGAAGACCGTCATCTGCTCTTTGAGAATTTTGGCCGCGTAGGCGAGCGCGTTCTCCGGCATCACCGAGCCGTCCGTCTCGATCTCCATGGTCAGGCGGTCGTAGTCGGTGTGCTGGCCGACGCGGGCCTGGCTGACCACGTACTGCATCCGGCGCACCGGCGAAAAGGCCGCGTCAAGGGAGATCACGCCGATGGACTGATCTTCCTTTTTGTTCCAGTCCGCCGGGACATAGCCCTTGCCCCACTGGATTTCCAGCTCGGCGAGGAACGAAGCGTTCTCGCCGGTCACTGTGCAGATGTGCTGATCCGGGTTCATGATCTCCACGCCAGGGCCACCGTCAATGTCCCTTGCCGTCACTGCGCCGGGGCCGTTCTTCTTAATGAAGACCGTCCGGGTTTCAGCGGAGTTCAGCTTGGGCCGCACCAGCTTGAGATTCAGGATGATGTCGGCCACATCCTCATGCACGCCGTTGATGGTGGTGAACTCGTGCTGCGCCCCTTCGATTTTGACCGAGGTGATGGCCGCGCCCCGGATCGAGGACAGCAGGATTCTGCGTAGGGAATTGCCGATGGTCGCCGCGAAGCCCCGCTCCAGCGGCTGGCAGACGAATTTGCCGTATCTGGAGGAGTGGGTGCTTTTGGCGACTTCCAGCCGTTCCGGCATAACCAAGTTATGCCAGTTCTTGTAAAAGGGATTGTCATCCCGGAGTTCCTGTGTCATCCAACCCACCTGCCCTTGGTTTACTTGGAATACAGCTCGACGATGAGATGCTCGTTGATCGGCATGGTGATCTCATCCCGAACAGGCGCCCTCATGACCTTGCCTTGAAAGTTCGCCTTGTCCAGCTCCAGCCAAGCCGGAACGCCCCGGCGGGCCGCGCCTTCCAGATTCTCCTGAATCATGGCGTTCTTGCGGCTCTTCTCCTTGAGGGAGACCACATCGCCGGCTTTCACTTGGAACGAAGGAATGTCAACTTTCTTGCCGCCGACTTGGAAATGATTATGACGGATGAGCTGGCGGGCCTGATCTCTGGAGCTGGCGAAGCCGAGGCGGTGCACCACATTGTCTAAACGGCGCTCAAGCATGGACAGCAGATTGTGGCCGGTGACACCTTTGGCCCGGTCAGCCTCATGAAAATATCTGCGGAACTGGTCTTCCAGCATGCCGTACATGCGCTTGACCTTCTGCTTCTCGCGCAGCTGCTCGGCGTAGTTGGAGGACTTGCGGAACTGATTCTGCCCGTGCTGGCCCGGCGCGAACGCCCGGCGCTCAAAGGAGCATTTGTCAGAATGGCAGCGCTCGCCCTTCAGGTGCAGTTTCAGATTCTCACGCCTGCACATTCTGCAGGAAGCTCCGATATATCT
>JAABPV010000014.1:0-11055 GCA_011391865.1 Desulfobulbaceae bacterium | reverse complement strand
GGAATGGCAGCGCTCGCCCTTCAGGTGCAGTTTCAGATTCTCACGCCTGCACATTCTGCAGGAAGCTCCGATATATCTGGCCACTTAATTTTTCCTCTTCAAATATAGGATCGGTAACGGTTTTACGCTGCGGTCAGCTCTGCGCTGGCAGCGACCGTACAAAAAACAACAGCAGCGTCACTCAAACCCGGCGGCGCTTGGGCGGCTTGCAGCCGTTGTGCGGCACTGGGGTCACGTCAACAATCCGGCTGATCTCCAGATCGGTTCCGCTCAAAGCGCGCAGGGCGGACTCGCGGCCCGGCCCCGGCCCTTTCACCCGGACCTCCACTTTGCGCAGGCCGTGCTCTTTGGCCTTGCCCACCGCGTCGCTCAGAGCGTTCTGGGCGGCGAAAGGAGTCGATTTGCGCGATCCTTTGAAGCCGATGACCCCTGCGCTGGACCATGACAGAACATTGCCCAGCTTGTCAGCGACCGTCACTACTGTGTTGTTGAAGGTGGAATAAATGAAGACTATTCCTTCCTGCACATTTTTTCGTTCACGACGCGGGGTTTTCGCTTTACCCCGGTCAGCGGCCTTTTTTTCCTTTGCCATTTCTGCTCCGTATCAGCACTTCCGCCTGCTGCGGACGTGTCTATTGCTTGTCGTAAGTCCGCGCCGCTCAGCGTCTGGGACCCTTCCGGGTTCTGGCGTTGGTCTTGGTCCTCTGGCCTCGGCAGGGAAGCCCCTGACGGTGGCGGCGGCCCCGGTAGGTGCCGAGATCGACCAGCCGCTTGATGTCCATCGCCACCTCGCGCCGCTTGTCGCCTTCCACGACATGCTCGGCCTCGATGATCAGCCTGATCCGGTTCACATCGTCGGTGCTCAGGTCGTCAGAGTTCATCTGGTAAGGCAGGTCCGCTTTGTCTAAAATTTGCCGGGCGGTCGTGAGACCGATGCCGTAAATGTAGGTGAGCGCCCTGTCCATGTGCTTGTTCCGTGGCAAATCCACGCCTGCTATACGTGCCAAAGCTCTGCTCCTTTTCGTCGCTGTTGCCGCCTGAGAGATTATCCCTGCCGCTGCTTGTGTTTCGCGTTTTTGCAGGTGACCCGGACAACGCCCTTGCGTTTGAGAATCTTGCAGTCACTGCATATTTTTTTGACAGATGATCGCACTTTCATGATCGCGCTTCCTTCTCGGTGTCATTTGCCCTTCCCGGGGCCTGGTCCCTTGGAGCGGAATGTCACCCGCCCTCTGGTCAGATCGTAGGGGGACAGCTCCACCGTCACCCGGTCGCCGGGAAGAATTTTAATATAGTGCATCCGCATCTTGCCGGAGATATGGGCCAGCACTTTGTGCCCGTTTTCCAGCTCCACCCGGAACATCGCATTGGGCAACGGCTCAATGATCGTTCCTTCGACTTCAATGGCTTCTTCTTTCGCCATACTTTTTTTCCCGTCCACTGTAATAGTTGCAAACGGAAAAAGTAAGATCAGACCGCAGTCTTCTCACCTTCCCGCCTGCTCAGGACCAGCGGCCCAGCCGCCGTCGCCGCCACTGAATGCTCGAAATGGGCGGAGAGCCTGCGGTCCGCCGTGACCACAGTCCAGCCGTCCTTCAGCACCTTGACCTTGCATGTTCCGGCATTGACCATCGGCTCTATGGCCAGCACCATGCCTTCGACAATCCTTGGCGAAGGCTTGTCCCGCTGGACATAATTGGGCACTTCCGGCCCCTCGTGCAGCCCTCTGCCGATGCCGTGGCCAACAAAATCTCGCACCACTGAATAGCCATGCCCCTCGGCATGATTCTGGATCGCCTTGGATATGTCGGCAATTCTATTGCCGACCTGCACTTGACGAATGCCCAGCTCCAGTGCTTGACGGGTGACATCCAGCAGCTGACGGTGTTTGTCAGGTATGCCGCCCACCGGCACGGTAATCGCCGAGTCGCCGTAGTAACCTTTGTACAAGGTGCCGAAATCAAGCGAGACGATGTCGCCTTCAGTCACTTTGACTTTCTTGGAGGCGATGCCGTGCACCACCACCTCGTTGACCGAGACGCAGAGGTTGCCGGGAAAGCCCCGGTAGCCCCGGAACGCTGGAAAAGCACCGTGATCCCGGCAATATTCCTCAGCCCAGCGGTCCATCTGCATGGTGGTGACACCGGGAACTATCCGCTCCTCCAGCATTTTCAATGTGCCGGCGGCGATTCGGTTCGCCTGGCGCATGATCTCAATCTCAGCTGGACTTTTGACGATGATTTCTTTGTCGCCGCCCAATCAACGCCCTTTCAGCTTCGCGCTTTTCATGAAGCCTTCATAATTGCGCATGACGAGATGGGACTGCACTTTGGCGATGGTGTCAATGGCCACACCAACCACAATCAGCAGGGCTGTGCCGCCGAAGTAGAACGGAATGCTGAAACGGTGGATCAGTATTGTGGGTAGCACACAGACAGCGGCCAGATAGATCGAGCCGACCACAGTCAGGCGAATCAGCACTTTGTCGATGAACTCAGCCGATTTTTTGCCGGGCCGGATGCCGGGAATGAAGCCGCCGTTCTTTTTCAAATTTTCCGCCACTTCATCGGGGTTGAACGTCACCGCCGTGTAGAAGAAGCAGAAAAAGACGATCATGCTGATATCGAGCAGGTAGTAATACACCGTTCCCGGAGCCAACGCCGCCGAAGCCTGCTGCACCCAGTCAATCTGGATGAAGTTGCCGATAGTGGCCGGAAACATCATGATCGACGAAGCGAAGATCGGCGGAATGACACCGGCGATGTTGATCTTCAGCGGCAGATGGGAGGATTGACCGCCATAGACCCGTCTGCCCACCACCCGTTTAGCGTACTGCACCGGAATTCGTCGCTGGGCAGTTTCAAAAAACACCACCAACGCAATCACACCAAACATCATCGCCAACAGCAGCGGCACAATGATGAACGGAATCTCGCCGGACTGAATGATCTGAATCGAATTGCCCACCGCCGCAGGCATTCTGGCGATGATGCCCGCATAAATGATCATTGAGATGCCGTTGCCGATGCCGCGCTCGGTCATCTGCTCGCCCAGCCACATGATAAAGGCGGTACCGGAAGTCAGCGTCAGCACGGTCAGCAGTTTGAATTCCCAACCGGGATGCAGGACTATCGGCGCACCGGAGGGCGAGGACATGCTCTCCAAACCGGTGGCAATGAACAGTCCCTGCACCAGAGCCAGCCCGATAGTGCCGAACCGGGTGTATTTGGTGATTTTGCGCTGCCCCACAGCTCCGTCCTTTTTCAAGCTCTCCAGCTGCGGGATGACCACTGTCAGCAGCTGGATAATGATTGAGGCGGAGATGTAAGGCATGATGCCAAGAGCAAATATAGAAAAATTCTCCAGCGCACCGCCGGAGAACATGTTGAACATGCCGAACAAAGTGCTGGAATTTGCAGAAAAAAAGGCAGCCAATGCCTCGCCGTTGATGCCGGGAGTGGGGATTTGCACCCCCATCCGGTACACGAGAAGCATCAGCAACGTGAATACAGCCCGTTTACGGAGTTCAGGTATATTTGCTGCGCTGGCAAGTCCGCTCATAGACTACTCCTTGACCGCGCCTCCGGCAGCAAGAATTTTCTCCTTGGCACCTTGGCTGACTTTGTCAGCTTCGACCGTCACGGCCTTGCTGATCTCGCCGTTGGCCAGCACTTTAATCAATCTGCTGTCTTTGCCGCCGATCATTCCGACTGCCAGCAAAGCCTCGCGGTTGATCACCGCGCCCGCCTCAAAACGGTCCAAATCGGACAGCGTGATGATCAGGTATTCTTTCTTGAATTGATTGGTGAAGCCAACCTTGGGCAGACGGCGGTGCAGCGGCATTTGACCGCCCTCGAAACCAGCCTTCATCGAGAAACCGGTGCGGGCTTTTGCGCCTTTATGGCCTTTGCCTGCGGTTTTACCGTGTCCTGTGCCCTGGCCGCGCCCGATCCGTTTCCGCTGCTTGCGGGACCCTTCAGTCGGCGACAGATTGTTCAATTTCAGCATTGTTTTTCCTCCACCCGCACCAGATGCTGCACTTTCCGTATCATCCCTCTGATCTCAGGAGTATCCTTCCTGGTGATGGACTTCTGCATCTTCAGGCCCAGACCGGTCAGGGTGGCGCGGATTTTCTCCGTGCTGCCGATGCCGCTCTTGACTTGGGTTATCGTCACTGTCTCGCTCATGATTCAACTCAATCTCTTGTTGTGATTGCGGCAGCGTCCTACTCAGGCCACCATCTCATCCGCAGCCAGTCCGCGCAGACGGGCAACTTCCTCGACAGTGCGCAGTCTTCTCAGGCCGTCCATTGTCGCCTTGACCATGTTGTGCGGATTGTTGGAGCCTTGGCATTTGGTAAGAATGTTCTGCACACCAGCGGCTTCCAGCACGGCACGGACAGGACCGCCCGCGATAACGCCGGTACCGTCAGAGGCAGGCCGCAGCATCACTTTGCCAGACTTGAACTTGCCGTCCACGTAATGAGGAATAGAGACATCGGTCATCGCAATTTTTTTCATATCTTTGCGAGCGCGCTCCACACCTTTGCGGATGGCATCGGGCACCTGATTGGCCTTGCCCAAGCCTTGGCCGACCCGGCCTTTGCCGTCGCCGACCACGACGATAGCACTGAAGCTGAAACGGCGACCGCCTTTGACCACTTTGGCGACGCGGTTGATGAAGACGATCTTCTCAATCAGCTCGTCCTGATTGCCTTCTTTGGCACGTTTTATATCAGCCAAGAAACACCTCCGATCTGGTGAATTTGTCCGTGTGGATTACAGATTCAGACCGCCCTGCCGGGCACCGTCCGCAAGTGCTTTGACCCGGCCATGATACAGATTGCCGCCTCGGTCAAACACAACTTTATCTATTCCGGCGGCAAGAGCGCGTTTGGCCGCCATCTCGCCCACCCGGCCCGCCTGAGCCACTTTGCCCTTCAGATCAGCTGCGTCAAACTCCTTGTCCTCTGTGGACATGGAGACCAGCGTCCGATGCTGGCTGTCGTCGATGATCTGCACGTAAATATGGCGGTTGCTGCGGAAAACACGCATTCTCGGACGCTCCGGCGTGCCGGTGATCTTGGTGCGTATTCTTCTAATCCGTTTGTTCCGCGCTGTCAGCTTGATGCTTTGCTTTGCCATGACTTCATCCTTGAGTTATCCTGAAAGCCGGAGACTTATTTTTTCTTCGCGCCTTTCGCGCCGGACTTACCTGCTTTGCGGACGATATGCTCGCCAGCGTAGCGGATGCCCTTGCCCTTGTACGGCTCCGGCTTGCGGATTGCCCTGATGGTCGCGGCTGTCTGGCCCACCTGCTCCTTATCAATGCCGGAGATGGTGATGTTGTTGGTCTTGTCCACTGCGGCGGCGATGCCATCAGGCAGCTTGAACTCCACCGGAATGGAGTAGCCGACGTTCAGCGTCAGCTTTGCGCCCTCCACGGCGGCGCGGTAACCCACACCTTCCACGGACAGCATTTTCTCAAAGCCTTTGTCCACGCCGGTGACCATGTTGCTGACCAGCGTCCGAGTCAGACCCCAGTAGGCTGAAACCTGCCGTCCGCCGCCCTTGGGCTTGAAGACCAGCTGGCTGCCCTGCTGCTCGACCTCGATTTCCGGGCGGAGGCTCCGCTCCAACGTCCCCTTCTTGCCGGTGACTTTGATCCGGGTGCCTTGAATTTCCACTTTGACTCCGCCTGGCAGTTCGACAGGCGATTTTCCGATTCGCGACATTTTCTTATCTCCTCTCAGGCCGGACGGCTACCATACTTCACAGAGGAGTTCGCCGCCGACGTTCAGCCGTCTGGCCTCGCGGTCGGAAATCACTCCTTTGGAGGTGGTCAGTATGCCCACGCCGAGTCCACTCATCACTTTGGGGATGACCCCGCTTTTTTTGTACTGGCGCAGTCCGGGCTTGGACACCCGGCGGATGCCGGTGATGACCTGCTCACGGTTAGGACCGTACTTCAGCTCGATTTTGATGACACCCTGCACACCTTGTTCAGCAAGCTGATAATCGGTGATGTAGCCTTCCTTCTTCAAAACTTCGGCCACGCTGACCTTCAGATTTGACTGCGGGATTTCCACCGTGTCAAAATTTGCCCGTACAGCATTTCGTATTCTGGTCAGAAAATCCGCCAGCGGATCACTCATCGACATCCGAATATACCTCTGTGAAATATGCGTTTAATGCCTGATTCCTGCGGATTACCAGCTGGACTTGGTCACGCCTGTGACTTTGCCTTCTGACGCAAGTTTGCGGAAGCAGAGCCTGCAGCAGCCGAATTTCCGCAGATATGCCCTTGGCCGCCCGCAGAGCTTGCACCGGTTGTAGGCGCGCACTTCAAATTTCTGCTTCCGTCCCGCCTTGGCGATCAGTGATTTTTTTGCCATTGAAAATCTCCCGCTTTAATGGTTCCGGCTCTCACGCCGACGCTTTGCCGTCATCGGCCTTCTGCTGCTGGCGGAACGGCATTCCCAGCATGGACAGCAGGGCGCGGCTCTCATCATCCGTCTTGGCAGTGGTGACGATAGTGATATTCATACCCCGGATCTTGTCGATCTTGTCGTAGTCGATCTCAGGGAAGATGATGTGCTCTTTCACGCCCATCGAGAAGTTACCGCTGCCGTCGAAGCCCTTGGCGGAAATGCCCCGGAAGTCGCGCACGCGCGGCAGAGCAATGTTGACCAGCTTGGCCAGAAAATCATACATCTTCTCTTTGCGCAGGGTCACGCAAGCTCCGATGGGCATTCCTTCGCGCAGTTTGAACGTGGCGATGGATTTTCTCGCCCGGGTGACCACGGCCTTCTGGCCTGCGATCATCGTCAGCTCGCCCGCCGCCTTCTCAACGATCTTGGGGTTCTGCACCGCCTCGCCAAGACCCATGTTGAGAACGATCTTCTCCAGCTTCGGAATCTGGAACGTGTTTTTGTATCCGAACTCCTTCTGGAGTTGCGGTCTGCACTCGTTCTCGTACAGTTCCTTCATTGTCGCCATTCTATTTGCTCCGTCGTCCTGTAACCGGCAGATTGCTTACTTCCCGGATTTTGTCAAGGTAGCACTGCATTTCTTGCAAACCCGAACTTTCGTGCCGTCCTCAAGGAACTTTTTCCCTGTGCGGACAGTCTTCGCGCATTCCGGGCAGACAAGCATGAGATTCGAGATGTGAATCGGGGCTTCCTTTTTGACGATCTCGCCCGGCTGCTGCGCGCTGGCGGCCTTCTGGTGCTTGGTGATCATATTGATCCGCTCGACCACGGCCCGGCTGTTCTCCCGGTCAATTCTCAGTATCTTGCCGACGCGCCCCTTGTCTTTGCCAGCAATCACTTCCACCTGATCGTTCTTCTGTAAACTTGTCTGTCCCTGCCGCATCTTCTCTATCCTCGTTTCCTGCTCCGCCTTACAGCACTTCCGGCGCAAGAGATATAATCTTCATAAAACCGAGCGACCGCAGTTCACGGGCTACCGGCCCAAAAATTCGCGTTCCCACAGGCTCGCCGCTGCCTAAGAGCAGCACCGCCGCATTGTCGTCAAAACGAACGGAGGTGTTCTCCGGGCGGCTGATCTCCTTCTTCGTCCGCACCACGACCGCGTTCATCACGTCGCCTTTCTTCACTTTGGCGTGAGGCATGGCCTCCTTGACGGTGACGACGATCACGTCGCCGATGCTGGCGTAGCGGCGGCCTGTGCCGCCCAGCACTCGGATGCAGAGCACTTCTTTGGCTCCTGAATTGTCCGCGACATTCAGTCTGCTTTCTGTCTGAATCATAATTATATCACCTTGCGCTCAAAAGCCGTTGTCAATATCAATCAGACGGCCCGCTGGACAATAGTTCTGACCAGCCAGCGTTTGTGTCTGGACAGAGGACGACATTCCTCAATCAGCACAGTATCGCCGACCTTGCATTCGTTGGCCTCGTCATGCGCCATGTAGCTGACCCGACGGCGGATGTACTTGCCGTACAGCTTATGCTTGACTTTCCGCTCGACCGTGATGACCACCGTCTTGTCCATGCTGTTGCTTTTCACACAGCCCAACTGGGTTTTTCTGGTGCTTGAATTTTCGCTCATTCTCTATGATCCGGTGCTGTATCTTGCCGTCATCAAACCTGTTCGGTCAGAACAGTCTGCACTCTGGCGATGTCCTTCCGCAACTGCTGCAGCCGAGCTGGATTCTCCAGCTGCCGCACCCCGTGCTGAAATCTGAGCTTAAACAGCTCCTCGCGCAGCTCCGTGTCCTTCTTGCGCAGCTCCTCGCCGCTCATCTTCCGCAGTTCGCTGGCTTTGTTCTTCATATCGTGCTGCTCCTAGCGATGATCTTGGTCGGGAACGGCAACTTGTAGGAAGCGAGCCGCAATGCCTCCTTGGCCACGTCCTCCGGCACGCCTTTCAGCTCATACAGAATCCGGCCCGGATTGATGACCGCCGCCCAGTGATCTGGCGCACCTTTGCCTCCGCCCATGCGGGTCTCGGCTGGCTTCTTGGTGATGGACTTATCCGGGAAAACCCTGATCCAGAGCTGGCCGCCGCGTTTCACTTTCCGGTTGATGGCGATACGCGCCGCCTCAATCTGCTGCGAGGTCATGCGTCCGCATCCTTCCGCCTTCAGGGCGTAGTCGCCAAAAGCGAGCTGGGCACCGCGCTGGGCCTCGCCCCGCATCCTGCCTTTATGCTGCTTCCTGTGCTTTACTTTGCGTGGACTTAACATATTTCAACACCTGCCGTCCGCACGGCACATTACTGCTCGACAGGCGTGTCGCCTGTCAGCACTTCGCCTTTGAATATCCAGACTTTCACCCCGATCTGGCCGTATGTGGTGCTGGCCTCCGCCATGCCGTAGTCAATGTCCGCCCGCAGCGTGTGCAGGGGCACCCGGCCTTCTTTGGACCATTCGGTTCTGGACATCTCCGCTCCGCCGAGACGGCCTGAACAGGAAATTTTGATGCCTTTCACGCCGAAGCGGAGCGCACTGCTGATCGCTTTTTTGATCGCCCGGCGGAAAGCGATACGCTTTTCCAGCTGGGAGGTGATGTTCTCGGCCACCAACTGCGCGTCGGCCTCAGGCCGCCGCACTTCTTGGATGTCCAACATGCACTCGCGGCCAAACTTCTGCTCAATGTCTTTCTTCAGGTTCTCGATCTCGGCACCTTTCTTGCCGATGACGATACCAGGCCGGGCTGTGAACAACTTAACCCGCACCTTATCGCCGGTCCGCTCAATGACGATGCGGGACACTCCGGCATGGTACAGCTTTTTCTTCAGATATTTGCGTATCTGCTGATCCTGATGCAGATTGGCAGCGTAGTCCTTGTCAGCGTACCAGATCGAATCCCATGTCCTGGTGATGTTGAGCCGCAGCCCTATGGGATTAACTTTTTGTCCCAACGTGTCCTCCGTGTTCCCTGTGCAGTTGATCTCTAAAACCCGACGGAGCGGCCTGTTTAGGCCTCATCGACGACCACAGTGATGTGGCTGGTCCGTTTCAGTATTCTGCCGGCTCTTCCCATGGCGCGGGGCCGGAACCTCTTCAGCATTGGCCCGCCGTTGATCTGGATTTCCTTCACATACAAGGTGTCCACATCAATGGTCTCGGTCTGCTCGGCGTTGGCCACAGCGGACTGCAGCACCTTGCGCAGAAGCTGGGCCGCTTTTTTGGGCATAAATCTGAGAGTGGTGATGGCGGTCTCCACATCCTTGCCACGGACCACGTCAGCCACCAACCTCGCTTTCTGCGGGGAGATGCGGATGTATTTGGCGACGGCTCTTGCTTCCATCGTAAGCTCCTGATAGTGTTCTATTTCTTTTTAGCCTTTTTGTCCGCCGCATGTCCGTGGTAGGTTCTCGTCGGCGAGAACTCGCCCAGCTTGTGCCCCACCATGTTCTCTGACACATAGACCGGAATGAACTTCTTGCCGTTATGCACGGCGAAGGTCAGGCCCACCATCTCAGGAACAACGTCTGACCGTCTGGACCATGTTTTTATAACCTTTCCTGCCCCTTGTGCGCCCGTCACCTTTTTCATCAGGTGATCGTCTACAAAAGGTCCTTTTTTGACTGAACGCGCCATCTCGGTATTCTCCTGAAATTACTTGCGCTTGGTGACAATGTCCCGGCTGGAGGTCTTCTTGCGCCGACGAGTTTTGTAGCCCTTGGATGGCATGCCCCATGGCGAGCATGGATGCCGTCCACCGGAGCTTTTGCCCTCGCCGCCGCCCATCGGATGATCAACCGGGTTCATGGCCACGCCGCGCACTGACGGCCTTACGCCCAGCCAGCGGTTGCGGCCCGCCTTGCCCAGCTTTTCGCTGCTGTGCTCGGAGTTGCCGACTGCACCGATGCAAGCCCGGCACTGGCTGTTGAAACGACGCACCTCGCCTGAAGGCAGCTTGACCAGCACATGCTCGCCTTCTTTGGCCATCAGCTGAGCTGCTGAACCGGCGGAGCGGACGATCTGCGCCCCCTTGCCGATCTTCATCTCCACATTGTGGATGATCGTGCCCAGCGGAATGTTGCTCATCGGCAAGCAGTTGCCCGGCTTGATATCCGCGTCTGCACCTGCGGTCAGCGTGTCGCCCACGCTGATGCCTGCCGGGGCGATGATGTAGGTCTTCTCGCCGTCCAAATAGGTCAGCAGAGCAATATGAGCGGAGCGGTTGGGATCGTACTCAAGAGCAGTGACCTTTGCCGGCACACCGGTCTTGTTCCGCTTCCAGTCAATGATGCGGTATTTGCGTTTGTGGCCGCCGCCGATATGCCGGGCGGTGATCCGTCCGTAGGCGTTACGACCGCCGGTTTTCTTCAGCGGTCTAAGCAGGCTCTTTTCAGGCGCCTTGTCGGAAAGATCAGGCAGCACTACTGATACCTGATGCCTTTTGCCCGGTGATGTCGGTTTATGGGTCCTGATTGCCATTTTCCTTTCCGTTTATCTGTAAAAGCGTTGCACTGTGTTCCGCAGTCTCAAGGGAAATTACAGCTCATCGAGATAGTTTATTTTCCCTTCCGACAGCGTGATGTAGGCCTTTTTCCAGTCGCTGGTTCGCCCGACGGATTTTGC
>JAABPV010000013.1:18711-49185 GCA_011391865.1 Desulfobulbaceae bacterium | reverse complement strand
GAATTGAGCCATCATGTTACCATAACTCACTCTTTTCTCAACTCAGCAAAAGTTGCACTTACAACTTGAATCCACGTTCAAAAATACCTGCGGCCTCGGTCAGTTTTGAGGTGGCGTTCGAGACAGAACTCAATCACGAAAAATTTCCTCACCAGAAGCTGCGGTCTTAGGCAGTGAGTTATCAAGTTCACCAAGATCAATAGGTCGCCGACGAAGGATATATTTGCTTGGCACTTCGTGCATCTCGTAAAAGTCTACGGCCTCCTCTCTTCCTGAGAGTGCTTGGACAATGGAATGAATCACGGGTATTGTGCAACGTAAACCAAATGTGATTTCCTTGAGCAGTAAAGGAGAATCTTGTATACCCTGTTTGCCGATAAGCCTCCATTCTCGTTCATACTTCCAACCGGTTGCTTTACGGAGAAGTAATATCACGATCAAGATCATCCATTGCCTTCTTATCGTTATCAAGAAAAGCCTAAATCAGTATGGATATTTTTATGGAGCGACTTTCGCCATAGACTACTTTCTGAGGCTGTGGGCGTGGATTACGTTCAAGGCTGTAGCCGATACAAATTCCTTTATGCTGATCGCCGTAGTGACTCCATAGAAGAGGGCTTGAATAGGTTGTTGAAAAACAGCAAACTCCACGCTCATAGTGCCGCTTCAGCTCGCGCTCAATTGCTTGCACTATCAACCACCTTTCCGCTTCCGCTTCACTGACTTCAATCTCGTAATCTGGGGCGGTGGCATGATAAGCGATAGAGGCCAATTCATTTGTAGCTTCGATTTGAGCACTTTTGTTCGCGTGTGCAGTGGCCCATTCACCTCGTATGCGTGCTTTTTCGAGAGATTCCCTAACTTCTGTAGATATACGCTGTTGAATTAAGAATGTCAGTAGGTTGCGTAACTCTTCTGCATTGGAATCACACTCTATAGTCGGATTGCAGTCCAATGGATCGTTGAAAGTTCCTATGGGTGCAAAATACAATGTATCACAACAAAGAGAGTCTAATGTCGTAACACTAAATGTTCTGTATCGATAAAACATAGAAGGTTGTTTATTCATTTGTCCTCGTTCCCACGCTACAGCGCATGGGAACGCTCATCACTCTCCTACGCCACTCTCGACCCCACCGCAATATCCGCCGCCACGGCAGAAAGCACTAACCTCTCGTTGCCGTCTGCGTCCTTTTCCTTGGCTGCGAGCACCATGCCCTGCGAGGCAATACCCATCAGCTTGGCGGGCTTCAGGTTGGCCACAATAATGACCTTGCGCCCGACCAACTCTTCTGGGCTGTAATGCTTGGCAATGCCCGCCACCAGTGTGCGCTCCTCCGGTGCTCTCACGGTCAGCTTAAGCAGCTTCTCCGCCTTGACGATTTTTTCCGCCGCGACAATCTCCGCCACCCGCAGCTCAACCTTGCCGAAATAATCAAAGGTGATCAGGCCGTCTTCTTCTTGCGCCACTGGCTCCGCCTTCTTTTCCGCCTTGGCCTTCTCCGGCGCAACAGGCGCAGCGACCTTTTTCTCCATCCGGGGAAAAATTGCCTCGCCAACATGCAGCGCAGTGCCGGGCTGAATTCCTCCCCAACGGCCCGCTTCAGGCAAGACCGCTTTATCCAATTCCTCGCTCAAACCAAGCGCGGCAGCCATCTTATTCGCAGCGGTCGGCATGACCGGGCGCAGCACGAGAGCGAGAATGCGCAGGCTCTCGGCAAGAAAATAAAGCACCGTCCGCAGCCGCCCAGCCTGCGCCGCATCTTTGGCCAGCTCCCACGGCGCATTGGTGACAATAAAACGGTTCAGCATTCCAATCACTTCCCAGATTGCCTGCAAAGCGCGATGGAACTCAAAGCCGTTCATGCAGGCCGCGTAATCGGCCAACATCTTCTCGATAGCGGCAATTAACGCCTGGTCTTCTTCAGTGACAGCCTCCTCATCCGGCTGCGGTACCTTTGCGTCCGCATACTTGGCTAACATCGTCAAAGCGCGGGAGAAAAGATTGCCGATATCGTTGGCCAAATCAGAATTACGGCGTTCAAAGATCGCCTCTTTCGAGAACGAGGCATCGCGGCCAAAGCTCATCTCGCGCAGGAGGAAATAGCGCACCGTGTCACTGCCGTACTCCTCAACCAAGTCACCGGGTCGGATGACATTGCCAATGGATTTCGACATCTTAGTTTCATCGACATTCCAATAACCATGCACGTGCAGCTTCTGATACGGCGGCAGTCCGGCAGCCTGAATCATGGTCGGCCAATATATGGCATGCGGCTTGAGAATGTCTTTGGCAACAATGTGTTCCGCCACTGACCAATATTTGGTGAAATCTTTTCCGTCAGGATAGCCAATGCCGGTGACGTAGTTGATCAGCGCGTCAAACCAGACATAGGTGACGAAATTCTTGTCGAACGGCAGCGGAATGCCCCAAGTCAGACGCGAGCAAGGCCGGGAAATGCAGAGGTCTTCCAGCGGCTCGCTGAGAAATGACAGAACTTCGTTGCGGTAGCGTTCCGGCGTGATGTAGTCAGGATTTGCTTTAATATGATTGATCAGCCAGTCCTGATATTTTGACATGCGGAAGAAATAATTCTGCTCGCTGACTTCATCCGGGACAGTGAGATGATCGGGACATTTGCCATCCACCAATTCTTTTTCAGTCAGGAAACGCTCGCAGCCCTTGCAGTAATGACCGGAATACGAGGAAAAATAAATATCGCCCTGATCATAAACCTTTTGCAGAATGTCCTGCACCACCTTGATGTGTTCGGGATAGGTGGTGCGGATGAAATGATCCGGCGCAATATCCAACAGCGGCCACGTGTCGCGGAAGGCAGCTGAAATTCGGTCGGCATACTCACGCGGGCCGATGCCCTCTTTCTCCGCTGCTTGGACGATCTTTTCGCCGTGCTCATCCGTGCCGGTCTGAAAGCGCACGTCATCGCCGCAGAGCCGCCGGAAGCGGCTGTAGGTATCGGCAATGATGGTGGTGTAAGCGTGGCCGATGTGCGGCGTGGAATTGACGTAGTAAATCGGGGTGGTGATGTAGGTGGTCATGATTGGGAAATTATGGAGGAGCAGGTTATTGAAAGCAGGCTTTCTGTCCTGCTCTGTATCAATGAAACCTATTTCACATACAGATCAACTTGTTGTCTTGTTGAAGCTCTTCAGCTTAATTCTGTTAAATTCTCTAGAAATTATCTTTTCCATCTCTGTGCGAGAAATTACTTTCTGCGCAGATTCAAATGATATATTTTTTATATTTATTTCAAACTCTGATTTCATTTCTTTATTTCGACTATACTCTGGAAAATCCCCTGAAATCTCACAATGACCTTTGATTTTTTCATAATCAAATCTATATCTTGCTAATACATAGTGAAGCTGCACGAATTCGTGCAAGTCCTTGTCTTCGATAAATAATGTATGCTGTAATCCTTTTCCGTTTAATTTCAAATCGTTAATTTTATTCTCCATCCATTTTATCTTTTCTGGTAGCTCACGTTTTAATTCTGATTCTGGAGAGAATTCGACATCTACAATATCTTCAAATTTAAGAAGATTACTTTTTATATTTTGCGTTAGAGACAAAAAATAGCAAATACGTTCAGAATTAGAGAACTGACAGAATTCAATTCTCGTTACTTCCCAATGATTATCTACGCAACATTTTGTTTTGAAATGATTGATCATTCCTCTACTAACTTTTTCGGCAACATATTTAGTTTCTTTTGCGGTGTGAGTCAGAATAATCTCTACTTTATCATCTTCTTTTTTCAACTCTAAGCTACCCTTGAATCTGCTCTGAGAAGTGCTCCAATTTTTAGAAAAATCATTACGTTCGATTTCAAATTCAAGTACAAGGTGATCTTGATTTTGATTAACAGGTATAAAATTTGGACTTCCGACAACTGTGAAATTTGAAAATTCGAGATCGAGATCAAGAACACTATTTATATCGAAATTATCAGGAATATTTTCCAACAAAGTAGATGAAGCATCCCATGAAATAGTTTGAGTGTTTACTTTCTGACTATCTTCTTTTGTGTTTTGAGATTCTCTTAAAAAATCAAATTCTCTTGGACTGATAATTAAATTTGTGACCAAAGGTATCGTATCTTTTTTCTCGGAAGAAAAGACAAAAACTCCTCTTTCTCTCAGCAAATCGACTATATCTGATTTTGCTATAAAAGGCTGCCCTAAAAAATCTCTGAGCATCTCTCCGTATGGTAAAAATCTTTCTATATCCGAATGATGTTTATTCATTTTAATTCTCTAAAATCATCGCGAAAGCAAGCAACCGAGACAGATTCAGTATATCTTTTATCTCCAAATCCAGCCTTTGCTTCCTGTACGAAATTGTTATGTTGAAGTTGATCATAATCAGGATAAAGCAGAAGAGTGCTTGAAGCAAAGCCTGTTGTAATATCTTGAGCGAGTCCAAGTAAGCGTCTTAAATTATCAATTGCAAAATTATCAGAGCAGGATAAGGCCAATGTCTTTTTGTTATCGGAACTAGTGATTGAAAAAGGAATAACAGGTGAATTTATATATTCAATAGACAACACTTTGCTTGCTGTTTCTCTTGTTGCTGAGTTGATATTTTTCCCTGTGTTTGGATGCATAAACTCAACAGTATCATTTGAATACTTTTTACGAAGAAAACATGTTGAATCATATAGGAATGCCGCCTTATAATCATCTACTAAAAAAACAGTTTCATATGAAAACTCATCCAGCCCTCTACAATTATTTAGCTTTGATATAACATCATTGTTAACTCGGTTATTTGTAAGCCAAAATAAAACACCAATATTTCGAGCTGTAGTAACCCCAGAAAAATTCTTTCCTGCGTTACTCCTCAACTCTGATTTACGAAAGCACTCTATCGTCTGTGTTAAGTCAAAGAAATGATTTTTGAATTTTGAGACAGGGCTATTTGGATAAGGACCATAAGTGTATTTTACAGAGATAATAAGATGATCAAGAGTTCTATCGATCAGTCTAGATGGATAGGAGAAAAAAGCATCTATTCCATGCGTATTTCGTGGGAATTCTCCGAAAGTATGTTTTGTTCCATGAATGCAAGGGATAGAAACATTTTTTTGTGCGTCACCCCATCCAATTTCATTTAACAAGTTGTTAAATACGACTTTCTCGCCAAATTCGCCTATCTTTTTTGACCATTCTCCCATGAAAATATCCTCTGATGAGTTAACTTATCCAATTACTATCTCTTTTTAATCGTCAACGCTGATTTTTCACCCTTTCTTATTCTTCCGGGGAAAACTCTTCACCGCCACGCCTTCTTTCGGCTTGCCCTTCTTACGCGCCTCTTCCCCGCGCAGCACTGCATTCTCCGCCTCGCGCCACTGCGATTCAGTCAGCGTCACCTCCGCGCCGCCTTCCTCGGAAACCGCCTGCACGGTGGCCTGCATCGGCAGCACCCGCGTCACTTTGTACATCTTGTCGGCATGACAGAGCTGCTGCCCCAGCCGGGGCATCTCCCGCTTGATCGCCCGGTAGCTCTCAAATTCGTAGGTCAGGCAGCAGAGCAGGCGGTTGCAAACCCCGGAAATCTTGGCCGGATTGAGCGGCAAGTCCTGCGCTTTGGCCATTTTGATCGACACCGACTCAAAATTGCGAAGAAAGGCGGCGCAGCACAGCTCGCGCCCGCAGGCCCCGATGCCGCCGGTCATCTGCGTCTCGTGGCGGACACCAATCTGGCGCATCTCCACGCGGGTGCGGAACTCCTGCACCAGCTCCTTGACCAACTCACGGAAATCCACCCGGTTTTCAGCGGCGAAATAAAAAATCACCTTGGAGCCGTTGGCGTAGCACTCCGCCCGCACCAAGTGCATGGGCAGATGCAAGGCTCGGATCCGCTTCTTGCAAAAGGCTGCTGCTGCCTGCTCGCGGGCGGGCAGCTGGGCGAGGCGGTCTTTCTCCTCGGCGTTGGCGCGGCGGGTGATCTCCCAGGCATGATCAGCGCATTTGCCCGGCAGGAGCGCAGGTACGCGGCAGACGAGCGTCACTGGCTCCAGCCGCTCCTCCGTCCTGATCAGCACAATCTCGCCGGGCGACAAATCGGCCAGCAGGCTGCGGGCCAGATGATCCTGCCCCAGCGGGCGGCAGCGGACGCGGTAAAAATGAATAGCTTCGTCCTGCCGATCGGAGGAGACATATGATGAAGCAAAAAAGTCCTGCTGTTCGGCGGAGTGATCGGTCATGGAGTGATTGAGAGGTGATCGCTGAGTGCAAAGGCCAGGACAGACTGCGCCCGCCCGGCCCTGATTTAAAAGGATTATTTGAACGGATTATTCGGATTCGTGATATTCGGATCAGGGGTCGGCGCAGGAGTGCCGCAGGGATGCCCCGGATCGCAGGGAGTGGGCGGGCCGCCCCCCGTGCCTCCTCCTCCCGGCGCGGCGGTTGTTCCTGGCGCGCATGTTCCTCCCGGCTCGCAGGTTGTTCCCGGCGCGGCAGTCGTTGTCGGTGTGGAAGCGGGCGGGATATAGATAGTTTTGGTGATCGGCTGGATGTCGATGCCGATGACGATGATATAGACAAATACCTGCACCACGCCCGGCCCGCACGAGAGGTTGCACTTGACTTTGAACTTGCCGTCCGCCTTGGTGCTTGTTTTGACTTTCTTTTTCCCGCAGCTCTTGGCAATGGCCTCGCTGACGAACAGGGAGCCTGCCGCCGCCAGAGCTTTGCTGATGCCGCCTGTTTCCGCCGTGCCGGAAGAGCCTTCAAAATCAATCTCTACATTTTGTCCAGCCACCGGCGGACTGACCTGGCCTTCAACGCTTACCGTGACAACGCTGCTGCTCTGGTTGCCGCTCAGAACGCTCAGCTTCACTTGATTGAGCTGATAATTGCCGGACATGGCAGGTCCGCTGCTCTGCGCGTGCGCGGGAAGGGCCATGACATCAATAACCGGTGTGGTCCATCGCGGCGGCAGAACACTGTAACCGGCCAGCGCGGCGGCACTGACGGCAATTTTCTTGATCGTCTTCCGGCGGCCCTGATTTTCCAGCCCCTCAGTCTTCAGTTCTTTTTCTGACATTTCTTCCCCCTTGTGTTCATACTGCATGATCTGAACAGGCGGTTTCGCCTGCCGAAGCCTCACAAATACGCCATCAGACAAGGCTTGTCAAGCCTTTTGCCCACAGGCGGCCATCTCCGCCGCAACTTCCCTGAAAACAGCCTCCGCCTTTTCTCTGCCAAGCAGGGCGGTGAAATGCTCCCGCACCGGCGCGGTGTCCAGTCCCAACTCGGAAAAACCGAGCAAATAGTTGCGAATGCGGTCTTTCCAGCGCAGGGGATAGGGTGCGCCTAAGGGCCGGGCGAAGCGGTGCAGCCAGCGAAGAAAGGGCAGGCAGAGCGTCCGGCCTCCGGCTTGGCGGAATTTCTCATGAATATAGCCCTCATCCGCGCCAAAGCCGTAAAAACTGGGATTGAAGCCCGGCCAAGCATCCCGGCGGCAGGCGAAGAGGCCGACCCCCTGCATGGGAATATCGAACGACTCGCCTGCGGGATCATCGCCGCGCGGATCATGCCCCCAGACCCCGTACATGCCGTCCCGCCAGACCGGCTCGAAATGCGTGGAGATCGTCCGCAGATCATCATGGAGCAGCGGCCCTTGGAGCAGGTCGGGGCTGTCCGGGCACGCGGCGAAATAGTCGGCCAATCTGCGCAGCGCACCGGGAACCAGCAGGACGTGGCAGTCCATGCAGAGGACATGATCTCCTACCGCATGGGCGAAAATTGCGTTTCGGGCCGCGCCGGTGCCCTGCGCGTCAGCCAGCGGAATGTAGCGGCAATTTTCTGTCCAGCTGTCGAGCCGTTTTAGGTGCTCGGCGCAGGTGCCGTCAGGGTGATTGTCAACAATCAAAATTTCGCACTGGCCGATGATCTCCGCATGATAGAGCCGCAGAGCTTGGACAGAGAAATAAACCCCGTCGTAATCATCGTAGACAGCCATGCCGACAGTGATTTTTTGTTTTTTCCGCAGCGGCGTGGCGGCAGGCACAGCGTATTTTTTTTGTCTGCCGCCTGTATCATCCTCCTCGTTCCGCCTGTTCAGCGCGGCAAAGGCTTGGATGAAGCCGCGCAGGGGCTGAAGGCCGCATTCCGTATTCAGAATGAAGTCGATGACTGGCAGAAGGATCTGGTCAAGCTGGCTGAAATCGCTGAACCGGAGAGCGAGCGCGGGTGTCTGCCGGGCAAGGGCGGCGGCCTGCGGAAAATATCCCATGCCGTTGGCGAGGCAGCCGCTCAGCCGCTGCGCCGCCTGCGCCGGACTGAGCGCGTTCAGTGTCAGCTCGCCGCCCTGCCCGCGCTCGGCAAAGAGAAGAAGGGCGGGCGGCCCGGATTCAGTCGGCGGCGGCGCGGCGGCAAAAAGCCTGCGGGCCAGCAGCAGCGCAGAGCTGCCGGAAAGCACGTCCTCTGCTGAGGCCGCGCTGAGGATGCCGCTGAACACAGGCCCGATCTGAGACAAGTCTGCATGGCTGACTGCCAGCGGGCCGGGCAAAGGAAGCAGGCGGTCTGTTCCGGTGAAACAAATGAGTCGGTCTGTCAGCAAGCCGCAGCCCTGCGTCAACAGCCAGCAGGCAAGTTCCTGCTCCGCGCCGCCAGAAAGCAGGATGCTGCGGCTGTTCCGCAGTACGGCGGCGCAGCGTAAGGCCGGGCCGCTGCGGCAGTTCATGCCGAATTGGAAGGCGGCGCGGGCCAGCAGAAGCAAGGAAAGGTCAGCCTCATCCAAGCCGGAGCCGATGCACTGCCCGTCAGCCTCAGCGGTAAATCGGCCTGTATCCTGATTGTAACTCACTGCAATTAGGCTGTCCGTCTCGCCGCTGCCAGATGAAAATTCAGCAAAGGCCCAGTCGACAGCCTCTGCGGCCTGCGGCGGCCAGTCGATCCGCAAGACTTGGCCGTTGAAAACAATGAACTGCTGCCTCATGCTGCCGCCGTGTCCTCGAAAATCTTTTTTTGCGCCCGGAGCTGCAAAGCGCATGACCGCCTGCGCCCTGCTGTGTTATACTCCGATGCTTTTACCAAATCAGCAAGGAGGTGTGCAAGTATGGAGTTGTCCTGCGGCAGACGCATGGCCGCGCAATTGCTCACAGCTCTGGCTCTGGTCGCGTTGCTGCCCGCCCTGAAGGGATGCAGCCGCGAGGAGCCTGAAGCTGGTCCGGCCCGTTTCATCGGCGAGGCGGTCAAAGAATATTTTCATGACCAGAACGCCTTCACCCAGGGTTTGGCGTGGGACAAGGGCGAGATGTACGAAAGCACGGGCCTGAACGGCCATTCCTCTCTGCGGCGGGTTGATCTTGAAAGCGGCACAATCGAGCAGTGGACAGGCTACAGCCAAGAAATTTTCGCTGAAGGGTTGACAGTGTTCAAGGACTCAGTCTATCAGCTGACATGGGGCAATGGGTTGATTTTTCAGCGCGACAAGCGTAGCTTCGAGCTGCTCCGCACTTGGCCGTGGCCGCGCGAGGGCTGGGGCATCACCCATGACGGCAGCAGCCTGATCATCAGCGACGGCTCATCCACGCTCTATTTCCTCGACCCGGAGAGCATGGAGGAGCGGCGGCGGCTCACTGTGCGCGACCAAGGGCGGGAGGTCGACCGTCTCAACGAGCTGGAATATGTCAAAGGCTCGGTCTACGCCAATGTCTGGAAGGAAACCCGGATCGCGGTCATAAGCCCGGAGAGCGGCACAGTGACATCTTGGCTCGATCTGTCCGAAATATCGGCCCGGATGCGGCAGCCCGACAAAGGCGGCGAGGATGTCCTCAACGGCATCATGCACGATCCAGCGTCGGACCGGCTTTTTGTCACCGGCAAGCTCTGGCCCACGTTGTTTGAGATCAGACTGATGCCAGAGCGAAAAAAACGGCTTTGACCTCTGCCGGAAAACAACGCGGCCAAGCGCAATACCGCTTGACGATTTCCCCGGCAGGTATAAGAGTATAGGCTGGCCGCAGGTCAGAAGCCTGCATCTTCAACAAGCCTTCAACCCGTGGAGCTGCAAAGATGATATTCAAAAAGCGCACGTTGGCACGGCTGCGTCTGACAGCCGCCGCCTGTTGCATCTCGTTCTGCTGTCTTGCCCTGCCTGCGCCGCCCGCTGCCGCGCAGGATGATGTTCTTGCGCTGGAGCGTTCCAGCAAAGCCTTCAGCGCGGTGGTGAAGAAAGCCGGGCCTGCGGTAGTGTACATCAGCGTCGAGCATGAGATCAAGCGCGACAGCAAGCAGTTCGAGGAAATGTTCGGCGCGGATGAATTCCTGCGGCGTTTCTTCGGTGATCAGCTTGATCAGTTCCAACAACAGCAACCCAAGCAGCCGCAACGTCCTCAACCCCAGCGTCCGCAACGTCCGTTCAAGCAGGAGGGTGCTGGTTCTGGCTTCATCATCTCCCCAGACGGCCTGATCCTGACGAACAATCACGTGGTCGAGAAGGCCGACAAAATCACAGTCAAGCTGGCCGATAAACGCGAGTTCAATGCTAAAGTTGTCGGCACAGACCCGCAGTCCGATGTGGCACTGATCAAGATCGAGGGCAGCAATCTGCCCACGCTGCCGCTGGGCGACTCCAACGAACTCGAAGTCGGCGAATGGGTGATTGCCATTGGCAGCCCCTTTGAATTGAGCCAAAGCGTGACCGTAGGCGTGGTTTCCGCCACAGGCCGCAACAAAATCGGCATCAACGACTACGAGAACTTCATCCAGACCGACGCGGCCATCAATCCCGGCAACTCTGGCGGGCCGCTGCTGAACATTCATGGGCAGGCCATAGGCATCAACACCGCCATTTTCTCCCGCACCGGTGGCTACATGGGCATTGGCTTCGCCATTCCAATCAACATGGCCAAGTCCATTGAGGAGCAGCTGCGCAGTCACGGCAAGGTGATCCGGGGTTGGCTAGGTTTGATTATTCAAGATATGGACGAAGGACTGGCGCAGTCCTTTGGGCTGGGCAAAAGCGAAGGCGTTCTTGTCTCCGAAGTCACGACTGGCTCGCCTGCTGAGAAGGCCGGGCTGAAGCAGGGCGACGTGGTACTTGCCCTCAACGGCGCAACATTGACGGACGTGAGCGACCTGCGCAACCGTATCGCGATGATTGCGCCCGGCACCGCTGTCACCTTGGACATCATCCGGGACGGCGGCAAGCAGCAGCAGGTGAGCGTGCTGATTGCCGAACAGCCGTCTGATTTCAGCGAAGGCGGCAAGGCCAAGATAAAGCAGCAGAACAGCTCGCTCATGGACAAACTGGGCCTGACCTTGCAGGAGCTGACTCCTGAATTGGCCGAGCAGTTCAGTTACAGTAAAGGACAAGGCGTGATTGTCGCCGAGGTCGAAGCAGGCAGCCCGGCGGATAATGTCGGCATCGAGCCGGGCCAACTCATTGAGGAGGTCAACCGGGTGCGGGTTCGCAACCTCGCCGAGGTGAAGGAAGCCCTGAAAAAGGGCGGCAATCAGGTGCTGCTGCGGGTGCGGGCGGGCGAATTCAGCCGCTACGTGGCCCTGAAATACGAGGAATAAGAGCATCCTTGTCCGCACGCTGAACACAGGGCAGGCACGCGCCTGCCCTTTTCTTTTCCTAGTATCTGTGAGATCATGCCCTTCCATTCTTTGCTCGAACTGACTATATTCCTGCACGACAGGGTCCTTGGACATGAACGCCTTCTGTCATGAAGCCTTCGCCGTGTTCCTGCCAGATGACGAACTGGCCTCGCTTGCGCCGCTGGGCAGCGGCAGGGTCAACGACACCTGGCTGGCAGTCACAGCGGCAGGCGGAAGATACGTCCTGCAACGATTGAACCCAGCGGTATTTCCTGATCCCTCTCTGGTGCAGGCCAATCTCCTCCGAGTGACTGAGCATCTGCGCACCAGCCTGCCTGAGGCTGACACATTCAAGGTCTTTACCGTCATCCGCAGCCCGACAGGCCTGAGTGGCTGGACCGACAGGAGCGGTGCCTGCTGGCGGCTGCTCTCGCATCTCGACGGCTGCTCCGCCCTTGAGGCTGTCGAAAACACGGAGCAGGCGCGGGCAATCGGAGCCGCGCTGGGGCTTTTTCATCAGCTGCTTGCGACGCTGCCTCAGCCGCCGCTGGCCGACACCCTGCCTGGCTTTCACAACAGCCCGCTCTATCTGGCTGAATACGAGGCCCAGCAGTCAGTATCCTGCCAGCCGGAAGCCGCTGATTGCCGCGACTTCATCCAGCAGCGCAGGGAGGACTTCTTTCTGCTGGAGCAGGCGCGGCAACGGGGCGAAATCACCGAGCAGACCGTGCATGGCGACCCCAAGGCAGGCAATTTCCTGTTCTCATCGGATCGGACACAAGTGATCAGCCTGATAGATCTTGACACCGTCAAGCCCGGCCTGCTGCTGCACGACCTCGGCGACTGCCTGCGCTCCTGCTGCAATCCGCTTGGCGAGGAAGTGGACAACCTTGATGAGGTCGTGTTCCAGCAAGCCTTCTTCACCGCCGTACTGGAAGGTTACTGCTCCCGCGCAAAGCGGCTGCTCAAGCCCGGCGACATTCGTCTCCTTGCCGCCAGCGCGAGGCTGATCAGCTTGGAGCTTGGCCTTCGCTTCTACAGCGACTATCTTGCTGGCAGCCGCTACTTCAAGGCCGTATGCCCAGAGCAGAACCTTTTTAGGGCCAGAGTACAGTTTGGGCTGGTACGCTCCTTGGAGAGTCAATATACTGAGCTGCAAGAAGCGGCCAGCCGGGCCGCAGCCCAACCCTTATCTGGAGACGCGGCATGATCATCAGCGACGGCAGCACAGTCACTTTGGAATACACCCTCAGCCTTGACGACGGCGAGATTGTCGACAGCACTGAAGAGGAAGGCCCTCTGACCTTTGTCCACGGCTCAGGCGAACTTATGCCCAGCATCGAGCGGGCCATGGTGGGCATGGCCATAGGCGAGCGCAAGGAGCTGCGGATTGAGGCTGACGAGGCCTTTGGTCAGCCGCATACAGATGCTGTGATGGAGATACCCCGCGCCGAGCTGCCGCAGGATCTCAATGAGCCGGGCATGATGCTGGTCGGTTGCAGCACAGACGGCGAGGAGATTGAGGGCACGGTGCTTGAGGTGAAGCAGGACACGGTGCTGGTGGATTTCAATCACCCGCTTGCGGGCAAGGCCCTGCACTGCTCTTTGCACGTCACTGACGTGCGCAATGATTCCAATTCCTAAACCCCTGACATGGAGAACGCAATGAAGCACTTCCTGCTGCTCTGCGGCTGCTTGGCCGCGCTGACCGCTTGTGCTGACAGCAAGCCTGACAACCCGCAGCCACCCAAGTTCATTGAGCTGAAATACGGCAGCTCTGTAGAGGAGAACGGCCTCCGCATCAGCTTCGCTTCCGTCAGCAATGACTCCCGCTGTCCGGCTGGTGCTCAGTGCGTTTGGGAGGGCAACGCTGAGATCGTGCTGGAGTTGAGCGGAGACGGTAACCATGCGGCTGTCCTGAACACCAATCCCCAGTTCCCACAGAGCTATCGCACCAGCGAGCATGTGGTTACGCTCAAGGAGCTGAGGCCCTATCCAGAAGCAGGACAGGAGATTGTGATGCAGGATTACATTGCCGTGCTGACAGCCGAGAAAAGGTAGCCGGAGGATGCGGCGCAGCGCTCATATCATGGAACCATTGCTTGCTGTTGACAATCTCACTCTCTCCTTTTGCGGGGATGAGGAAGCAGGCGGCTGCGAGGTGCTGCACGGCATCAGCCTGCACATTGCGCCGGGCCAGACGCACGCTCTGGTTGGGGAATCAGGCTCTGGCAAATCAGTGGCTGCGCTGTCGGTCCTACGGCTGTTAGAGGATGTGAGCGAAGTGCGCACCGGAGGCCGCGTCATCTTCCAAGGCCGCGACCTCCTGCGCCTCAGTAGCAGGGAGATCCGAGCGGTTCGCGGCAACGAGATCGCCATGATCTTTCAGGAGCCGATGACCTCGCTCAACCCAGTGCTGACCATTGGTAAGCAGCTGATAGAGCCGCTGCTGCTGCACCGGCAGATGAATACGGAAGAGGCCCGCGCCGAGGCTGTTAGCCTGCTCGCTCGCACGGGCATTCAGGAGCCGGAGAAGAAGATCAATGCCTGGCCGCACCAGCTCTCTGGCGGACAGCGACAGCGGGTGATGATCGCTATGGCCTTAGCCTGCCGTCCGGCCCTGCTCATCGCTGATGAGCCAACCACGGCTCTGGACGTGACGATTCAGGCGCAGATCCTTGAGCTGATCCAAGATGTGCAGCAAGAGTTCAACATGGCAGTGCTGCTCATCACCCACGACCTGCCCCTTGTGCGCAAGGCAGCGCAGAGCGTCTCGATCATGCGCCAAGGCCGCATCGTTGAGCAGGGCAGCACTGAGGCGATCTTTGCCGCGCCTCAAGAGGACTACACCCGCAAGCTGCTGGCAGCTATTCCGCAAGAACGCAAGGTGCCGGTGGCAGGCGGCAGCCCATTGCTGAGCATAGAGCGTTTGACCTGCGCCTTCACGGTCAAGGAGGCGGAACAGACAGGCCTGTTCAGGCGGAAGACCAGTCAGTTCAAGGCGGTGGACGACATCAGTCTGACTGTCCGCCAAGGAACAACCTTGGGCATCATCGGCGAGTCTGGTTCCGGCAAGAGCACTCTGGCCCTCTGCCTGCTCGGCCTGACAGCCTTTCAAGGGGCGATTCACCTCCATCGCGGCGGCAAGGACATCCTCCTGTCCAGCCTCAGCAGTCGGGACTTCCGCCCTCTGCGTCGACACCTTCAGATTGTCTTTCAAGACCCCTATTCCTCCCTCTCGCCACGCCTCACTGTGGGGCAGATTGTGGGGGAGGGCTTGCAGGTGCATGAGCCGCAGTTGCGCCGCGCCGAACGCGACTTGCGGGTGGAGCAGGCACTCCTTGAGGTGGAGCTTGACCCGGACATGGCAGGCCGCTTCCCACACGAGTTCTCCGGTGGCCAACGGCAGCGTATCGCCATCGCCCGTGCGCTCATTCTCAAGCCTGAGCTACTCATTCTTGACGAGCCGACCTCAGCTCTTGACGTGACCATTCAAGCACAGATCATCGCCCTGCTGCGTGACGTGCAGCAGCGGCACGGCCTGACCTATATCTTCATCACCCATGACCTGCGCGTGCTGCGCTCCTTAGCCGACGAGCTGGCCGTGATGCAGCAGGGTAAGATTGTCGAGGCAGGCCCCGCAGACCGCATCTTCTCCGCCCCTAAGCACAGTTACACGCAGCAGCTGCTGCGGGCCGCGTTCCACGCCTGACAGGGTGATCATGCACCTGTAGGGGCAATTCATGAATTGCCCCTACAGGTGCGGCACACTGCACCGTATCTCCCTCCGTATGCACCGCTTCATACGCCCCGTATGAACCGCTTATCTCTCTCCGTATGAACCTCCTATCTCTTGCCGTATGACAGCCCTTCTGCGTCGTGCTGAAAACGCTTGACAGAAATCTGCCAGCTGTTTAGGATGAGCTATCTGGTGCCCGTGCAGCATTCCCTCTTCATTCCTTTGCAAGGAGATAGCTATGATTCAATGGCGGCCTGAAGTGAACCCCTTAACCACGCCCCCCTCGTACCGCATCCGCTTTGTGCCACGTGGCACAGCGGACGCGCAGGACATTGCTGGAGATGTCAGCCGCAGCCAGCCGAACTTCTCACCGGAAGCGGCTGAGGCCGTCCTCAGCGCCGAGGATGAGGCGATTCTTGCCAGACTGCTGAGTGGCGAGCAGGTAACGAAACGGGGCAGCTTCAGCTATTATCTTACCTTCACCGGCAGAATGGACAATCCAGATGATCCGCTGCCGCCCTTGGAGGAATGCCTGCAAGTGAGTATCCGTGTCTCGCAGACCTTCCTTGAGCGGCTGCGCCAAGCAGCGCAGACCGAGCGTTTGCCAATGTCTGAGAAGCTGCCGGTCATCACCTCAGTAGAAGACACGGTGCTCGGCTTGAAGGATGTGCTTCGCGCTGATGGAATGCTACGCATAACCGGCAGTAACCTCCTCTTTGACCGTAATGACAGCGTCTCGGAATGCGTGATTGAAGGCACCCGCAGCGGGCGCATAGTGCAGACCCGTGTCGGCACTATCACCAACACGGAGATAGTCCTCATGCCTGATGTGCCAGGCCAGAATGAGTCGTGGAACAACGAGTACCGGCTTTCTCTGACTACGCGCTACACGGTGAACGGCACGCCTCGTACCGGTATCTACAAAAGAATGCTGCGCAGGCCGTTAGACGTGCGTCTTGACAGCAATCAAGGTATCCTCAGCGGCAGCGGCACAAACCCTTTTGTCCGCATCAGCAGCGGCTGGCTGACAGCAGCTGAAGCGAGCGTGCGTGTGCAAGTTCTGCGGGATGTGCAGGAGGGCGATCTGCGCTTCCGCCTCTTGGACATGCGGGAGGGCGGCGCAGCTGGCGCGGAGGTGCGCATAAGTGCCAATGGCCCGTGTGCGCTGCTTGGATGGCCAGGCGGCGTAGTGGGTGGCCTTGACCTGATTGTGGAGGACTACGGGAACTTGCTGACGATGGTCAAGAATGTTTACGGTGGGCGCTTAGTGGACATTCTCAACATCAGCACGCTGCCTTGAGGCGCGGGCCGCATGGACCTGCACGGGAAATGCGCAGTAGTCTTAGGGGCCAGCCGGAGCGTTGGTCTGGCTATTGCCCGCAGACTCGCAGCGGCGGGGATGCAGCTCTGTTTGCCGTGGTTTGATTGGCCCGAATCAGCGCAGGCCATGGCGGCTGAATTCAGCCACCACCTCGTGCTTAAAGTTGACCTGCGCGAGCCGGAGAGCGTGGCAGCAATGGCCATGTTGATCGAGTCGGAGTTCGACTGTCTGCATGTCCTGATCAACAACATTGAGCGGGGCGGAATGCCGGTTGTGCATGGCAGCTACAGCCGCCCGGTCAACAGCGGCCAATGGCTGCTGGAGATGGAGACCACGCTCCATGCCAAGCACTTGGTCTTTGAGCAATGTCTGCCCCTGCTGCGCCGCTCGAAGCAGGCCGCTGTGGTTAATATCTCCTCAGTCGCCGCGCTCATGGGCCGGGTCGGGCCAGCAGGCCTGCTCTTCAGCGATGGCTATGCTGCCGCAAACCGGGCCGTGTCCTTGCTCACCGAGACCTGGGCACGGTTGGGCGCACCGTCTGTGCGGGTCAACGAGCTGATGCTCGGCCTGTTTGATAGCCGCCACGGACCAGGCACACGCGGCTGGGGATTGCTTGCTGCGGCAGAGCGCGAAGCCCTGCTGGCGCACACTTTGCTGGGCCGCACCGGCAGGCCGGAAGAGGCGGCTGAAGCCGTTCTCTTCCTCCTGCAAGCGGAGTTCATGACAGGGGCTGTGCTGCGCCTGGATGGGGGCTTTGTCTTGGGCGGAGAAAAGGTGCCGGAGATGCCGGAAGGAGCAGTCTGAGACGGACAGCGTCAGCCCAGCAGCAGCTGGTTGCCAAAGTGAATGAACGGCATGATCACCGTGCCTATCACACCGAAATAGAAGAGGATGAGTAGGAGGATGAAACCATACGGTTCCAGCTGCTCATAGCTGCGGGCCGCGTTCGGCGGCAGCAGGCCCATGAGGACTTTGGACCCGTCTAACGGCGGGATGGGCAGGATGTTGAAGACCGCTAGCATGACGTTGATATAGACCGACGCAGCAGCCATATTGACCGCAGGTTTCAGCAGGCTGAAGGTGAATTCCGATGCCACTGGCAGCAGGATCAGTAACTTGACTATCAGCGCACTGGCTATGGCCGTGAGCAGGTTCGCGCCAGGCCCAGCCAAGGCCACGAGCAGCATTCCTTTGCGCGGGTTGCGGAAGTAGCTGGGATCAACCGGCACAGGCTTGGCCCAGCCGATCTTCATGATCACAAAGGCGAGCGCGCCCAGCGGGTCAATGTGCTTGACTGGATTCATCGTCAAGCGGCCCGCATTCTTGGCTGTGGGATCGCCGAGCTGCCACGCAACCCAGCCGTGGGCAAGCTCGTGCAGGGTTAGCGCGAAAAGGAACGGTGGTGCTAAGATGAGGAAGTTGAGGATGGCTTGCTTGATGTCCATGTCGTTGCGTATTCAAGAGGGAAAGCGGAGGGCCGCAAAAAAGCCGCAGCACCGGCCCTTGTCATGCTGACAGGCGGCGGCACTGCGGCTGATGGAAAGGGATGACAGCGGCGGTTAGAGCAGGGAGGTAAGGACTTCGCACTCGCGGCAGATGTCCATCTTGTCCTTGCCCTCTTGGCCTGAGGTACACTCGCAGAGAGTGCCATTGAGAAACCAGCAGAGGTGGCCTGCTTGGAACTCCCAAGCAGGGCATTCTTTCTTGCAATTGCACTTCTTCAGGGTCCAGCATTCCTTCCTTTTGACGCTGTCGTCACGGCGCTGATTGACTACCAGAAAGAGCAGTTTGCGCTCGATATGTAGCGGCACGGCCCGCCATCCTTGCTCATAGCTCTGGACAGCTTTCAGGGACACGCCAAGCAGATGGGAAAGGGTCTTCTGGGTCTTGTCAAGCTTCTTGCGGTACAGGGTGAATTGTTCCGAGGTCATGATCTGCTGCTGAGTAAAGGTCTTGTTCGATTGCCGCCTTGCGGCGCAGGCGGAAGAGCACTATACCACCGCGTAGGGATGCCTGCAATTTGAAAATGCAGCGCGGCTTGCAAGCCGCGCAGAAAGAGGCTTGCAAGACGTTACTTCGCCAGCTGTTCAGCACTCTCCGCAAGGCGGATGAACTCAGCCCGCCAGCCTTCCTCGTCCCTGCCTCGTGCGTCTTTGGCGAGCTGGATCACCTGCTGCCAGGTCAGGTCGCCAGCCAGCTCGGAGCCGGTCAGCAGCAGCCCATATCCGGCCACAGCAGCCGCGAAGCGGAAGTCCTCGCTGGTCTGCGCCAGAGCGGCATTGCCGTCCTCAATCACGGTGTCCAAGAGCACAGATTTGTCCGAGTCCAAGGGCTTGTAGCGCAGCTTGACTGTCATCAGCTCGCTGCTGGCCGCGCCCTCTGTAGGCAGGGGCTTCTGCGGCTCGGCTTTCTGGTACTTGAGGGGATCAACCAGCGGCTGCGCCCCGGCTGGAATCAGCTCGTACAGGGCGGTGACGGTGTGGCCCGCACCAATCTCGCCCGCATCCTTCCTGTCGTTATTGAAGTCCTCGTCCGCCAAGGCGCGGTTCTCATAGCCAAGCAGCCGGTAGGCACTGACCTTGGCCGGATTGAACTCCACTTGGATCTTCACATCCTTGGCCACAGTGAACAGTGTGCCGCTCATCTCCTTGACCAGTACCTTTCTGGCCTCCAGCAGGCTGTCAATGTAGGCGTAGCTGCCGTTGCCCTTGTCCGCAAGAACCTCCATCGTGTCGTCGCGATAATTGCCCATGCCGAAGCCGAGAACGGTCAGATGCACACCGGACTTGCGCTTTTCCTCAATCAGCTTTTGCAGCTCGTCCGGGCTGGTCACGCCGACGTTGAAATCGCCGTCCGAAGCTAAGATCACCCGGTTGTTGCCGCCGCTGATGAAGGACTGCTCGGCGAGCTGATAGGCGGTGACAATGCCGCTGGAGGCATGGGTCGATCCGCCCGCGCCGAGCGAATCAATGGCAGCGAGAATCTTGCCCTGCTCCGAGCCTGGAGTCGGCTCCAAGACCACCGCATCGCTGCCCGCATAGACAACCATGGCCACCCGGTCTCTCGCGCCCAGCTGCCGCACCAGCAGGCGCAGTGCCTGTTTGAGCAGAGGCAGCTTGTTGGCATCAGACATGGAGCCGGAGACATCGGTCAGAAAGACCAAGTTGGAGGGCGGCAAGTCTTTTGTGTCGATGTCCTTCGCCTTCAGACCGATCCGCGCCAGCTTATGGCTGCTGTTCCACGGACAGGGGCCAAGCTCGGTGGTGACAGAGAACGGATGCGCCCCGTTAGGCTGGGGGTAACTGTAGCTGAAATAGTTGATTAGCTCCTCGATTCGCACCGCGCCTGCGGGCGGCCTCTGCCCCTCGCTGATGAACCGCCGCACGTTGCTGTAGGAGGCGGTGTCCACGTCGATGGAGAAGGTGGAGAGCGGCTTGGTCAGCGGGCTGAGAAAGCCGCTCTCCTTGGCCTCGTTGTAGGTTTCGCCGTCCTGCGGCTGCGGGGTTGGAGGCGGAGGCATGATGCTCGGCATCGCCTCCGCTGAAGCATGTTTGACCTTCTGGACATCCGCCGTGGCTTGGACATATCCATGCGCCATTTCCTCACGCCTGCCTGCTTCAGACGGAGCAGCCTCCTCGTTGGCTTCAGAGGCTGTCACGTTCTCTTGAGGGGCAGGCGCTTGAGCGGGCGCACTGATCTGTGGCGGCGCACTGTCTGCCGCTTTCTTCTCCGGCTTGGGGGCTTCTTCAGAGCATCCGGCCAAGGCAAGGATGAGCAGGAACACAACGAGCTTTCTGAGCTGCATGACGGTCTCCTGAGATGGAGTTGGGCGGGAGCTGACTGAACCGGGTTCAATCAGCAGAACAGGGAGCTGGGGGCAAAGCGGGAAAAAGAGTACCCCGCTTCCGGCAGCCTGTCAAGGGCGGGACGCAATGAGGGAGAGGGTGGTTCGCGGAGTGCCCCTACTCCTCCCACTCGCGCTCGTCTCTCGCCAACAGTGCCACGGAGGCCACAGGCCCCCAGCTACCTGCTGGATAGGGCTTGGGCGGCTCGTTGGCCTTGGCCCAGGCTTCCTGTATGGAGTCGATCCACAGCCACGAGCTTTCCACCTCGTCACGGTGGATGAATAGGGCCTGATTGCCCTGCATGACCTCCAGAATCAGCCGCTCATAGGCCCCAGCGATGCGCTCCTTGCTGAAGGCTTCGGAAAAGCTGAGATCGAGCATGGTGCGCTGGAGGCTGATGCCGTCGCTCAGGCCTGGCACCTTGTTGAGCATCTCAATCTCAACGCCCTCGTCAGGCTGGAGGCGTATAATCAGCTTGTTGGCAGGCAGGCTGCGGTATGAGCCGGAGAAGATGTTGTGCGGCAGCGGCTTGTAGTTGATCACCACTTCTGAGCGCTTGCAGGCCATCGCCTTGCCGGTGCGCACGTAGAAAGGCACGCCGGCCCAGCGCCAGTTGTCTATGTCCACCCGGATGGCCACGAAGGTCTCTGTGGTTGAGCCAGGATTGCCGCCCTTGGCCTCCAAATAGCCGGGCACTGCGCTGCCCTTGATGTAGCCCGGCCCGTACTGGCCGCGCACCACCCGCTTCTCGATGTTCTTGGCCGTGATCGGGCGCAGCGCTTTCAGTACCTTCAGCTTCTCGTTGCGCAGACTGTCATCTTGTAGGTTGACTGGCGGCTCCATTGCCACAAGGGTCAGGATCTGCATCAGGTGGTTCTGCACCATGTCGCGCAGCTGCCCGGCTTGGTCGAAGTAGCCCCAGCGGCTGCCCACGCCGACCTCTTCGGCCACCGTTATCTGCACGTGGTCAATGGTGTTGTGATCCCAGTTGGTGGTGAAGATGGAGTTGGCGAAGCGCAGGGCGAGCAGGTTCATCACCGTCTCCTTGCCCAAGTAGTGGTCAATGCGGTAGACCTGCCGCTCGTGGAAGACAGAGGCCACAAGGTCGTTGATCTCAATGGATGAGGCTAAATTGCGGCCAATGGGCTTCTCCAGCACCACTCTGGTGTTTGGCGTGACCAAGCCCGCGTGCTGAAGTCCGGCGCAGATCGGGCCGAACAAGGAGGGCGCGACCGAGAAGTAGCTGACCAGAACCCGCTGCTGAGGATCCACCATCTCAGCCAGCCGTCTGTACTCCTCCGGCACGTCAAGGTTGATGAGAACATAGCGCATCCGGGCCAGCAGGTGCTCCGTGATCTCGCTGTTCAGATCCTCCCGGACAAAAATCTTCAGCTTACCCAACACTTCCTCTATGAAAGCCTCCTGGCTCAACTCATGGCGGGCCGCGCCGATGATCTTGGTCTCCGGGTGGAGCAGGCCCGCCTTTTCCAGCTGATAGAGCGAAGGCAGCAGGTTGCGCTGGGAGAGATCGCCCAGCACGCCGAAGATGGTGAAGTCGCAGGGCTTCTTGTCCATGTTGAGGTCAGATGCGCAGGGTGTTTTGACAGAGATCATGCTTGGTTTGCGTGATGCGGAAAAAGGTCTGAAAGAACGGCCTGCGGACGGGCTGTTTTATGAAAAGAACTCTGCTTGATAACTACCACGCCGCCCGGCAGAAGTAAACCGGAAAAAAAAGCGGCGGGCCGCTGATTTTTTCCGCAGGCGCAGCGAAGTCTTGACAGTCCCCACGTTCAACTATTAAAGTGAAGCCTTCCGCAGTCAGCCCTTCCTGAAACCCAACGCGGCCAGACTTCATGACTTCTTCCCTGCGCATTCTTTTCATGGGCACCCCCCAGTTCGCCGTGCCCAGCCTGCAAGCCCTGCTCAATGGCCCGGACGAGGTAGCCGCCGTGGTCTGCCGGACTGACAGCCCTCAAGGGCGTGGACGGAGGTGCTGCCAGCCGCCGGTCAAGACCTTGGCCGAGCAGGCTGGAATTCCTGTCTTGCAGCCGGAATCCATCCGCACAGATGAGTTTTTTGAAACTGTCCGTGCTCTTCAGCCGGACTTGGCTGTGGTCATCGCCTACGGCAAAATTTTGCCGGGTCGCCTGCTCCGCCTACCGCGTCTCGGCACCATCAATGTGCATGGCTCGCTGCTGCCCAAGTACCGGGGAGCGGCTCCCGTTCAGCGTGCTCTGATCAACGGAGAGGCTGAAACCGGGGTGACAATCATGCAGATGGATGAAGGTGTCGACACCGGTGACATCCTCCTGCCTGCCCGCCTGCCCATCGAAGACAGCGACACCTCTGGCAGCTTGGCAGACAAGCTCGCCAAGCTGGGCAGCGAAACGTTGATCAAGGCCATTGAGCTGCTCAAAGAAGACGCGCTGACAGCGGTCAAGCAGGACAGCTCGCAGGCCACCTATGCGCCCATGCTCGACAAGGAGGCCGGGCATCTGGACTGGAGCCGCCCGGCCAGCGAGCTGCACTGCCTGATCCGAGGGCTGGATCCGTGGCCCTCGGCCTACGGCTTTCTTGGCGAACGCCGTTTCCGCTTTTTTCAGCCGCAGGTCGTGCCCGGAGATATCAAGGCCCCGCCGGGCACCATCTGCCGGGCTGACTGTGGCGGCATTCTCATAGCCACCGGCAAGGACTGCCTGCTGATCAAAGAAATCCAGCCTGAGGGCAAGAAGCGGATGTGCATCCAAGCCTGCATCTGCGGCATGAAATTGCCTGTTGGCGAACAGTTCTGCTGAACGCCATGCGCACCTGCTACTTCGACTGCTTTTCCGGGATCAGCGGCAACATGCTTCTGGGCGCACTGCTGGCCGCCGGGCTATCCGAGGCCGAGCTGCGGAGCGAATTAGCTAAACTCCGCCTGCCCGATTGGCGACTGGAAGTCAAGTCCTTGATTAAAAACGGACTTCAGGCGGTGATGGTCAGGGTGCGTTCAGGGGAGGAGGCGCGGCCCCGGCATCTCGCCGACATAGCAGCTCTGTTGGAGCAGTCCGCGCTTGAAGAGGATGTTGTCCGCCGCGCCTTGGCTGTGTTCCGGCGGCTGGCCGAGGCTGAGGCCCGCGTGCACGGGCAGATGACGGACAAGGTGCATTTTCATGAGGTCGGCGCGGTTGACGCTCTGATTGACATTGTCGGCGCGGTCATTGGTCTGCGGAGCTTAGGCATAGACGAGGCGGTCTGCTCGCCGCTGCCCATGCCGCGCGGCTGGGTGCGCTGCCAGCACGGCGAGCTGCCTCTGCCTGCGCCTGCGGTCTGCGAGCTGCTCAAAGATGTGCCGGTGCATGGAGAAAACTTGGCGCAGGAGCTGGTCACGCCCACCGGTGCCGCCTTGGCTGTGGAGCTGGCAGGCTCTTTCGGGCCGCTGCCGCCGATGCGCATTGAGCGGACAGGCTACGGCGCAGGCACACGGGAGCGTCGCGACCGGCGGCCCAATCTGCTCCGCCTGCTCATCGGTCAGCGGCAGGATGCCGAGGAGGCGCAGTTAGTCGAGGTGATAGAGACCCAGTTGGACGACTGGAACCCGGAGTTCTGGCCGCATGTTTCGGCCCGGCTGCTGGCCGCTGGCGCGTTGGACATCATCCTCTCGCCTGTGCAGATGAAAAAAGGCCGTCCAGGCTTCCTCCTCCGGCTGATTGCCGATCCGGCCCATGCCGCCCGGCTGAAGGATATCCTTCTGACCGAGACCAGCGCAATTGGTCTCCGCTTTCACAGCGAGCGCAGACTGACCCTGCCGAGAACGGCGGTTGAGCTGGCAACGCCTTGGGGCGCAGTGCGGGGCAAAAAAGTGGAGCTACCCGGCGGCGGCTGCCGGATCAAGCCGGAATACGAGGACTGCGCGCGGCTGGCGAGAAAGCATGATGTTCCTGTGCAGCAGGTTCATGCGGCGGCGGAGAAAAAAGATGCTTAAAAATCGTGTTGCTGCGGCATATACGGAGAACCTTGGCCGACTAAAGCGGCAGAAGTTAGCTGCATATGATTTTTTGAAAAAGCTGGAGCAGCATGAGCCACTTTTATGGATAAGCACGAACAAGAATATTCATCTTTATACAAAAGATATTTTTTTATTGTATATCAAATTTAACGACGATATGTCTGGAATTATTTTTTCATCCTATTTTAACAAAAAAATAGTTGAGAAAACAGAAGATCGTTCAGGCTGGATGTTTGGCCATCTTGTCGATGCTATTTTTAAAAAATATCAAAAAGAGTCATGGCTGAGTATCGACAAGGACAAGAAGCAGGTTGCTGTGTCCAAAGAAGCTCCATTGAAGTTTTTTTGCGAACTGCATGATATTATTCTTGAGCTTGTTAAAAGTGATTTTTCTGAATCACCACATTACTGGTGGTTTGGTATCAACAACGCTATGCGAGGAGACAAATCAGGCCATATATTTTATTCAGACATGGAATATTTTCTCAGCGGAAAGAGTCAAGAATTTTTCTGGCCTTGGGGCGGCTCGTCATATTCAAAAAAATTTTATTCACGTATAAAAGAAGGCGACAAAGTTATTCTCTGGATGGGGCACGGTCGCTTTAAAGGCTGGGGCATCATCGGATTCGCGTCTGTTTCCGCTGTTCGTGGAGTTGGGAGCAGCGCGGAATACTGCCTGGATGATCTGCATCGGCTGGAACATCCTTTCACGCCATATCCGAAGGACAAGCCGCAAGAAACGGAACAGACCTTGTTTTTGAGGGAAGTGTTCGGAGATGACTTCAAAGCTCTTAACGACGTTTTCCGTCAGGTGAATCATCTTGAGAAACGAGCAACTCCTGTGACAATTGATGAAGTCTCGCCTGCCCAGCATGAAAAAATTTTAGAAAAAATCAAAAATAAAGTTCCGCTTGACACAGTAGAAGGACTGTTGCCGGAAGAATTTCTGGAAAGAGAAATATATACTGAAGGAAGCGGGGAAAAAATCAGCATTTCAGTATATGAGCGGAATCGGCAGGCACGAAAAAAATGTCTTAATCATTATGGCGCAACATGCCAGATATGCGGTTTTGATTCCGAGCAGCAATACGGTCTGGCTGGAAAAGTAATACATGTTCATCATCGCAGGCCGCTTTCAGAAATGACGGAAGGGAGCTGCGCAGTGGATCCCGTGCGGGATTTGCTTCCGGTATGCCCGAACTGCCATACAGCCATTCACAGCAAAAATCCAGCCTATACGGTTGAAGAACTCCGCACGCTGCTGTCGAAGGCCAAGAGGCGCGGCAATGGATAAGCTCTTCCTGTTCATAGCCACTGGCGCGGGCAGCGGCTATCTGCCCAAGGCACCTGGTACGTGGGGTTCCTTGGCCGGAGTGCTGCTTTGGTCTGGATTATGCCAGCTTGATTTTGATATGTATCTGGCGGTTGTTGCTACGCTTTTTGTCCTCGGCACCGCTGCGGCAGGCGCGGCAGAGAAAATCCTTGATCAAGGCGATCCTGGTGTTGTGGTCATCGACGAGGTCGTCGGCCAGCTCATCGCTCTGACCGCCGCTCCGCTCCACCCGCTGGCCGCCCTGGCCGGATTCGCGCTTTTCCGCCTTTTTGACATCCTCAAGCCCTTTCCTGTGGGCTGGCTTGACCGCCGCCTGCACGGCGGCTTGGGCATCATGCTCGACGATGTCGCTGCCGGGCTGCTGGCCTTTGCCGCGCTGCAAGCCGGACTGCTGCTGCTCCGCTGAACATGTGCGGCATAGTCGGCATTCTGGAGCAGGCGGCGGACGACGCGCTCCGGCTGCATGTCCAGCGCATGACCGAGACGCTCCGCCACCGGGGGCCGGATGACGGCGGCATCTGGACGGACGCGGCGGCAGGGGCCGCGCTCGGCCACCGCCGCTTGGCCGTGCTGGATCTTTCGCCTGCCGGACATCAGCCCATGCAGTCGCATTCCGGGCGGCATGTGATCGTCTTCAACGGCGAAATCTACAACCATCTTGAGCTGCGGCAGCTGCTGCCAGAACAAGCGTGGCGCGGTCATTCCGACACCGAAACCCTGCTGGCCTGCATCGAGACTTGGGGATTAGAAACTACGCTGCGCCGCTGCGTCGGCATGTTCGCCCTCGCGGTTTGGGACTGCCAAGAACGGACGCTGCTGCTGGCGCGGGACCGGATGGGCGAAAAGCCGCTCTATTACGGCTGGCAGGACGGCGTTTTCTTCTTCGCCTCCGAGCTGAAGGCGGTCACGGCCCATCCGCGCTTCAAGCCGGAGATTGACCTCGACGCGCTGACCCTGCTGCTGCGCTATAATTACATCCCTGCGCCGCATTCAATTTACAAAGGCATCCGCAAGCTCAGGCCCGGCTGCCTGCTTCGTGTCCGCCAAGGTGGGCTTGCGGAAGAGCAATGTTGGTGGTCGCTGGCAGAAGAGGCGGAGCGCGCCGCCGCCAAGCCTTTCAGCGGCGGCGAGGATGAGGCTGCGGCCTGCTTGGAGCAATGCCTCGGCGACGCGGTCGCCAGCCAGCTGGCAGCGGACGTGCCGTTGGGAGCCTTTCTCTCCGGCGGCATCGACTCCTCCTTGATTGCCGCCCTGATGCGGACGCGCTCCAGCCAGCCGGTGAAAACTTTCACTGTCGGCTTCACGGAAACGGCGCATGACGAGGCCGAGCACGCCCGCGCCGTGGCTCGCCATCTGGGCACGGAGCACACGGAATTCCAGCTCAGTCCGGCACAGGCTCTGGAGGTGATTCCGCTGCTGCCAACACTGTACGACGAGCCGTTTGCGGACTCTTCGCAAATACCGACTTTTCTGGTGGCCAAAATGGCTCGACAGCATGTGACCGCAGCACTGTCCGGCGACGGCGGCGATGAGCTGTTCGGCGGTTACAACCGCTATTTCTGGGGGCCGCGCATCTGGAGCAAAGTTGGCTGGCTGCCTTTGCCGCTGCGTCAGCTGCTGGCGCGGCTGATCTGCGTTCTGCCACCGCAGCACTGGGACTGGCTGGCGCAGGCAGCCGGAAAAGGCGGGATGCAGCTTGGAGACAAGGCGCACAAGCTGGCCGAAGGGCTTAAGGCGCAGGGCATGAATGACCTTTACCGCAGCTTAGTCTCTGCATGGCCTGAACCGTCCAGCCTTGTTCTTGGCGGACGCGAGCCGGAAACAGTCCTTTCCCACAGTTCAGCTTGGTTAAACGGACAGCCGCCGGAACAGCGGATGATGCTTCTTGACGCGCTCACCTATCTGCCGGATGACATTTTGTGCAAAGTTGACCGCGCCGCAATGGGCGTGTCCTTGGAAACGCGGGCACCGTTTCTCGACTGCCGGGTGGTGGAGCTGGCCCTGCGCCTGCCGCTGTGCATGAAAATCCGTGACGGCCAAGGCAAGCGGATCCTGCGGCAGATATTGTATAAACATGTTCCGCGCAGTCTGCTGGAGCGGCCCAAGCAGGGCTTCGGCATTCCGCTGGCGGCATGGCTGCGCGGGCCGCTGCGGGATTGGGCCGAGAGTCTGTTGGACGCAGGCCGTCTGCGCCAAGAGGGATATTTCCATCCCGCTCCTGTCCGTCTGCGCTGGCAGGAGCACCTCAGCGGCAGGCGCAGCTGGGAGTATTCCCTCTGGTCTGTGCTGATGTTTCAATCCTGGCTGGAAGCGCGGCAGGCCGGAGGCTGATCATGTGGCCCTACTGGATCATGTACGCCATTCCCGCGCTGGCCGCCCTGCTGGCCGCGCCGGGCAGAAAGTCCGCTGCTTGGCCGCCTTGGCTGCTGCTTGGCCTTTTCTTCACCCTCTGCATCGGCTTCCGCCACCATGTCGGCGGCGACTGGGGCAACTATCTGCCGTATTATCACAAAGAGATCGGAGCCGCGCTCACTGATCCGATCAAAGGCGATCCCGGCTATGTGCTCATCAACCGGCTCATGGCCTCGCTGGACTGGGGCATCTACGGGGTGAACACCGCCTGCGGCCTGATTTTCACCAGCGGCCTGATTGCTTTCTGCCGGGCGCAATACAGGGCATGGCTGGCCTTCACCGTCGCAGTTCCGTACATAGTCATCGTCGTGGCAATGGGCTACAGTCGCCAAGGCGTGGCCTTGGGCCTGATCTTCTGGGCACTGACCCGGCTTGAGCAGGGCAAGTTTCTTCAGTACACCGCCTTGATCGCTTTGGCCGCGCTGTTTCATAAAACCGCCGTGGTCATGATCCCGCTGGCCATGTTCCTCTATCAAAAAGGCTGGCTCTTCCGGGCGGCGGCTGTCGCCTTGATCGGCTACGGCCTCTGGGATGCCCTCATGGCACCTTCCTTAGAGAACCTGTGGACTTCTTATGTTGAACAGCGCATGTTCTCCCAAGGTGCTGCCATACGAGGAGGCATGAACTTCGTCGCCGCAGTCATTCTCTTTGTGTTCTGGAAAGAATGGAAAAAGACGTATCCCAACGCTCTGCTCTGGCTGTGGATGGCCTGCGCGGCGGTTGCCTCTGTCTTTCTTGTCGGGTTTGCGCCGACAGCGGTGGACCGGCTGGGTCTGTATCTGACCCCCTTGCAGGTGGCGGTCTTTTCCCGCCTGCCGTATCTGGCGCGGCGGCATCAGCCTCCGGCGGCGACAGCGCAGTGGATACTTCTTGGCTACGGCGCGGCCCTCTTTGTCTGGCTGAATTACGCTGTTCACGCCCGCTATTGGCTGCCTTACCGGAACGTGCTGTTTGAATGACTTCTCTGTCATCCGCCTCCCGACAAAAACGCCTCCCACTCACCTTATTGTAACCTTTCGCACAAAAGGGTTTCCGCTGTCACGGGAGCCTTGCTCTGACATTCCTGCAAAAGCATAGTCCAAGCCGCCGTAATGGCGGCTTTTCTTTTCCTCCTGACCGGTCTGGCACGGTGCTTGCTATATAGAAAGCAAAAGCGCAGCAGCCTGCGCGGCACTGCACAGCAAGCAACGGGCCGGACATTCCGGGACATCCTTATAGAACACAGGAGGAACACGAAGATGAGAAAGGTGGCAATCTACGGCAAGGGCGGCATTGGTAAGTCAACGACCACGCAGAACACGGTGGCTGGTCTGGTGGAGATGGGCAGGAAGGTCATGGTCGTGGGCTGTGATCCCAAGGCCGACTCCACCCGCTTGCTGCTCGGCGGCCTAGCGCAAAAGTCGGTGCTCGACACCCTGCGTGAGGAAGGCGAGGACGTTGATCTGGAGGACATCCGCAAGAAGGGCTACGGCGGCACTTGGTGCGTGGAGTCAGGCGGGCCAGAGCCAGGCGTGGGCTGCGCCGGACGCGGTATCATCACCTCGATCAATATGCTGGAGTCGCTGGGCGCGTATGAGGAGAAAGAGGGCTTGGATTACGCTTTCTACGACGTGCTGGGTGACGTAGTGTGCGGTGGCTTTGCCATGCCTATCCGCGACGGCAAAGCCGAGGAGATCTACATTGTCGTCTCTGGCGAGATGATGGCTATGTACGCAGCCAACAACATCAGCAAGGGCATTATGAAGTTTGCCCAGACAGGCGCAGTGCGGCTCGGCGGCCTGATTTGCAACTCCCGCGCTGTTGACAACGAGAAGGAGATGATCCAGAAGTTTGCCGAGAAGCTGGGCACCCACATGATCTGGTTTGTGCCGCGTGATAACGACGTGCAGCGTGCCGAGATCAACCGCAAGACCGTCATTGAATGGAAGCCGGATGCCAAGCAGGCAGATATGTACCGGGGATTAGCCAAGGCCATTGACGGCAACACCAAGTTCGTCATTCCCAAGCCCTTGGAGATCGAGGAGCTGGAAAAGCTGCTGATGGATTACGGCCTGCTGAACTGACACGGGCGGCGGCTTTGGGCAAGCAGTTGCTCATGTCACGAGCAAACACTTGCGCATAAAACGAGCAAGCAGTTGCTCGTGTTGCGAGCAAGCAGTTGCGCATAGAACGAGCAAGTGCTTGCTCATGCTGCGGGCAAGCAGTTGCGGATGTCAAGGGCGGCCACCGCAAGGGGCCGCCCCCACATACAACGAA
>JAABPV010000013.1:4429-18613 GCA_011391865.1 Desulfobulbaceae bacterium | reverse complement strand
GCGCTTGCTCATGCTGCGGGCAAGCAGTTGCGGATGTCAAGGGCGGCCACCGCAAGGGGCCGCCCCCACATACAACGAATATATCAGGAGACAAGAATCATGCTGATGATCAGAGCGATAGTACGGCCGGAGAAATCAGACGAAGTGCTGGCCGCCCTTATGGATGCGGGCTTCCCGGCGGTCACAAAGTATTCCGTGGCCGGACGCGGCAAGCAGCGGGGCATCAAGATCGGCGACGTGACCTACGATGAGATCCCCAAGACCATGCTGATGATGGTGGTCAAGGATGAGGACAAGGACTTTGTTATCCAAACGGTTATGGACACAGCGCGCACCGCTGGCAAGGGTGCCTTTGGTGACGGTAAGATCTTTGTCAGCGCGGTGGAAGAAGTCCACACGGTCAGCTCCGGCCAGAAGGAGGCCTGATCATGAAAGAGGTGATTGCGGTTGTCCGCATCAACATGATGAACCAGACCAAGAAGGCACTCAGCGATGCTGGCATTGCGGCCTTCTTCGCCCACGAATGCCAAGGCCGGGGCAAGGGCTTCATCAACCCGAAGATCCTTGAAGGCGTGGACAAGGGCTATGAGGAAGCGGCCTCGGTGCTGGGTGAGAAGGGCAAGCTCTATCCCAAGCGCATGGTGACGGCAGTGGTTGAGGACAGCCAAGTGGATGACGTGGTGCAGGCCATCATCGCTGTCAACAAAACAGGCAAGCCCGGCGACGGCAAGATCTTTGTCCTGCCGGTCGCTGACGCAATCCGCGTCCGCACGGGTGAGAAAGGCGAGATCGCCATTGGCTGAGAATCAACCTTTCAGGAGAATGCAATGACAGCAGTAAAGAACAGAAAGGCGCAGCTGGGGCCTGCGGAGGTCAAGGCCGAGCTGTTAGCCAAGTACCCGCCCAAGGTTGCCCGCAAGCGCAGCAAGCAGATCATGATCAACGAGGCGCTGGAGAACGGCACCCCGGAAATCACCGCCAACGTGCGCACCATACCCGGCATTATTACGATGCGCGGTTGTACGTATGCAGGCTGCAAGGGTGTCATCATGGGGCCAACCAGGGACATCGTCAACCTGGTGCATGGGCCGATAGGATGCAGCTTCTATGCTTGGCTCACCCGGCGTAACCAGACCGACCCTGGCCCGGAAGGACCAGACGGCGAGAACTTCATGACCTACGCCTTCTCCACGGACATGCAGGAGCAGGACATCATCTTCGGCGGCGAGAAGAAGCTGGCAGCGGCGATTCAGGAAGCCTACGACCTCTTTCATCCTAAGTCGATAGCGGTCTTCGCCACCTGCCCGGTGGGTTTGATTGGCGATGACATCCACACCGTGTCGCGGCAGATGAAGGAGAAGTTGGGCGACTGCAACGTCTACGCCTTCAGCTGTGAAGGGTACAAGGGCGTGAGCCAGTCCGCAGGGCATCACATCGCCAACAACCAGGTCTTCCGGCATATCGTGGGTGCGGATGATCGGCCCGTAGAAGGCAAGTACAAGATCAGTCTGCTGGGCGAGTACAACATCGGTGGCGACGGCTTTGAGATCGACCGTATCTTTAAGAAGTGCGGTATTACCAATATCGCCACGTTCTCTGGCAACAGCACGTACAAGCAGTTCGCCACAGCGCATCAGGCTGATCTGAACGCAGTGATGTGCCACCGCTCTATTAACTACGTGGCCGACATGATGGAGACCAAGTTCGGCATCCCTTGGATCAAGGTGAACTTCATCGGGGCTAAGGCCACGGCCAAGTCCCTGCGCAAGATCGCGGCCTATTTCGAGGACAAGGAGCTGATCGACCGCGTTGAGGCTGTGATTGCCGAGGAGATGCCGGAGGTCGAGGCAGCAGTGAAGGAGATTCTGCCGCGCACCGAAGGCAAGACCGCCATGATGTTCGTGGGCGGCTCGCGGGCGCACCACTACAATGAGCTGTTCAAGGAGATGGGCATGAAGACCATCTCTGCGGGCTATGAGTTCGGCCACCGTGACGACTACGAGGGCCGCCGCGTCATCCCGACCATTGAGGTGGATGCGGACAGCCGCAACATCGAGGAGATTGAGGTCGAGGCGGATGCCACCCGCTTCAAGCCGCGCAAGACAGCCGAGGCCATGCAGGCTCTCGAAGCGGCGGGCACGGTCAAGTTCAAGGACTACGAGGGCCTTGCCCCGGACATGGACGCAGGCACCCTCATCATCGACGACCTCAACCAGCATGAGGCGGAGACGCTGGTCAAGCTGCTGAAGCCGGACATCTTCTGCGCGGGCATCAAGGAGAAGTTCTCCATCCAGAAGCTGGGCATCCCGATGAAGCAGCTGCACAGCTACGACTCTGGTGGCCCCTATGCGGGCTTCAAGGGCGCGATCAACTTCTATCAGGAGATCGACCGGCTAGTGAACAGCAAGGTCTGGTCATACATGAAAGCGCCGTGGCAGGAGAACCCACAGCTTTCTGGGGCGTATGTGTGGGAATGAATGACGTGCGGCCGTAGGGGCAATTCATGAATTGCCCCTACGGCGGCGGATGCAGGAAGAGACACCAGAGTGGCCGCGCAACGGACAGGAGAGTGGTTGTAAAACGGACAGGAGAGTGATCGCGCAACGATCACTCTGGTGATCGCAACCAGATCACTCTCCTGTCCGCATAACGATCACTCTGGTGGTCGTGATCAGACCACTCTCCTGCGAAACAAACAATCACGAGGCAAAGAACATGCTCTTACGACATACACCGAAAGAAATCACTGAGCGCAGCGCCTTGACCATCAACCCGGCCAAGACCTGCCAGCCCATCGGCGCGATGTACGCCGCGCTGGGCATCCACGGCTGCCTGCCGCACAGCCACGGCTCGCAGGGCTGCTGCGCCTATCACCGCTCCGCCTTAACCAGGCACTATAAGGAGCCGGTCTCGGCAGCCACCAGCTCGTTCACCGAAGGCTCGTCGGTCTTCGGAGGTCAGGCCAACCTGATGCAGGCCTTCAGCAACATCTTTGCGGTCTACAACCCGGAGATCATTGCTGTCCACACCACCTGCCTGTCCGAGACCATTGGCGACGACCTGCCGCAGATCCGCAAGAAGGCCATTGCTGAAGGCAAGATACCGGAAGGCAAGTACGTGATCAGCGCGTCCACGCCGAGCTACGCAGGCTCGCACGTCACCGGCTTCTCGAACATGGTCAAGGCCATGACTGAGCTGGCCGAGCCGACCGGCAAGAAAAACGGCAAGGTCAACCTGATCCCCGGCTGGGTCGAGCCTGCGGACATGGAGGAGCTGAAGCGTCTGAGCAAGCTGATGGGAGTGGGCACGATCATGTTCCCGGACACGTCAGGCGTGCTCAACACCCCGCTCACGGGCGAGTATAAGATGTTCCCAGATGGCGGCACGACCATTGCCGAGCTGAAGTCCACCGCAGACTCCATCGGCACCATTGCGCTGGGCGAGTGGTCCTCGGCAGATGCGGCCCGCGAGTTAGACAGCAAACACAAGGTGCCGTGCAAGATATTGGACATGCCCTTTGGCCTCAAGGCGACAGACCGCTTCATTGACGCGCTGCACAAGATGGCGGGCGTGAATGTGCCGGAGGAGATCATGGTCGAGCGCGGTCAGCTCGTTGATCTGATCTCGGACATGCACCAGTATTTCTACCACAAGAAGGTGGCTCTGGCGGGTGATCCTGATCAGCTCATCGCCATGACCGAGTTCCTCGTGTCCATTGACATGTGTCCTGTGCACATCGTCACCGGCACGCCGGGCAAGAAGTTCGAGAAGCGGATCAAGGAGCTGACCGCAGGAATGCCGTGTCAGGTCAACGTGCGGGCCAAAGGGGACTTCTTCCTCCTGCATCAGTGGATGAAGAACGAGCCGGTTGATTTGCTGATCAGCAATACCTATGGCAAGTACATCGCGCGGGACGAGGATGTGCCGTTCCTGCGCTGGGGCTTCCCGATCTTAGACCGACAGGGGCATCAGTACTTCCCCACCGTGGGCTACAAAGGCGGCCTGCGCCTGCTGGAGAAGATATTGACCCTGCTCTTAGACAGAAAGGACCGGGACGATACGGAGATGAAGTTCGAGCTGGTGTTGTAGGAAGAAGCAAGACAGAAGCAAGTCATGGCGGAGCCGCAAGGCTCCGTCTTTTTTTTTCAAGCGGCAGCAAGGAAAACAAGGAGCCGCTTCCTGCCGTTGCGCGCTCCTGCCTCCAGCCGGTATAATGCAAGAACGGCAACGCGCCAGCCTGCATCCGGCAGGCTGAAGGCGGAAAAGGCGTTCATTCGGCACAGGAGGCTGAGATCATGAGCGGATTGATGTGGTTTCTTTTTATTGTCATGCTGGGCGCGCTGGCACTGTCTCTGCTCTGGTTCATCTGGAGGCTGCGCAATTTCAATCAATCGCAGAATCAGACCTATATTGACGACAGGCTGATGCAGGCCATGCTCGGCGATGAGGCGCTGTCAAAGAAGGTCAAGACTGCCTTGGTCAAGCAGGCGGGAGGCGGGACTGCGGCAGAGGAGGACAAGCCGGAGTCGCCGGAGCCGGACAGCGGCAAGTGAGCTGATTGCGCTCTGTTTTCCGCAGCGAAGAGGCTGTTTCGCCGGGCCGCCTGCACTTCCCTGTTGCCTCCTGCCGCGCTTTGTTATAAGGTTCGGGCAGCTTTTTCTGGCGGCCCGTTCTCGGGCTGGACATCTTTTTCTGAACAGGACAATTGATATGGGTCTCTTAGCAGGCAGCGCATCCTTCACCCGCTTCACGGTGGAGGGCGAGCTTCCCGGCAATGCGTGGGATTTTATTGCAGAGCAGGTGACGAAGCACAGTTTCAAGGACATTGACGACACCCTCGACGAGTTGTCCATCGGCTGGGTCTCGGTGGGTGACATGTTCGACTCCAGATTCGCCTACGGCTCGTATGCCGCAGGCGATTATGTGACACTGGCCCTGCGGGTAGACGAGCGCAAGGTTTCCGGCGCGGTGCTGAAGAAATTCGCGGCCAAAGAGGAGGCGCGGATCAAAGAGGAGAAAGACCTGCGCCGCCTCAGCCGCACAGTCCGGCTGGAGATCAAGGAGCGGATCAAGGCCGAGCTGATGCGCAAGTCGCCGCCCGTGCCTGCGGTTTATGACTTCTGCTGGAACGTGCCGAAAGGCACGGTGCTGTTTTTCTCCAATGGCCGCAAGCCGCTGGCTTTGCTGGAGGAGCTGTTCAAGGAGACCTTCGGCCTTTCTTTGGTTATGCAGGTGCCGTGGAACAGCGCGCTTCAGCTCCTCGACGAGCAGGCGGCGGCCAAGCTCGAAACCCTCCAGCCCGCATCCTTACTCTAACCCACGGCGACGAACATGGATTTGCTTGACATCATCGAAGAAAAACGTTTCCTTGGCCAAGAGTTCCTGATCTGGCTCTGGTGCAAATCCGAGGAGCGGGGCGGCAGCGTAGCTGTGCCAAGCCGTGGCGATGTGCCTGTGGTCTTTGAGAAGCACATGCTGCTGGAGTGCGGCGAAGGCCCGGAATGCGAAAAGCTGGTCTGTCGCGGCCTGATGACGGAGCTGAAAGAGGCCCGCGCTGGGCTGGCTCTTGGCAAGCGGCCGGAGCAGGCCCGGCTGAAGATCGGCAGCGAGGAGCGCGAGTACAGTTTCACCCTCACGGCGGCCACGCTGGAGTTCCGCAGCATGAAGCTGCCCGCCACTGCCGGGGCCGATGAGGGCGGCGGCAATGAGCGCGAAGGGCTGGAAGGGCAGATTCTGGAGCGCGTTGCCCTGCTGGAAGAGGGTATTGATTTGGTCAACGATCTGTTCCGGGTCTTCATCCAGCTCCGGGTCTCAGACCGCTGGAACGACGAGCTGCTCCGGCTGCGGCGGTGGATCAGCAGCGGCGCGGAGCTGGCAGCGGCGTAAGGCTACGCAGGGGAGTTGTTTCCCCTGCTTCAGAAACAGCCAGTTCTTGCCACGGCGGAGGTAATTGACATGAGCCGGACAGCACTTGCCTTCATGAGTTATGTGAATGAGGACGACCGTCATGACAACGGATGGATGACGCAGTTCCGGGAACGTCTGAGCGGCGAAGTGCGGATGCACACCGGCGAGCCGTTCGACATCTTTCAAGACCGCAAGGATATTGCTTGGGGCCAGCAGTGGCAGGATCGCATCAACCAGTCGCTTGATGCTGTCACCTTTCTCATTCCTATCCTCACGCCAGCATTCTTCAAAAGCGCGGCCTGCCGGGATGAGCTGGAGCGGTTCCTGAAGCGGGAAGAGACGCTGGGCCGCAGTGATCTCATCCTGCCGGTTTATTATGTCCGCTGCCCTGTGCTGCAAGACAAAGCCAAGCGGGAACACGACAAGCTGGCGCAGGTTATCGCGGCGCGGCAGTATGTGGATTGGACGAAGCTGCGCCTCAAGCCGCTGAGTGCAGTACCGGTGCGTAAAGCCCTTGCGAAGATGGCGCAGCAGATTGTTGAGGCATTGGAGAGAAGACATTCCGGCAACGTCATTGAGCCGAAAGAGACCAAGGCTGCGCCAGCAGTAAAGATCGGGCCGCCAACCGTAGTTGTGGATGCTTGGCATCGTGGTGATTATACGACAATCACTGAGGCACTCAAGGTCGTCAAAGCAGGCGGCAAAATTCTTGTCCGGCCTGGCTTTTATAGTGAAGGCATTGTGATTGACAAGCCAGTCGAAATAGTGGGCGACGGAGAACGAAACGACATTGTGATTGAGGCTAATGGCAAGCATACCGTTGTATTCAAAGCCACTGTAGGCAGACTTGCCAACCTAACTCTGAGACAAGCTGGTGGTGGTAAGTGGTATGGTGTCGAGGTCACTCAAGGCAGGCTTGAGCTGGAGGATTGTGACATCTCCAGCCAAAATCGGGCGGGTGTGGCAATCCACGACAGCGCAAACCCCATCCTGCGTCGTAACCGCATTCATGATGGGAAGCAAGGCGGTGTCTTGGTCTCTGACAATGGAAAAGGGACGCTGGAGGACAACGAGATATTTGCCAATGCGTTTTCAGGGGTCGAGATCAGAGAAGGCGGCAACCTGACCCTGCGCCGTAACCGTATCTCTCTGAACGGTTATGTGGGTATTTGGGTATATAGCGGCGGAGGCGGCATCTTCGAGGACAATGATCTTCGCGACAACGCCGAGGGGGCATGGAATATTGACCCAGTCTGCGAAAGAGAAGTGCATCGGCGCGGCAACAAGGAGTAGATGCAGCTCGCCAATCGCCCTGCGGCATCGTGCGGCCATTCAGCGGGCAGGCGGCAGCGGGGAGACACCATAGTATCTCCTTTCAGAGACACTATGGTGTCTCCATCCGAGTTAGCATAGTGTCTCAGGTGGAGTTAGCATAGTGACTCCACTATAGACACCGTAGTGACTCCCTCGGAGTTAGCGTAGTGTCTCCATCGGAGATACTATAGTGTCTCCGCAAGAGGCTGCTGGCTGCGAAGCGCAGAATGCGGGAGGGAGTGTTCTCGGCCCGTTGTTCCTTTGTCCGGTTCTATCAGCCAGCTAACATTGAGACAGGGAAATTCATTGCAAAATACGCCATCACTATTGAACTGAATAACATTATGGAATTTGAAACCGTGATCGGGCTGGAAGTTCATGCCCAGATGAAGACCAAGAGCAAGATATTCTGCGGCTGTTCGACAGAGTTCGGTGCGCCGCCCAATACCCAGACCTGCCCGGTCTGCCTCGGAATGCCGGGTTCGCTGCCCGTGCTCAACCGGCAGGTGGTGGAGAACGGCATCAAGCTGGCCTTGGCCGTGGATGCGCAGATCAACCGGGAGAACCGCTTTGCCCGCAAGAACTATTTCTATCCTGACCTGCCCAAGGGCTATCAGATTTCCCAGTTCGAGCTGCCCATTGCCGAGCATGGCCGCTTGGAGATCGAGGTCAACGGCGCGAAGAAGACCATCGGCATCACCCGCGCCCACATGGAGGAGGACGCAGGCAAGCTGATTCACGACGAGCGCGAGCCGAAGAGCTATGTTGACCTCAACCGCACCGGCACGCCGCTGCTGGAGATCGTCAGCGAGCCGGATCTGCGCTCGCCGGAAGAGGCGGCGGCATATCTCAAGCAGCTGCACGCCATTGTCCGCTGCCTCGACATCTGCGACGGCAATATGCAGGAAGGCAGCTTCCGCTGTGATGCCAACATCTCTCTGCGGCCCAGAGGCCAAGCGAAGCTCGGCACCCGCACGGAGCTGAAGAACATGAACTCCTTCCGCAATGTGCAGCTTGCCTTGGAATACGAAGAGCGGCGGCAGCGGGATATCCTTCTTGACGGCGGCAAGGTGACGCAGGCCACCTTACTCTGGAATCCAGATACAAACCGCACCGAAGCGATGCGCGGCAAGGAGGAGGCGCACGATTACCGCTACTTCCCCGACCCGGACTTAGTGCCAGTCGTGATTGACGAGGCGTGGATTGAGCGGATGCGGCAAAGCCTGCCTGAGCTGCCCAAGCAACGGCGGCTGCGCTTCATCGAACAGCTTGGCCTGCCGGAAGAAGCTGCGGCGATTCTCACCGCCTCCCGCGAGCTGGCGGACTTCTTTGAGCAGGTCTGCGCTGCCTTCAATAACCCCAAGAAGGCGGCCAACTTCATCTGCACGGAACTGCTGCGGGAATACGCGCCGGAGCAGATCAGCGAATGCAAGGTGCAGGCGGGCCAGTTAGCTGCCTTGCTGACGATGGAGGAGAAAGGCACCATCTCCGGCAAGATTGCCAAGACTGTCTTTGTCGAAATGCTCGCCAGCGGAACCGACCCGGAGCAGATCGTCAAAGAGAAAGGCTTGGTGCAGATGAGCGACGAAGGCGAGCTGCTGGCTGCGGTTCAGGCGGTAGTCGCCGCCAACCCGGAGCAGGTGCAGCAATACCGCGAGGGCAAGACCAAGGTTATGGGCTTCCTTGTCGGCCAGCTGATGAAACAGACCAAGGGCAAGGCCAATCCGCAATTGGCGAACAAGCTGCTGTTGGAGGCGTTGGGGCTGGGGACAGAGGCAGGCGCGTAAGCTCTCGCAGAAGCGCGGTGCAGCTGACGGCACGGAGGGGAAATCATGGCTCTGGAAGCAATGGCCTTTGTCAAAGCGGAATGGGTCAAGCCGCTCTGGAAGCAGCTTGAGCGGATCAGCGGCGAGCGGGCCAAGGAGTTTGACCGGCTGCGGGATGAGTTCGTTGATCCGAACGTGCTGAAGGATGTCTATGTGGTGCCGCAGCTTCAGGACAGAAACCCGGCGGATTCGCGTCAGGATGATTTGTTGATTGCCGCGCGGCAATCGGCCTTTGAACGGATCAACGAGTTCTTTCAGGGCAAGCTGCCCTTGGAGAAAGACGGGCGGCATCAGATGTTCATCCTCTCTGATGCGGGCATGGGCAAGACCTCGCTCCTGCTGATGCTCAAGCTGATGCACCTGACCAGCTTCTGGCCGCAGAAATACAGCTGCCAGCTCTTCAAGCTCGGCGACGACACCTTGCAGCGGGTGCGCGATTTGCCGAACAAGGGCGAGACCTTTCTGCTCCTTGACGCGCTGGACGAAGACCGGCAGGCGTGGAAGCGGATCAAGGAGCGGCTGTTGGAGCTGCTTGCCGCCAGCGAGGATTTTCGCCGGGTGATCATCTCCAGCCGCACCCAGTTTTTCCCGGAGACGGAGCCGGACCCCTTTGGCCGCCCGGAGATCAGAGTGCTGTTCGGCTATCGCTGCCCGGTGCTCTATCTTTCCCCCTTCACCGATGCCCAAGTGCAGGACTTCATTAAGCGCAAGCTGCCCTTGCACTGGCACCATCGTCTGTGGTTTCAGGCTGGAAAGATCAAGAAGGAGAAGCGGGATAAGGCTGACAATCTGCTCAAGCACATGCAGGAGTTGCGGATGCGGCCCATGCTCCTCCAGCATATTGAAGATCTGCTGGACAAGAAGTGTGGACAGGACTGGAACGCCTACACGGTGTACGAGGCCCTGCTGAACGCATGGCTTGACCGGGAGGTGCGCAAGCTGCCGGAGGAACGACATAAGCCTGAGCGCAAGGAACTCTTCTTGGCCTGCCTGCGGATTGCGGAGCGGATGCAGCGGCAGGGCATACGAGTGATCTCGGAGGATGAGCTGAAGCAGCTCATCCGTGCAGACGCGAACATAGCCTGGCTGGAGCAGTTCGAGCTGGGCGGTCGCTCCCTGCTCAACCGCCGTAACTCTGACCGCGCCTTCCGCTTCAGCCATTACACGGTGCAGGAGTTTCTTTTAGCTTGGGGCATCGCGCATAAGCAGCTTGCTGAACAGACACCACTGCGGGCCACGGATCAGCTTGTGCGCTTTGTTGATCTTGCCGCCGGGATAATGAATCACACTGAGCAGATTGACTTCACAGGCTTTAACTGGCGGGTTTATGTTGAAACGTATGGAGTACGATCTTTTCAGGATAGACTCAGCAAGGGCGATGCAGGCCCGGAGATGGTGTTTCTGCCCGGCGGTCGTTTCCGCATGGGAGATATTCAGGGCAATGGCAGTGAAGATGAACTGCCAGTGCATGAGGTGGAGCTGGACAGCTTTGCCATTGGCCGCTATATAGTGACCTTTGCCGAGTATGATGCCTTCTGTGAGGCAACAGGTAAAGAAAAGCCAAACGATAAGGGCTGGGGCCGAGCGCAGCGACCGGTGATCAATGTGAGCTGGGAAGATGCGGTTGCCTACTGTGAATGGCTGCGTCAGGAAACTGGTCATATCTATCGTCTGCCCACAGAGGCGGAGTGGGAATATGCTTGCCGAGCTGGCAGTGAGTCGGCCTATTGTTTCGGAGATGACGAGGTACGGTTGAGCGAATATGCTTGGCACGAGAAGAACTCCAGTAAGAAAACCCATCCGGTTGGGGAGAAGAAGGCCAATGCTTGGGGCCTGTATGACATGCACGGCAATGTCTGGGAGTGGTGCGCTGATTGGTACGGCACTGATTATTACGCTGTCAGTCCTAATGGCAATCCGATAGGCCCTGACAGTGGCTCAGACCGCGTGATTCGCGGCGGCAGCTGGAGCAATACGCCCAAGTTCGTACGTACGGCGAACCGCTTCAGGCACGCGCCGGACTACCGCGACGACTTCTTGGGCTTCCGCGTCGCCCTTTCCTTGCAGCCAGCTCAACGCTGAAGCGGCTTGCAAATAAGTGCTGTCATTCCGAGCGAAGGCAGGGTGTAAAAGAAATCGTGCTTCTGTGAAACCCGCATCGAATTGCACTCGGCAAGAAAGAAGTTCAGCTTGGCCGCAGAGGAGTTTGGTTTAACCGGAAAGAAGTCTTGTTTGACTAAAGACGAGTTGTGTCAGCTTGCAGAGGAGTTTTGTTCGGCAACAAAGGTCTGCGGTTTGACCGCAAAGAAGTCCTGTTAAACCGCAAAGAAATTTTGTTAAATAGGAATCGAGTGCTGTTTAACCGCAAAGAAGCGTTGTTTGACACGAAACGAGTTTTGCTCGACAACAAAGAGTTGTTGTTCGGCAGCAAAGAAGTTCTGCCGGGCCGCAGAGGACTTTTGCTGAACTGAAGTCCTCTGCGGCCAAACAACAAGCGGCGCGAAGGCGGTGCTTGCCTTGATCTGCACTTCGTTGCGCCCGTCTTGCAGGTCTGCACTTCCTGCTTGAGATGGGCGATGGTTTGTAAAGCGTTGCTCGATATCACCGACCCAGTTGGTCTCAGCCTTTGCCGCCGCTCTGCGGCTTCTCTCCAAAGGGCGCGGCATTGACCTCCGCGCCAGGCCGGAGCATGATCAGGCCCTCGACGATCACCTTGTCGCCGGGAACGAGGCCCTTGGAAACAAGCCACTTGTCCTCCACCGCCCGCTCGATGGTCAGCATCCGCATCTCGGCCTTGTTCTCCGCGCCGACGACCAGCGCGAAAGGCTGGCCTTTGCCGTTGCGCGACACGCCCTGCTGCGGCACGAGCAGGCCCTGCTCGCGTACGCCCTCTTGAATCACCGTCCGAACAAACATGCCTGGCAGCAGCAGCCCGTCGGGGTTCGGAAAAACAGCCCGCAGCAGCACCGAGCCGGTGCTCTGCTCCACAGTGACATCGCTGAACTGGAGCGTGCCGTCAAGGGGATACGCCGCGCCGTTCTCCAGCAGCAGGCGGACTTTGCGCTGATTCTTCGCCGCTTGGCCACCGTTGTTGAGCTGGAGCAGCTTGGTCGCTGACTGGGGCATGTCGGCGTAAATGGGATCGAGCTGCTGCACCGTGGTCAGCGGCGCGGCCTGATAGGCAGTCACAACTGCGCCTTCGGTGACATTGGAAATGCCTGCGCGGCCGGAAATGGGGGCCGTGACCTTGGTGTAGCCGAGATTGATGCGGGCGGTTTTGACTGCCGCCTCGGCCTGCTGCACCGAGGCTTCCGCAGCGGCTATCGCGCTCTTGCTGCTCTCGACCTGCGCCTCAGCGGCAGCCAGCGTGGCTTCGGCCACAGCAACTTCGGTGGCGGCCTGATCACGCTGCACCGCCGAATTCACCTTGCTCTTGAACAGCTCATCAGCCCGCTGGCTGTTGCTGCGGGCAAGAGCGAGCATGGCCCGCAGACGCACCAAGTCGGCCTGCCCTGCCTTCAGCGCGGCCTGCGCCCGTTCAGCCGCCTTGCGGGAAGCCAGATGGCTGGCCTCAGCGTTGTCGAGCGCGGCTTGGAACGGCGCAGGGTCAATCTGATACAAGGCCTCGCCTGCCTTCACATCCGCGCCCTCGGTAAAGAGCCTCTTCTGGATGATGCCGCTCACTTGCGGCCTGATCTCTGCCGCCCTGTAGGCAGCGGTGCGGCCCGGCAGCTCGGAGGTCAGCTCCACCCGCTGCGGCTGCACGACGACAAAGGACACCGAGGGTATGGGCGGCGGCCCGCCGGGCTTGCCTAGCGGGCCTTGACCGGGCTGCCCCTGTTGCGGGCTACCGCCTTTGAGCCGCATAACCCAAGTCTTTGCATCTTCCATCTTGCAGCTGGCGGTCAGCAGACCGCCGGACAGCAAAACAACCAAGAGGCTTCGTGAATATATTGTCTTCATGGCATCTCCGATTCTGTCGCGGAGGCGAAATAAGTTCCCTGCCGCCGTTGTTTTTCTGGCATTGCTAAACAGACGATTTTCCTATCGACAAGAGAATAATACAGAAGCGGAGGAAGAGCTGCAAGGGCTGTTTTGAGCGGTACCGCCTGAGTGTTTGCAGGCAGCACCGCTGCGGGGAAAAACAAAAACTCAGGCTGTCAGCCGCTGCGCAGCCTCTTCATAACGGGCCGCTGTCTTCTCCACAATCTCCGCAGGCAGCGGCGGAGGCGGGGGCTGCTTGTTCCAATCGAGCGAGGAGAGATAATCGCGTAAGAACTGCTTGTCAAAGCTCGGCTGGCCTTTGCCCGGCGCGTACTCGTCCACCGGCCAGAAGCGGGAGGAATCCGGGGTCAGCACCTCGTCAATCAGGATCAGCTCGCCGTCCACCATGCCCAGCTCAAATTTGGTGTCAGCAATGATGATGCCTTTGCTCAAGGCGTATTCCGCCGCCTTCTCGTAAAGCCACAGACTGATGTCCGCCATCTTCGCCGCTGTTTCCTTGCCGACGATCTCCTCCATTTGGGTGATGGAAATATTCTCGTCGTGCAGACCTTGCTCGGCTTTTGTCGAGGGAGTGAAGAGCGGCTGCGGAAATTTGTCGGACTCGCGCAAACCTGCTGGCAGCGCAAAGCCGCAGACCGTGGTGTTCTTCTTATACGCTGACCAGAAAGAGCCGGACAAATACCCCCGGACGATGCACTCTATCGGCATCACCTTGGTGCGGCGAACCAGCATGGAGCGGCCTTCTATCTGCTCGCGGTATTGCTGGCAGACTGCCGGATAGTGCGCAACATCAGCAGAAAGCAGATGGTTGGGCACGATATCAGCCAGCAGCTTGAACCAGAACAGAGAGATATCGGTCAGCACTTTGCCTTTGCCCGGCACCGGCTCGTTCATCACCACGTCGTAGGCGGAAATCCGGTCTGTGGCGATGAGCAGCAGTTTGTCAGCATGACCGGGAATTTCGTACATATCGCGCACCTTACCCCGGTGCAGCAGCGTCAGTTCCGGCAAATTGGTCTGAATGAGAGCGGCGTTACTCATGGCTGGAAAAGGAAACTGAGGTTGACGGAAGTAGGGGCAATTCATGAATTGCCCTTACGTTGGCGGATGAAACGACGAGACAGCGCATCGT
>JAABPV010000013.1:0-4330 GCA_011391865.1 Desulfobulbaceae bacterium | reverse complement strand
AACTGAGGTTGACGGAAGTAGGGGCAATTCATGAATTGCCCTTACGTTGGCGGATGAAACGACGAGACAGCGCATCGTGATAATCCGCAGGGGCGAAAAATTTTTCGCCCCTGCTATTATCGCATTACAGATTCAGCTCTTTCTTCACAGCGGCAATAACTGCATCACTGCTCACTGCTTCCACGGAAAGCAGCATTCCTTCTTTCTTATAGAAGCCGATCAGCGGAGAGGTTTTCTCGTTATAGGTGGCGAGACGGTGGCTGATCGCCTCTTCGGTCTCGTCCTCGCGCTGCACGACTTTCGCACCGCATTTGTCACAAATGCCTGCTTGCTTAGGCGGATTGGACTTCACGTTGTAAATCGCCTGGCAGGCCGAGTTTTCGCAGGTGCGGCGGGTGCAGAGGCGGTCAAGAATGATCTCTTTCGGCACGTCAATGCTCACTACGCAATCAAGGCTGATATTCAGCTTAACCATCAGCTTTTTCAGCTCCTCAGCCTGCGGAATGGTGCGCGGAAAACCGTCAAGCAGGAAGCCTTTGGCGCAGTCCGGCTCTTGCAGGCGTTTCTCCATAATGCCCATAATCAGCGAGTCCGGCACGAGATCGCCGCGTTTCATATAGCCTTCAGCCTCTTTGCCCAGCTCTGTTCCGGCCTGCACCGCTCCGCGCAGAATATCGCCGGTGGAAATCTGGACAGAGCCGTCAATGGCAGTCAGTAATTTTGCGACAGTGCCTTTGCCCGCGCCGGGTGCGCCGAGAAGGATCAGTTTCATGGTGTGTTCTCCTTTATGATGGATATTGAATGAACAAACTGGCGGTTGCAGTTCGGAAAGAGACGGAGCGGTGTTCAGGATGCAGGGCTGCTGCTCCGCCGGACGGAAAATTGAACAGCATACACCATTTTCCGGGAAGATGGTAGGGGAAAAGCAGGGGAGGTCGGCGGGAGGCGCGGTTGTGCGCCGCAGGAAAGAATTTCCGGCCCGGCAGCGGCAGCTCCGGGCCAGAAATTCTTCACGCTGTCATTCCATTTTATAGCCGCACTTGAGCGTGGCGTGGAAGGTGCAACTCTGTTTTGGTGCCCAAGATGGCCCTTGGTGGTTCTCGCTGGCGATGTTGTACAGCTCGACATCTTTAAGCGTCGGTCTAAGCTGACCGCTGGGCTTCTTGTCGGCCATCCATTCCTCGCATGTTTCCCACGCCTCGTTTTTGATCCGGTTCTCACCGCAGTTGGTCACGCCTGAGCCTTCAATGTCCAGTAAATGCGACCAGCGCATTCCGCTGCTGTCCACAAACTCTTGGCTATCGGCCTTCTTCTGCGGGGCCTTCTTTTTCTGAGCAACACTTTGCTTGGCAGCTTTGCTGGCAGCTGGCGGTCCGCCTTGCGTTGTGTGCAGGCATTTCACCCTTGCCTCATAGGAGCAGCTCGTCTCTGTCTGCGTCTTTAGCGCAAATTTGTGCAGCTCGACGTTTTCAATCAGCAGCTTGATGCCTGGTGTCGTCTTTTTTGCCGCCCAGATTTCGCATTTTTTCCATACCTCGGTGCTGATTTGATCAATGCCGCAGGAGGGCAGATTTGATCCTTTAATAAGCAGCAGATTGGACCGCTGAATAGCGGTACTGTTCTGCGGGAGCAGATCAATGTCCGCCTCCTGCATCTGCGGCGCGGCGGCGGGCCTGACCGCTGCAACGGCAACGGCAGGCTTTTTCACGACTGCCGGTTTCGCCGACGGAGTTTTTTTGTCTGCCGCGTTGTCTGCGCATTGGCCGATAATCAGCTCGCCATTCTCGCCCGGAGGCGGAACATCGCAGCCAGCCGCCGAGTCTGCCGATTTCAGCCGTCCGCCTAATTTAAGCTGCGGCGCACCTTCAATGGCGTATCCGCATTTCACATTGGCGTTGAATGTGCATTTCAGTTTCGGGTCCCACGATGTGCCTTTGTCTGTCTCTGTTGCTATGTTGTATATTTCGACATTTTTAACAACAGCTCCTTTTTCGCTTTTTGCCCACGCTTCACACTTGTCCCATGCTTCATTGGTTATCCGCTCTTTCCCGCAGTTGGTGACACCAGCCCCTTTTATGTAAATAACCTCTGACCATTTCAGCTCTTTGCTGAAGCCTTGCTGCGGCAAGATGCAAGTTAAAGCAACGCATGATGCGAACAGTATCTTCTTCATTCTTTTCTCCCGGTTTGGCGGCGCGGCGTTTTGCCCTGTGATTGACAAGAATATACGGTGATTATATATAAAAAGATGCCGCTGGTCAAACCTTTTTCCCGATTCCTCTGCGCTGCGGGCAACACGCCGCCCGCAGCGCAGCTGCACATCAGCCGCCCGCCATTAACTCAGTGCTCAGATAGCGCTCGCCGGTGTCCGGCAGCACGGTCACGATCAGCTTGCCTGAGTTCTCCGCTCTGGCAGCAATCTTTCTGGCCGCCGCCGCCGCCGCGCCGGAGGAGATACCACAGAGGATACCTTCCAGCCGGGCAAGGCTGCGGGCCGCCTCCATCGCCTCATCATTGCTGATTTGCACGATTTCATCAAGCAGACTGGCATCCAAAATCTTCGGCACAAAGCCCGCGCCGATACCTTGAATCTTGTGCGGGCCGGGCGCGCCGCCGGACAGCACCGGCGAGGCGGACGGCTCCACGGCAATCAGGCGCAGAGCGGGATTCTGCTCTTTCAAAAATCTGCCCGTGCCGGTGATTGTGCCGCCGGTGCCCACGCCTGCGACAAAGAAATCAACGCGCCCGCCGGTCTGCCGCCAGATTTCCGGCCCGGTCGTTCGATAGTGCATAGCCGGATTGGCCGGATTTTCAAACTGATTGGGCATCCACGCGGACTTGTTTTCTTGCAGCATATCCTGAGCGCGGGCAATGGCCCCTTTCATGCCCAAAGGGCCGGGTGTCAGCACCAATTCCGCGCCAAGATAGGCCAGCAGCTTGCGCCGCTCTACGCTCATGGTTTCCGGCATGGTAAGCAGCAAACGATAGCCACGCGCGGCGCAGACAAAGGCGAGGCCGATGCCGGTGTTGCCGGAGGTCGGCTCGATGATCACTGTGTCCGGCCCGATCAGCCCGGCCTGCTCCGCCGCCTCAATCATCGCTGCGGCCACCCGGTCTTTGACGCTGCCGAGCGGGTTGGCTGACTCCAGCTTGACCGCGATCTCCGCCCCGCAGCCTGCGCTAAAGCGGTTGAGCCTCACTAAGGGCGTGTTGCCTGCGCTGCTGGCCAAATCCTTGCAGATTTCCATTGCCGCCTCCTTATTGATTGGTTTCGCCGTTCTTACCGATGTAGACCAGCTCTGGCTGCTTCAGCAGCACCTTGGTGTCCGGGCCGACGCTCTTGGTCAGCCAGACGTTGCCGCCGACGATGGAACGCGCTCCGATCACCGTTTCTCCGCCGAGGATGGTGGCGTTGGCGTAAATGATCACATCATCCTCGATGGTCGGGTGGCGTTTGACATGCTTGAGCTGCCTGCCCGCGCCTTTGGGCAGGGAAAGCGCGCCAAGGGTCACGCCCTGATAGAGCCGCACCCGCCTGCCGATGGTGCTGGTCTCGCCGATGACCACGCCCGCGCCGTGGTCAATGAAGAAGGATTCGCCAATGGTCGCGCCGGGATGAATGTCAATGGCGGTGCGGTGGTAGGCGTATTCACTCATGATGCGCGGCAGCAGCGGCACTTCCAGCTCATACAGCCGGTGCGCCAGCCGATAGACTAATACGGCGAAGAGGCCGGGATAGCTGAAAATCACCTCGTCGGCATTGGCCGCCGCCGGGTCGCCTTCAAGGGCCGCGCTGATGTCGGTCTCCAGCGTTTCACGAATCTGAGGCAGCGAACGGATGAACTCTGCCGACAGCTCGCTGCTGCGTTCGCCGCAGAGCGAACAGGAATGACGGCGGCGGAAGCACTCGTGGCGGAGGGCGGAGTTGAGCTGATGACTGAGATTCTTATGAAAGAGGGTGAGGTTGTGGCCGAGATGATACTCCAAGCTGGACGGGCTGGGCAGAGTCGAGCTGCTGAAGTAGCCAGGAAAAAGGATGCGCTGGGCCTCCAAGATCAGTTCAATGGTCTCCCGCCGCGAGGGGATTTCCACCGGCTCGATATGGCTCGACCAGCGGCGCGAGCTAAAGCCCTCGGCCAGCTTTTCCACCACCGAGGGAATGAAGTCGGATGCAGGCTCTGCGCACAGCCGCACCTCGGCGGCGCAGCCGCAGGGTTCTGTTTTTTTTTCAATCATATATGGAGTAAATTCATGCGTGGATTCAAGTTGTAAGTGCAACTTTTGCTGAGTTGAGAAAAGAGTGAGTTATGGTAACATGATGGCTCAATTC
>JAABPV010000012.1:21533-52249 GCA_011391865.1 Desulfobulbaceae bacterium | reverse complement strand
GAAGAAAACTTGGCTGTTCGACAGATGAGATTTTTCAGCAACCATGCTTGTAGTCAATTTATTGTGCTACGGCTATATGGCATTCCATCCGGGTTATTGTTGTCGTTGCAGGATTGCCCCCTGCGCTTCAGGAAGTCTTTTGCCATTTTCTCCATGTATTCCTCAAATTCAGGATCTGCGATCTGCGGACGAGTGTTATCCTCAGCTTCTTCCTTCTTTGGTGCTTCCGGTTCTGGATATTTCGGCTCAACAAGCAGCTTGGGTTCCGGCTTCATTAATTGGCGTGGATTATGGAACGTGGCGCGATCAATCTCAGGAATAGTCGCACCCGCTTTGCCAAACTTGGTGACAGAATCAACGACCTGCCGTTTGAGAAGTTCCGCTCGTTCTGGCTCCAGTTTTCCAGCTTCCTTCATTGCACCAATCTGGTCAAGGATTGGAAGAGATTGGGCCACAAGCTCAAGACGGCGGCCTGTCTTGTCTTCGCGGAAATAAACAACACGATCCCAAAAGCTCAGAATCACCTCTTTAACAGATTCGACAACCTTGGCGATACCCAGAAAATCGAAGGCTTTGTCACTTCCTGAATCGCAGGATTCGACACTCAGCCCAGTCTCTTGCTCTCCTGCAAGAAAAGCGCAGGCTCGATAGAGTCCGTCAATGCTCTGCATCACGAGCACAAGCCGCTCCGGCGTGGACTTCTCGCGGTCTTCAATCACTGTGACCGAGAGCAGCCCTAATTCATCTGCTGAAGTATTCGTTTTATGTTTTTCATTGTCGGCAGCCTTCGCATCGCTTTCCCTCTCTATCAGCTTTAATATCTTTGGCAAATGTTCTTGAGCAAAATGGATAGAATGAAAAACATCGTGGTCGTAGCAGTGTTCAGTCATGTCTTCATCTTCTGTAGTTATCAGCTCTGTCCAGAATTTCACATCAGATAGACAATCAAGATTAAGAACAGACAATATTCGCTTCTCTGTATCGCCAAGTTTATCATGTAATTTAATATAACCAGTAAATAAAGAAAGAATCCTGTTTCGATCCTTTTTATTGGCTACAGAATCAAATAAAGATGTCAATCTAGACTCTTCCAATGCTGCAAGCACGTTGGATGTTGCCCGCAGAATTTCTCTTCTAAGCATAATTTGTACCTGTAATAGGAATGGACAGTTTGGCGAGTTTCCCTGTAAAATAACACCAATAAAGCCTATCCGTCAACGAGTATCCCTTGCCTTTCTTAACCAAACTGGGTAGAAGAAAAGATTCTGTCGCTCCCTTAACCTGAACCATCGCCATCGCCTTCCATGCCTGTTCATCCCTTTGATTATCAGATCAACCCGCATGTCTTCAGCACGCCGGAGCTGGAGGCCCTGTTTGACGAGCGCGCCGTGCTGCAACGCTGGCTCGATTTTGAGGCGGCTCTTGCTGAAGCGCAGGGCCGGCGTGGCCTGATTCCGGCAGCGGCAGCGGCGGAGATCAAAAGCAAGGCCAAGCTCGAACGCCTTGATCTCGACAGCGTGCGTCAAGGCTATAGCAAGAGCCGCAACTCGGTGGTGCCGCTGCTTGGCGGCCTGCGCCGGGCCTGCGCGGATGGCGCGGGCGAATATGTTCATTACGGGGCGACCACGCAAGATGTGCTCGACACCGGCCAAGTTCTGGCTTTGAAAGAGACACTGGCGATTATTCTCCGTGATTTGCTGCGCTTGGAGGAGGTCTGCCTTGATCTTGCTGTCAAGCACCGGGCCACACCAATGGCCGCCCGCACACATGGTCAGCAGGCTTTGCCGACCGCCTTCGGCCTGAAGGTGGCGGTGTGGGCGGCGGAGATACGGCGGCATATACAGCGGCTGTGCCATCTGCAAGGCACTGTCTGCTGCGGGCAATTGAGCGGCGCGGTCGGCACCTATGCGGCGTTGGGCGAGCAGGGCATCGAAGTCGCCAAGGAGACGATGGAGCTGCTTGGTCTGACACACGATCCCCTGTCCTGGCACACGGCCCGCGACCGCATCGCGGAGCTGGCTTCGGACTTCGCCCTGCTGGCCATGACCTTGGCCAAGATCGCCAACGAAATTTATCAGCTGCAAAAGACCGAGCTGGACGAGCTGCGCGAGCCGCCGCCGTCCGGCGCACCAGCCAGCAGCACCATGCCGCATAAGCAGAACCCAGTGCTCTGCCAGCGCATTGTCGCCTTGAGCAGGCACGTGCGGGCGTTGAGCGGCACGGTCATCGAAAGCATGGCCCACGAGCATGAACGCGACCCTCGCTGTCTCTGGGCGGAATGGCTGGCTATGCCGCAGATTTGTATCTATACTGGCACATCTGCATCCTCCCTGCTCCAGATTCTCAGCGGCCTGATTGTCCGACCTGCACAGATGCTGGCCAATCTCCATCGTCAGAAGGATCTGATCGCCACCGAATGGCTGCTCTTCCGTCTCGGCAAGATTGTTGGCAAGAACAAGGCGATGGAGAAGCTGCACAGCCTTGCCGCCTCTGCCGCCGAACAGCAGATCAGTCTGAAAAAGGCCGTGCTTGCGGACAATGAGCTTGGCAGCGTGTTCAATGAGGAGGAGCTTGCTCCGCTCGACAGCCCGGAGCAGTACGTCGGCAGCGCGGTTGAGCTGGTGGACAGGACGGTGGAGGAGCTGCGCGGAAAAAGGCGGCAGCAATAATCCTTGCGACGGCAGATTGCAGTTTTGCGTTGACTTTCATGGCCCTGCAATCTTATATTGGAAGTTCTCTCCGAGAAAAAACAGGCTGCTTTTCTTGCAATTCAAAAAACAAGGAGCTGTTGCCATGAAAAAGATGTATTTCGCGCTGCTGTCTGTTCTGCTTTTTGCCGCCACCGCTTTTGCAGGGCTTGATTTGAACACGGCCACCAAGGAGCAGCTTGACACGCTGCCCGGAATCGGGCCGGTCAAGGCGGAGGCCATCATCAAATACCGTGCAGAGAAAGGGCCGTTCACCAGCGTTGAACAGCTGAAAGAGGTGAGCGGCATCGGAGAAAAAATACTCCAAAGCATCAAGAGCGAGGTGGTTATCAGCCCACCTCCGCCTGCCGCTGAGGAGAAAAAGGCCGCAGAAGCGGCACCGCAGCCCGCCGCATCTGTGACAGCGGCAGAAGCCAAGCCGGAAGCTGCGCCGCAGCCCGCTGCGGCTGCGCCGAAGAACTGATCCCGCCTCCTCCCCGCTGCCCTGCGGCGGGGCAGCTCCATAATCCCCAACAGGATGTAAAAAAGATGGAACAACAAGAGGCCGCCTCTCCGGCGGCTGCGGTGTACGATGTGCTCATTGTCGGCGCAGGCCCGGCTGGCATTCAGGCGGCCATTCACGCCGCCCGCAGAAAAACCCGGACGCTGCTCTTGGGCCGGATTGAAAGCAGCGCGCTGTACCCTGCGCATGTGGAGAATTATGCCTGCGTGGACGGAGTGAAGGACGGCAGAGAACTGCTGGAGACCGGTCTGGCGCAGATCGTCCGTTTTGGCGCGGAGCATCTGCGCGAGGATCTGCTCAAAATCAGCCAGCAGGAGGATAGCCTTTTTGCTGTGGAAACAGAGAGCGGCGGCAGGCTGCTCTGCCGCGCCCTGATTCTGGCAATGGGCACAGCCAAAACCAAGCTGGGAGTGCCGGGCGAGAGCGAGTTCTCAGGCCGGGGCGTGAGCTACTGCGTTGACTGCGATGCCAATTTTTTCCGGGGCGCGACGGTGTTGGTGGTCGGCAATCACAGCGCGGCGGCGGACGGCGCACTGACGCTGCTTGACTACGCCAGCAAAGTCTATTTAGCTGCGATGGAGCTGAAGGTCTCGGACGAGCTGCTCCGGCGGCTGAGCGAGAGCAAGGTCGAGCTGCTGACAGGCCGCAAAGTCAAGGAAATCTGCGGCAGCGAGGCCGGGGTGCAGGAAGTCGTCTTAGACAGCGGCGAGACCGTCAAGACTGACGGCGTGTTCATCGAGCTGGGTGCCAAAGGCGCACTTCAACTCGCCGCTCAGATTGGGGTGCAGATGGACATGGAGCTGTTCAAATATATTGACGTGAACCGCAAGCAGGAAACCAACATCCCCGGCGTGTATGCTGCTGGGGACATTACCGGGCCGCCCTACCAGATGGCCAAGGCTGTGGGCGAGGGCTGTGTGGCAGGAATGGAAGCCGCTCAATTTGCCCGCAAGCAGCGGCAGCAGGGATAAAAAAAGACAGCATCTCTGTCCCTGTTCCGCACCACTATGGCGCGGAGGAGGAGTCGGGACAGAGACGCTGAGAGAAACTTTTAATTTGCTGATTTCAACGTGTCATCTGACCCAGCCAGCGGTCAGGGGCACTGCCGGAGCCTGCGGTGTCTGGCAGAAGCCCGGCGAATTGAGGAAGTAGCTGGCACCCATTTGCTGGCACCGCGCCCGCGAAGCGGAATCGTCGCAGATGGAGCAGTAAACGCTGATGCAGGCATCGGTGTATATTTTCGCCGCCTCGCAGGCGATGCCGCGCTGCTGGGCATCATGGATGACGTTGTCCACATACATTTTCACCCCGCTTGCTTGGTCGCAGCCGCAGCGTTCTGCTGAAGTCTGGGCATTCATCGCCGCTGCTGAACCGGCGCAAAGAAGCAATGCTGCTGCCGCCAAAAACACCCTGTCTGCTGCCTGCATCTTGGTCTTCATCGTTCTCTCTCCTGCGGGCTTTCTGCTCCGCTCTGCGTTGTTCTTCATCTGCCAGCCGTTGGGCTGACGTTCTCTCTTTTTTGTGGGTCTACTATAATCTGCCTTAGATGAACAGAAGATGAACAGCGGCGGCCTTGGCGATTTTTTTTGCGCCGCCTCACCCTCTCTCCATCTCCTGTTTTTGAGAAATCAGCCCGACTGCCTTGGCTTCCTCCTTTTTCATACCTTCATATTACTTGGCGGCAAATGAACGCGGGGTGAACGGAACATGAACAGCATATGAATTGTGGATTTCTCTTTCATTTTTTTGAAGAAAAGGATAGGAAATGCTGATGAATTAAAAAGCGGCCAGATATCCCTGCGGTCAGCTTGAACAAGTGCTGCGGGAGAGGAGGGTGTAAGCCGGGGAAATGCCGCCCAGTGGCGGCCCAGTGCCGGATTTAGCTTGAAAAAACTACAGAGAATGGAGTATATATTCTGTTTGTCCTCAGCCGTCGAACGATTCGATTTCATTCAGCCGTCAGCTCCCCTTGCCGCCAGCCTGCGGGCGGGTGCTCCGGCTGCCAGATTATATATTTTTTCAAGGAAGAGTCATGAGCGCACAAATCATCAGCGGAACCGAGGTCGCCAAGGAAATCCGGGCGGAGCTGAAGGCAGAAGTTGCCGAGCTGGCCGCACAGCATAAGGTTGTGCCTGGCTTGGTCACGATCCTAGTAGGAGAAGACCCTGCTTCGCAGTCCTATGTGGCAGCGAAGAATAAGACTGCTAAGGAGCTGGGCATACACTCTGAGCAGATCACTCTGCCCGCTGACACCAGCGAAGCCGAGCTTTTAGCCTTAGTGGAGAAGTGCAACAGTGACCCCAAGATTCACGGCATCCTTGTGCAGCTACCTTTGCCCAAGCAGATCAATGATGCCAAGGTGCTGAACGCCATCAGCGCGGACAAGGACGTGGACGGCTTTCACCCAGTCAACGTGGGCCGCATGGTTCTTGGCGAGAAATGCTTCCTGCCCTGCACCCCGCACGGCGTGTTGGAGCTGCTTCAGCGCAGCGGCGTGAAGACCGACGGAGCAGAGGTGGTGGTGGTTGGCCGCTCGAACATTGTCGGCAAGCCAGTAGCTAACTTGATGCTGCAAAAGCGGGCTGGCGGCAATGCCACCGTCACTCTCTGCCACACCCGCACCAAGGACATGGATTTCCACACCAAGCGGGCCGACATCCTGATTGTCGCCGCCGGTGTTGCCAATATGATCAAAGCCGATCAGGTCAAGGAAGGCGTGGTGGTGATTGATGTCGGGGTCAACCGCGTCGGCGTAACTGAGTCCGGCAAGGCCAAGCTCGCAGGCGACGTGGACTTTGATTCGGTGAAGGAGAAGGTCGCTGCTATTACGCCAGTGCCGGGCGGAGTCGGGCCGATGACCATCACCATGCTGATGAAGAACACCGTTCAGTCGGCGAAGCAGTTCGCCGGGCTGGCGTAACCCTTTTCACTTTGAAACATTCTTTCAGGAGACCGTGAGTTATGGCCAAGCCCAGCCGCATCGCCAGCAGCAACGAGATCACCGCCAGCTCCACCCGCGAGCTGCTCAGTCAAGATTTAGCCAAGCAAGTCCGCACCGCCTACACCCGCATTGAAGAACGCGGCATGGCTGCCTGCCTCTTCGGTTCGCAGGGCACCTGCTGCAAGAACTGCAACATGGGGCCGTGCCAGATCATTGACGGAGTGGAATCCATGGTCGGCATCTGCGGGGCCACTGCCGACACCGTGGCCGCCCGCAACTTCGCCCGCATTGTCGCCGCAGGCACTTCGGCCCACACCGACCATGCCCGCGAGATGGTGCGCGGCTTCATCGCCACCGCCAAGGGGCAGACCCCGCACGAGATCAAGGACGTAGCCAAGCTGCACAAGATGGCCCAGCTCTTTGGCATTGCCACCGAAGGCCGCGACAAGAACGAGATCGCCCTTGAGCTGGGTGAACGCGCCTTGGCTGAGTTCGGCCAGCAGGACGGTACGCTGACCATGCTCAAGCGTGCGCCGGAGAAGCAGCAGAAGATTTGGAAGGCCCAGGGCATTGAGCCGCGCGGCGTTGACCGCGAGGTGGTCGAAATGATGCACCGCACCCACATGGGCGTGGATCAGGAATACCACAACATCATGCGCCAGGCCTCCCGCTGTGCGCTGGCCGACGGCTGGGGCGCGTCCATGCTCTCCACCGAGCTGACCGACATCATGTTCGGCACGCCGGTACCCAAGCGGGCGATCATTGACCTTGGCGTACTGCGCGAGGATATGGTCAATATCACCGTGCATGGGCACGAGCCGCTGCTGGCGGAATCGCTCTGCCTCGCTGCCGAGGACGAGGAGATGCTGGCTCTGGCAAAGAAGGCCGGGGCCAAGGGCATCAACCTCGCTGGTGTCTGCTGCACCGGCAACGAGATTCTGATGCGCCGGGGCATTCCAGTGGCTGGCTCCTTTATTCAGCAGGAGATGGTGCTGGCGACGGGCGCAGTCGAGGCGATGGTGGTGGATGTCCAGTGCGTGATGCAGTCGGTCGCGCAGGTGGCGAAGAGCAAGCACACCGACATCATCACCACCAACTACCGGGCGATGATGCCGGACGCGGTGCATATTCAGTTCGACGAGCACGATGCCTACGCTTCGGCGAAAAAGATACTCACCCACGCCATTGGCAACTTCAAGAAGCGCGGGCCGCACTACATCCCCAAGGACAAGAAGTTCGACGTGGTGGTTGGTTTCTCCCACGAGACCATTAATTACATGCTCGGCGGTCGTTTCCGGCAGTCGTATCGTCCGCTGAACGACAACATCATCAATGGCCGCATCCGGGGCGTGGCTGCGATTGTCGGCTGCGAGCATTACAAGCACGCCGACAACGTGCATGAGATCATTGCCAAAGAGCTGATCAAGAACAACGTGCTGGTACTGGCCACTGGCTGCGCGGCGCAGGCTCTGGGCCGCGTTGGTCTGATGCGGCCAGAGGCGGCAACCGAGTTTGCTGGCGACAGTCTGCGCGAGGTCTGCGAGACAGTGGGTATGCCGCCGGTGCTGCATGTCGGTTCCTGCGTGGACAACTCCCGCCTGCTCATCGCGCTGACCGAGATGGTGCGTGAAGGCGGCCTCGGCAACGATATAACCGAGCTGCCTGCGGTCGGTTCCGCGCCAGTCTGGATGAGCGAGAAGGCGGTGGCCATTGGACAGTATTTTGTCGCCAGCGGAGCGCATGTCATCTTCCAAGACCTGCCCATCAGCGGGGCCAAGAAGTTCTCTGAGTACCTGCTCAAGGGCATCAAGGAGGAGTACGGTGCCTGCTGGGGCGTGGCGAGCGAGCCGCTCGACATTGCCAAGGCCATGATTGCCGCCATTGAGGAGAAGCGCGAGGCTCTGGGTATCAACAAGAAGAAAGAGCGCGTGCTGATGGACATGGCGATGCGCCGCGAGATCGAAGCGGGCAAGGGCATCGGCGGCATGGGCTGCGGCGGCGGGAAGCATTGACAGGGCAGGTAGGGGCGAAAGATTTTTCGCCCCTACAAAACCGCCTTGATGATACGCAGAACGTATCCGCCGAGACGTTGAACGGCTCCCAAGGGCGGATGAACCGATCCGCAGATATGCAGAACGGCTCTCAAGAGCCGTTGAATCGATCAAAATAGCCGTTCTGCGGATGCGGCGGGCCGATGAATGGCAGCGCAGGGGCGAAAATATGCAGGGGCAGTTCGAGAACGAACCAGTTCCATAAGAGCTTGGGTGTACAGGTGCATGTCGCAGTACAAGTTGACATCTCGTTTGGGTTGGATATGGTTATTTCAGTGTTCCTGTTAGGCAAGGAGATATTCATGGAAAATCTAAATGGTTTTGAGGCAAGCGTTTGGTGCGGAATCGCGTTCCTGCGGAGAATCTGGTGATGGATATTCCAACCCAAACGAGAGATGAAATCTGTACGAATATATGTATCCTGCCAAGAGCGAACGCGAGAGGTTCGATTCCTCTCTCTCCGCACCATTTTTTAAAGTGATTGGGCACCGGTTGTGCTGTGCTGGTGGGGAATTAAAGAGGAAAAGGAAACATGTCGCCGTCATACAATCACTCGTATCTCGCCTACAGAATCGCCAAGCTGCTTGATCAGAGCGAGAAGTACAGCATACATATTGAAATGACGATCGATATTGACGGGACAGATTATGTTCCTGACATTGCGCTCTGCGAGAAGCGGCAGATTGATTTCCTTCATGACAGAATCAAAACAGCGGAGCCGCCGGTGCTGCTGGTTGAAATCCTCTCGCCGAAGCAGGCGGTCAATGAGATTACTGAGAAAGTTGAAATCTACTTGCAAGCCGGTGTCAAGTCCTGCTGGCTGGTGATTCCGCCAACCAAGACTATTGTCGTCTTTCACGACATCAACCAGCCGTGCTCGTATTCAAACGGCAGGCTGAATGATCCTGCGGCAGGCGTTGAGGTCTCCTTGGAAGCTGTTTTTTCGTAAGATGCAGGGAGAATGATCATGCGCTTCTTAGATGTCAGAACCGATTTCGCCTTTAAGAGAGTCTTTGGCAGCGAGCAATCCAAGGCCGTGCTGATGGACTTCCTCAATGCGCTGATTGACTTTGGCGGCGAACGCATCACAGACCTGACTATTGTTGATCCGTATCAGATTTCCCTGCTCAAGGGGATGAAAGACAGCTATGTGGATGTCAAAGCGGTGCTGTCCAATCAGAGCAAGGTGATCATTGAGATGCAGGTGCTGAATGTGGAAGGCTTCGAGCAGCGGATACTCTACAATGCTGCCAAGCTCTATTCCACCCAGCTCAAGCAGGCGGACAGATATTCCACACTGGAACCGATCATCGCCTTGACGATCACCGACTTTGTGATGTTCCCGGAGATTCCCAAGGTGACTTCCTACTGGAATCTGCGTGAGCGGGAGTATCTCCTGAAATACAGCGACGACATCGAGCTGATCTTTGTCGAGCTGCCCAAGTTCAGCAAGCAGGAGAACGGACTGGCCAGCATCACCGACAAGTGGCTCTATTTCATCAAGCACGCTGGCGAGCTGAACTTCATTCCGCAGTCCTTCACCGAGCCGCAGCTGCGCGAGGCTTTTGATATCGCTAATACTGCCTGCCTCAGTGAAGAGGAGCTGGAGGTGCAGTTCAAGCGGCATGATTTCATCCGTCTCCAGCGCGGTTCAATAGAGAAAGCGACTCAGGATGGTATTGCTCAAGGCATTGCCCAAGAACAGCGCGTGATCGCCCAAAACATGCTGCGTGATCAAGTGCCGCTGAACATGATCACCAAATATACGGGACTCAGCAGGGAAGAGATTGAACAACTGCGGAACGGCAGCTGACTGCGTCGGCCCGCTTGAATACATTGACACGACATTTGACAATATAACGAAACGATCTGTCCACGCGGCGGGTCAGGCAAGGAGGTTGAATGAAATCAGGGAGCAATTTGGAGCGGGTGCTCCGCAGCGGCCAGTTCGCCGTCACGGGCGAGTTGGGGCCGCCGAAGAACAGTGACCCGGAGGTGGTCCGCGCCAAGGCGAGGCTGCTCAAGGGCAAGGTGGATGCGGTCAACATCACCGACTGCCAGACCGCCATCGTGCGCATGTCGTCCATCGGCGCGGGCCTGCTGACCCAGGCCGAGGGCGTGGAGCCGGTCATCCAGATGACCTGCCGCGACCGCAACCGGATCGCGATGCAGTCCGACATCTTGGCGGCTGCCGCCTTGGGGCTGAAGAACCTCCTCTGCTTGACGGGCGACCACCAGAAGTTCGGCAACCATCCCGGCTCCAAGGGCGTGTTCGACATGGACTCGATCCAGATGCTCGGCATGATGCGGGACTTGCGCGACGCGAAGAAGTTCCAATGCAGCGAGGAACTGAAGGGCAAGGCCCCGCAGCTCTTCCTCGGCGCGGCGGCCAATCCGTTCGCTTGGCCGTTCGAGTTCCGGGCCGTGCGCATGGGCAAGAAGATCGCCTGCGGCGCGGACTTCATCCAGACTCAGATCATCTACAACGTCGAGAAGTTTGCGGCGTTCATGAAGCAGGCCCGCGACCTTGGCCTGACCGAGAAGGCCTACATCCTCGCCGGTGTCACCCCGCCCAAGTCGCTGGGTATGGCCCGCTACATGAAGAGTTCCGTGCCGGGCATGGATGTGACCGACGCAGTGATCGAGCGGATGAAGGGCGCGAAGAACCAGAAGCAGGAAGGCATCAACATCTGCGTGGACATCATCAATCAGGTCAAGGAGATTCCGGGCGTGGCCGGTGTCCATGTCATGGCCATCGAGTGGGAGGAGGCGGTTAGCGAAATTTGCGAGAAGGCCGGTCTGCTACCTCGCCCGACCTTTGCTGACGATGCCGCCGCTGTTCAGCCTGCCAAAGAGAGCGTGGCCCCTGTTGCCGAGACCATCGAAGTGCGCAGTACAGCCGCCGCCGATGAGCTGCTCAATCAGGCCAAGGCCGAAGCCGAGAAGATTATCGCCGCAGCCCGGAAGGAAGCAGAGGCATTTGTCGCTGCCGTCCGTCCGCAGGCTGGGGCAGAGATTCAACCTGCCGCAGCAGCGGCTGACGACGATGCGGGAGAGCATGAGATGAACGAGCAAGGCCGCAAAGCGGCACTGGAGTCCATGAACAAGGGGCTGGAAGCCTTGAAAAAAGCTTACGGACTCAGCGAGGATCAGTTCATGGCATTGATGAACTTCGCCAATGCCGCCAAGGTGCTGGGCGAGGCGCCGCCGACCTACACATCACCGAGGACGGCAGCTCCGACCGCTCCGGCGGCGGGTGACAGCGCAGCTAAGGCGGCAGCAGAGGCGAAAGCTAAAGCCAAAGCTGAGGCCGAAGCAGCCGCAAAGGCTCAGGCAGAAGCCGCTGCCAAGGCTGCCGCTGAAGTGAAAGCTAAGGAAGATGCTGCGGCCAAAGCTAAAGCGGACGCAGAGGCCAAGGCCGCTGCGGAGGCAAAAGCAAAGGCTGAGGCAGAAGCGAAGGCCAAAGCTGATGCTGAAGCTGCCGCGAACGCAGCGGCAGCAGTTAAGCCCGCTCCGGCTGCTGCTTCCGCTGACTTTGCGGCTCCGGCATTGGCAACCGGCGAGGCTCCCTTTGCGGAACGCGCCGCCAAGGTGCCTGCCTCCAGCTACAAGGTCAACTACTCCGGCGCAATCCGCGAAGTGACTTTGGGCAACGGCGACAAGACCGTGACCGTGGGCGGCGCGACCTCCCTGCCCTTCCATCTCTTTGAAGGGGCGATGAAGAACAAGCCGCTGATCGCGATGGAAGTGATGGACATCCGCCCCGACAACTGGCCTGCCACCCTGAGCAGGCATTTCGAGGACGTGATGGGCGACCCGGTGGCTTGGGCGCGCAAGTGCGTGGATGTCTATAAGGCTGACGCGATCAACATCTGGCTGGCTGGCACGGATCCCAACGGCGCAAACCGTTCGGCCAAGGATGCGGCGCAGGATGCGGCCAAGGTGATTCAGGCCATTGATGTGCCAGTGATTGTCTGGGGCTGCGGCAATGCGGACAAGGACACCGAGACCCTGCGCGAAGTCACTTCGATGATTGGCGACAAGAAGGTCTGCCTCGCCCCGCTGGAGGACAGCAACTACCGCTCCATCGGCGCGACCGCCATGGCCTTCCGATATCCAGTGGTGGCTGCTTCGCCGATTGACGTGAACCTTGCCAAGCAGCTCAACATCTTGCTGGAGAACCTCGGCGTGGGTCTCGACACCGTGCTGATGGATCCCTCGGTCGGCGCGCTCGGCTACGGCATCGAGTACACCTACTCGGTCATGGAGCGCATCCGCCTCGCCGCCCTCACCCAGAAGGATGAGAAGCTGCAAGTGCCGCTCATCTGCAACTTGGGCCGCGAAGTCTGGAAGACCAAGGAGGTCGGCCTGCCCAGCGACGCGATGATGGGCGACCAAGAGCGGCGCGGCATCATGATGGAGGCGGTCACGGCCTCCTGCATGTTGATGGCCGGCGGCGAGGTGCTGATCATGCGTCATCCTAAGGCGGTCAACATGACCAAGTCCCTGATCAACGGGCTGATCGGCTGATCGGCACGGAACGAATTGAACCTCTGAGAACCGCAAAGGGAGTTAGTTTCAATGTCGAAAATCATCTGTTCCGCAGCCATACGCGGTGCCCATAAGATCGTGGACATGGCGGAAGCCAGCTACGAGGAGGCTCTGAAGAAGTTCGGGCCTGAGCACGAAGTTTCCTTCCCCAACACTGCCTATTATTTGCCGATCATTTATTCGATGCTCGGCGCGAAGGTGGAGAAGCTGGGCGACATGAAGGCAATTTTCCAAGAATGCCGCACGCTGCTGCCCGCCATAGTCAGCGACAATATCTGGCTGCCGTATCTTGCGCCTGCGCTGGACGCGGGCATGGCCACGTATTTCGCTGAGGAGATGTACGAGGCGATCCGTTATCTCAACGAGCCGAATTTCTACACCAAAAGCGAAGAGCCTACGTCGGAGAATCTCTGGCTGGGCGCGGCGGACGACGTGATCTTCCGCAAGCGCGGCGTGGAGTTTGTTGACGGCACCGCGCCGGGCTTCGCGGCCATTGTCGGCTCGCCGGAGGACAAAGCGGTGGCCTCCAAGATCGCCTTGGAGTTGCAGGAGAAGAACCTCTACATCTTCATGCACGATCAGTCCAAGGGCAAGAACATGGCCGAGCTGCTCAAGGAGAACGGCGTGCAAGTCGGCTGGAACACCCGGCTCGTGCCTTTTGGCAAGTCCTACACTTCGGTGGTCTTTGCCATCGGCTTTGCCTGCCGCGTGGCCTTGGCTTTCGGCGGCGTGAAGCCCGGCGATTACCGCGCCAACCTGATCTACAACAAGAACCGCACCTTCGCCTTTGTCATGGCCTTTGGCCCGGTCAGCGACGAGTGGTACGCCAACGCGGCAGGCGCGATCAACTGGGGCTTCCCGACTATTTCCGACTACGATATCCCGCAGGTGCTGCCGACTGGCATCTGCACCTACGAGCACGTGGTCTCCAACGTGCCGCACGATGAGATTGTCCAGAAGGCCATCGAGGTGCGCGGCCTCAAGGTCAGCGTCAACAAGATTGACATCCCCATGTCCTTTGGCCCGGCCTTTGAGGGCGAGCGCATCCGCAAGGACGACCTGTTTATGGAGTGCGGCGGCGGGCGGACGACCGGCGTGGAAGTCTTGATCTCCAAGGAGATGGAAGAGGTTGAGGACGGCAAGGTCATCCTCGAAGGGCCGGACATCAGCGACATCAAGCAGGGCCAAAACCTGCCCATCGCCATTCTGGTTGAGGTCGCTGGCCGCGAAATGCAGTCTGACTTTGAGCCGATTCTGGAGCGCCAGTTCCACCACCTGATCAACTATGTGCAGGGCATCATGCACATTGGCCAGCGCAATATCATGTGGGTGCGTATCGGCAAGGGCGCGGTGGAGAAAGGCTTCTCCTTCAAGCACATCGGCAAGGTGCTGCACGGCAAGCTGCATCAGGAGTTTGGCGCAATCCTCGACAAAGTGCAGGTGAAAATCTACACCGTGCAGGACAAGGTTGAGGAGGTCATGCACCTCGCCAAGCAGGTTTACACTGAGCGCGACCTCCGCCTTGGCGCGATGACCGATGAGACCGAGGAGGTCTTCTACTCCTGCACCCTCTGTCAGTCTTTTGCGCCGAGCCATGTCTGCGTGATCACGCCGGAGCGCATCGGCATGTGCGGGGCGTACAACTGGCTGGACGGCAAGGCCTCCTTCCAAATCAACCCCACTGGCCCGAACCAGCCGATTCCCAAAGGCGAATGCACCGACGCAGACAACGGCTACTTCACCGGCATAAATGAGTTTGTCAACCAAGCCTCACGCGGCGCAGTTACCGAAGTGAGCTGCTACTCGCTGATGAACAACCCGATGACCGCCTGCGGCTGCTTTGAGGCCATCGCCGCCATGCTGCCCCAGTGCAACGGCATCATGGTCGTTAACCGCGACTACATGGGCATGACTCCGTCCGGCATGAAGTTCACCACGCTCGCAGGCATGGCGGGCGGTGGAATGCAGACCCCCGGCTTCATGGGCGTGTCCAAGCACTTCATGACCAGCAAGAAGCTCTTCAAGGCTGAGGGCGGTCTGAAGCGGATGGTCTGGATGCCCAAGATGATGAAGGAGGAGATCAGCGACAAGCTGAAGGCCGCCTGCGCGGACATGGGGATGCCGGAGCTGTACGACATGATCGCCACCGAGGAGCAGGGCACCACCGAGGCGGAAATCCTGGCCTTCATGAAGGAAAAGGGCCATCCTGCGTTGGAGATGGAAGCGGCGATGAGCTGATTGCCGATGGAGTAGCAAGGGGCGGAGCGGTTCGTTCGTCCCTTGCTGAACCTTGAGGATGAAGTGGATTTGTCCTATTTTGAAGAGGATGGCTTCTGTTTTGAATAGAGGAAGCTTTCGTTTGAATAGAAGCGGTTCAATTTTGAATTGAGGCTCTGTTAGTTAGGATAGAAGCCTCTATATTCAAAAGATGGGTAGGTCTATTTTGAATCAAGGCTTCTCTCTTTTGAACCGAGGTTGTGTCATTCAAAAGAGGATAGGCTCTATTCAAAAGAGTTGGTTTTCTTTTTAGAAAAGAGCAGGAGTTTTCGAGCAGAGGCGTTGGGCGGGGTGAGAGCGGACAGAGGCAATTGAGTAGAGGGATGTTGAGACGAGAAAAAGATAAGGGTAGCAGGATGGTGGCAGCATAAAATAAGATAATCTCAACAGGCATTTCTGATCTGAATATTGTCTTGCTGCATGAGTCTCGTTGAATACGCTGTGTAGCGTTTAGGCTTGAAGGAAACAACAAGCCATCTATGCTGTAAATAGGATATATAAACTGTCTTGCAAAGCAGTTTGTCATTTTAAAAGGAGGGTGAAAATGAAAAAGTATTTTCGTTATTTAACTTTTATTTTTATTTTCTCTTTAATTGCATTGAAAGCGAGTGCTTCGCAGGTGAGAATTATCGACACCCTTGACAGTCTTGATCGAGACGGAGGGTTTGGTTTTACCATGTCTGCATTAAATGCAGGGCAATGTGCAAGTTTATTTAAAATATATGGTAAAGTTATAATAGATAATATTACTTGGTCTGGAATTGCCGACCCTGCCAGCATAGAAAGCGGCAGAGCCGAATTCATCATACAAGTTTATGAAGATATTAATGGACTCCCGAAAATAATGCCACTCTATGAAACAAGGGTTGCAGTCGATGCTAATCAAATAACAGAACCTCCTCTTGACAATATTCATCGTTACATTTTCGCCTTGAAAAACAGCAAAATATTCGAGCTGAAAGCTGGAACTTATTGGATTTCTATCCTTGCCCCTGATGCTTCTTTAAATTTTGGTTGGTCCATCGAAAAGGATAGACTTGGTACTATACTAGGCTCAGGTGGAGCTTTGAGATTAAGTGGTAATAATTTTTGGCAAGCCACGAATAGCGGTGTAGATGCTGTAGATGCTCGTGGCTGGAGCTTGCTTATGACAGGAGTTCGTTCAGAACCTTTGCCAGATGGTATATTATTTTTATTGTCCTCGCAAGCAAAGTAGGGAAAATGAAACGGAAGCCGGGCGGCAAACTTTGGTGGTTACGATCTTCATGCAATACAATATGTGAAGATATGAGAAAAAAACAAGGGCAGGAAGGACGGCGAGTTGTTTCTTTCAAGCCGAAACCTGCGCAGCGTGTTTAACGAGCCTTATGATGTGAGATCAAGATGATAGGCCAGTCAAATGATATTGTCAGCGACGATGAATACCTGAGATCAATTGACGGGATGGTTCACAGCATTCAAGAGGCCAGAAAAGAGCCGGATTGCAATAGTGTCTCGCTCGATAAGCTGGAGTGGTGATGCAAGGTGAAATGACAATATGACAACTCAATCTGCTCAACTGCCAGCTTCATTAGAACGGACACTGCTTGACGTGGTAAGGGCATTGCCTTCAGGTCGTGTGCTGCAAGTGCTTGACTTCGCCCGCTGGCTGCAAACGCAGCTTTCGCTAGAAGAAAATGAAGGCGGCAAAGCTGCTCAAGCTGCAATGGAACAGGAAGAAAAGGCTTGGGAGCAGACGTACAATGCCAACCGCGATGATTTCCGGGCTATGGCGCGTCAAGCACTTGCTGACTTGGATGCGGGCGAAACCTTGGAAATGGTCATTGCGGACGGCAAAGTGAAGGTCCAATGATTTCCCGCACCACAAAGCAATTCTGGAATCTCTATCAGGCATTGCCAACAGAACTGCGGGAACGGGCGGATAAGGCGTATGAATTATGGCACAGCAATCCGCACAGTCCGGGTCTGCAATTCAAACGGGTTGACCAAGAGGAGCCGATTTACTCTGTGCGCATTAGCTTGGATTGTCGGGCATTAGGTGTTTTGCGCGGGGACACCATCACATGGTTTTGGATTGGCAGACATGCAGGCTATGAGCGCATGTTGCGTTGAGATGTGGCTGATTCAAGCAAAATAAAAATAACAAAGCAACCAGCAGCCGGGATACAGCGAATCGTGTTCCCGGTGTTCTGATTCTGATTTTTTGACCAGGAGGGATAAAATGGCGTTAACCGGTATCCAGATTCTCAAGATGCTGCCCAAGACCAACTGCGGCAAGTGCGGCATCCCCACCTGCTTGGCCTTTGCCATGAAAGTGGCGGCGGGCCAGGCTGAGATCGTAGCATGTGTTGATGTGAGCGAGGAGGCCAAGGCCACCATCGGCGAGGCATCGGCACCGCCCATCCGCACGATCAAGATTGGCGGCGGCGAGGCGGCGTTCACCGCAGGCGGCGAGACCTGCCAGTTCCGGCACGAGAAACGTTTTGAAAACAAGACCGGCCTTGCTGTGCTGATCAGCACGAACGAGGACGCGGCTTCGGTGGACGGCAAGTTGAAGCGGGCCGCAACCTTGGAATATGAGCGCGTCGGCGTGATGATGCGCAATAATCTCGTGGCGATTAAAGACGCGGGCGGCGTTTCGCTGGCTGACATGGCGAAGAAGGTCATGGCTGCGGCACCCAAGCAGGCTTTAATTCTGATGAGCGGCGATGTGAACGCGCTCAAGGCTGGAGCTGCGGCCTGCGGCGACAACAAGCCGCTGCTTTACGGCGCGACTGCCGAGAACGCCGATGCCTTTGCTGCGCTCGCCAAAGAGACCGGCTGCCCCATCGGCGTGAAGGGCAAGAACCTCAGCGATCTCGTTGATTTGGTCAACAAGCTGCTTGCCGCTGGGGTCAAGGACATGGTGCTTGACAGCGGCACGAGAACCCTGCGCGGGGCTTTCGAGGACAGCGTGGTGGCCCGCCGCTCCGCCGTGAAGGAGAAGTTCAAGGCTCTCGGCTTCCCGGTCATCGCCTTCCCCTGCGAGATGTGCGACGACCTGATGATGGAGGCGATGATCGGCTCGGTGCTGATGGCCAAGTATGCGGCAATCGCCGTCTTTTCCGACATCCAGGGCGACGTGCTCTTCCCGCTCCTGCTGGAGCAGCTCAACATCTTCACCGACCCGCAGCGGCCAATGGTCGTGGCCGAGGACATCTACCCGATCACCGGGCCGGACGAGAATTCGCCGGTGCTGATCACCTGCAACTTCTCGCTGACGTATTTCATTGTTTCCGGCGAGATCGAAGGCTCCAAGGTGCCGAGCTGGCTGCTGATCAAGGACACCGAGGGCCTGTCCGTGCTCACCGCGTGGGCGGCGGGCAAGTTCGGCGCAGACCTGATCGCCGCCTTTGTCAAGAAGTCTGGCATTGCCGACAAGGTCAAGCACCGCGAGCTGATCATTCCGGGCTATCTCGCCACCATCAAGGGCGAGCTGGAAGAGGAGCTGCCGGACTGGACGATCACCATCGGCCCGCGTGAAGCAGGGCATCTGCCTGCGTTCTTGAAGGAGTGGAAACCGGTGAAGTGAGTTGGTAGCGCAAATTCCCTGCCTTCTTTTTGGACGGCAGGGAATTTCTTAATACAATAGAGTGGCTTGATATGTATCATTATGAAGTTATAAGCGATGAATATCAATTTGAAGAATTCATCCAAGCACTGTTTAATGCAAAATATTCTACGCAATCGTTCCAGCTATATGGTTCTAAAGGTGCAACTCAGCATGGTATTGATGTTTTTTCAACAGAAAAAAGGATAGTTATCCAGTGCAAGAAAAAAGATATATCACGATCAGATAAAACGTTACGCGAGGAACTTGTTAAAGATATTGACATTAGCTTACGAGAGTCAGAGCAGTTGCAATTTAGTTTTGATATTTTCATATTAGTAACAACGACAAAGAAATATACATCTGTCCAAGATCACGCCGCTAAATTATCAGAAAACAGCTCATTTGAAGTTCAATTTTTGAGTTGGAAAGATATTGAACGGTTAATCCATCAGTTTCCTGAAGTTAGAAAACAATACTATCCTCATCTCGCCGCACCTGAGTTATCAAGTGGCAAGAATCGAAGTGTCTCACAAGAGATAAAAGACTGTTCCATTCACGGAGCAGTTACTCAAGTGGCTGGAAATTTTTATCTAAAAACTGATAAATCTCCAAAGATAGGTATTCTTCCGTCGCCGACAAGCATAGGCGGCAATCCTCTATTAAAACAGTCAATTATTGATAGATTCAATAAACTTGGCGAAGAGCGAGAAAAACGTTTTGGAAAGTCCGCATACAGCGGTATGTATGGAAAATTCAAGAGTGATTTCGGAATAAAAAAAGAAGAACAGTGGACCAAAATTTGGTTATGGCCAGCAGCGTGCGCAGTTCAAATAATCAAATATTTAGATGAAAAATATAGTAATACAATAGCAGGGCGTATTGAAAAAGCAGCAACAAAGGAAGGTTGTATCCCGAAAAGACCTTCTCTCTTTAAAAGAGAAGGAGAACTGCTATCGCAGCTTCAGGTAGACAGGGAACATGCAAAAGAGTGTTTGCATAAATATTTCTGCGTTACTTCGCGTAAAAATTTAACAGATTTACAATTCTGGCAATGGATATGCTATTTGGAAAAGGAAGTAGAGAAGATGTATGGTGAAGATTATTGATTAGAGAAGGGGTGATATGCTAGTTAAACAGGAAATAATTGCGTTCCTCGATCAATATCTTTCATTCTTTGATACAGAATATAATGTATCAAAAATAGGCCTGTTTGGTTCTTTCGCCAGAAACGAACAAAACGACAGTAGCGATATAGATATTATCCTTGAGTTCAAAGAAGGCACTGAAAATATTTACGAGAAGAAGGGCAGGATTAAAGAATTTTTGACCAATCATTTTCAGCGCGATGTTGATTTATGCCGTGAAAAATATCTAAAGCCGTATGTTAAAGATTATTTGCAAAAAGAGATAATCTATGTTTGAAAAGGATAAACTCAACATTCTGTCCATGCTGGATGCTGCGGATAAAATATTTGAATACACCAAAGGTTACAGCACCGCTGATGAATTTTACAACAGCCAAAGAGACTTTGACGCAGCAATGATGAACTTTATCGTTCTTGGCGAAATGGTCACAAGGCTGTCTGAAGCATTCACGGAAAAATTCAACAACATTGATTGGTATAAAATTCGCGGATTCAGAAACATCGTCGCGCATAACTATTTCGGCATTGATGCGGAAGAAGTTTGGGAGATAATCCGATTCCATCTGCCAAAATTGAGAGACAATTTAAATCTGATTATAAATAGTATATAGCATTAGACTGCTGAAGATATATTTAAAAGGAAAGATCACCGCTCGTTCGCAAAGAAGTTTGACCAGACAAGAAGGGAATCCTACTCGGCGGAAGAGGAGTTCTGTTTAACCAAACTCCTTTCCTGTTTAACCGCAAAGGAATTTGGTTAGCTGCAACTCGTTTCCGGTCTATCAAGATTCCTTTTCTGTTTAACAAGACTCGTTTCCAAGCTAACAAGACTTCTTTGCGGATAAACAGCACTCGTTTCTGGATAGATAAAACTTCTTTCCTGATAAACGTAATTCCTTTCTTTGCAAGCGGTTATGGGCGGAATAGTATAGTATTAAAAATTTGGCTTACTTGACTCGTTTGCCAGAAATAAACGAAACGAGAGCGGCAATTTAGATATTAATCCTTGAATTCAAGGAAGTCACTGGAAATATCTACGAGAAGAAGAGCAGGCTTAAAGAGTTTATACCCTATCATTTCCAGCGAGACTTGGGAATACGAGATTCTACGCGGACGTGATCAAGCGGCTGCAAGGCGATGCGCCGCAAAAATACGCCGCCGAACTGAACCGCAGACAAATTTTGCAGCTTGCGGAAAAGAAGAACAGGTGTTATCTGAATACGGAGCGGCAGAATGCCGCTCGCTGAAGAACCAGATCAACACCAAGGGAGGAAAGGCGATGGACATTTTTGAGGCAATTCACACCCGGCGCAGCATCAGGCAGTTCACCGGCGGCGAGGTCAGCGAGGATACGGTGCGGCAGATTCTGTCCGCCGCGATGTGCGCTCCATCTGCGGGCAACGCGCAGCCGTGGCAGTTCGTGGTGCTGCGTGACCGCGCCCTGCTCGACCGCATCCCGGACATTCATCCTCACGCCATGATGACTCGACAGGCATCGCTGGGCATCCTTGTCTGCGGCGACCTGCGGCTAGAAAAATACAAGGGCTTCTGGGTGCAGGACTGCTCCGCCGCCACGCAGAACCTGCTTTTGGCCGCGCACGGAGCCGGTCTGGGCGCGGTCTGGACCGGCGTTTATCCTGACGAGACCCGGACAGCGAATTTCCGCCAGTTCTTCCGGCTGCCGGAAGAAGTCGTCCCCTTCTCCTTCGTGCCGATGGGGCCTCCGGCGCAGCAGCTCGCCCGCAAGGACATTTTCTTGCCGGAGCGGGTGCATCTGAACGGCTGGTGATCAGCTCAGACCAAAAGAGCGGCCATTGCGCCGCTCCAAACCAACTCATTACCTCATGTTCATTCTTGGGAATTTTCTGCTCGCTCTTGCCAAGCTGATTTATTTAGTCTCTAATGCCTACATCTGGATTGTCATCGCCAGAGCCGTCATTTCTTGGGTCAATGCCGATCCCTACAATCCCATTGTCCGCTTTCTCATTCAGGCCACGGATCCGGTGCTGCACAAAATCCGCCGCTGGCTGCCGCCAATGGGCGGGCTTGATCTCAGCCCGATGCTGCTGATCTTTGGCATCATCTTCCTCCAGAGCTTCCTTGTGCCGACCTTGCAGAATCTTGGCATGATGTTTTCCCCGGAGACGGTACAGTTTTAGGGTGCGTCTGTGAAATGCGGCAGAAACGAATAACTCCCTTGATATTCAAGGAGACGATGGTATATTTAGTGCGGCCAATACTGTCAGAGGCAGAGAAGCTGTAGCTATTTGCTTAATCTGCCGCGCTTTTTATTTTCTCAAAAAGAGCTGTCAATTTTTTAAGCCTCTCTGTTGCAGATAAGGATGGTTGCTGGAGTTGCATGTAGTTCAGAGTCTTTTCGTGAAATATCTCCAAGTTCTTTCTCAAGTTGTTCTTGAATTCAGTTTGCCTTTTTGCATTCTTTAGGCGTTCTTCCCTAGGCTCCATCCTGTTCCTTTCTGCGCGAAGATGTTGTATCTCTATGTGTAGCTTAACGATATGAGTATTGACATACTCATCTATATCTGGAGAAAAGATAAATTTAATTCCAGTAATTTCATCGCGAAGCTTATTGCTAGCCTCAAACGGCCTACATTCACATTCTTCATCAGCTTCAATGCTTAGAGACATGGTTGAGAGTGCAAATTTTACAACGGCATCAAACTGTTTATAACGCCTCTCAAACAGTTCATGCCTGAGCCGCGCTTCCTCTATCCGTCTTTGGTTGAAAGCAATATACAGCCCAGCGACAGCGATAGTCGGGGTGAGCAACGCAGCAAGATAGTCAACACAATCTTTCTTGACTGAGATGTTCAGCAGATTCTCGAAAGGCATTTTTTGTCACCAAGCAGTCCTGCTCCCTCCGTTATTGTGCGATCAAATTTTCCCCTTCCATCTCCACCGGCTGCTCCAGCCCAAGCAGGTGCATCAAGGTCGGGGCAATGTCCTTGAGCGCGCCGCCGCTCTTCAGGCTGCGGCCTTTGTGCTTGTCGCTGACAAGAATGAAAGGCACGGGATTCAAGGTATGAGCCGTGTGCGGCACGCCAGTCTCCGGGTTGACCATCATTTCAGCGTTGCCGTGATCGGCAGTGACGACAAGGATGCCGCCCAGCTCGTGCAGCCGCTTGGCGATGCGGCCAAGGCAGCGGTCAACCGTCCCGCAGGCCCGCACTGCCGCTGCCAGAACGCCGGTATGACCAACCATGTCTCCGTTGGCAAAATTGAGGATGATCAGCTCATGGCTGGGTTCGGCCAAAGCCTCCAGCAGGCGGTCGGTGACTTCATTTGCGCTCATTGACGGCTTGAGGTCGTAGGTGGCCACGTCGCGGGGCGATTCGACCAGAATACGCTCTTCGCCGGGGAACGGCTCCTCGCGCCCGCCGTTGAAGAAGTAGGTGACATGCGCGTATTTTTCGGTTTCGGCAATGCGCAGCTGGCGCAGTCCGGCCTTGCTCACCTCCTCGCCCAGAATGCGGCTGAGGTTTTGCGGCGGGAAAGCGACCGGGAACGGGAATTCCGCCTCGTATTCCGTCATCGTCACCAATTCAAGCAGCTTTGGCCGCTTGCTGACATCAAATCCCTTGAAGTCGGCATCAAGGAAGGCGTGGCACAGCTCGCGCACCCGGTCGGCGCGGAAGTTGAAGAAGACCACTGCATCGCCGTCCTCAATCCGGCCCGCCTTGTCTAACACGGTCGGCTGAATAAACTCGTCCGTCTCTCCGCGAGCGTAGGCCGCCTCTACCGCTTGCAAGGGGGCGCTGGCCGATAAACCTTGGCCGTCAACCATCGCCCGCCACGCCTTCTCGACCCGATCCCAGCGCGTGTCCCTGTCCATCGCCCAGTAGCGGCCTGAGACCGTCGCCACCTGCCCGCAGCCGCTTTGCTTGATGATATCCAGCAGCTGCCGCATGTAGCCCGCGCCGCTGCTCGGCGGGGTGTCGCGCCCGTCCATGAAGCAATGAATTTTGGCCTCGATCTTGCGGGCAGCGGCCATTTCCAGCAGAGCGGCGAGATGGCTCAGATGCGAATGCACGCCGCCATCCGAGAGCAGGCCGCAGAAATGAACTCGGCTGCCTGCGGCCTGCGCCTTGTCGAGCACGGCTGTCAGGGCGGGATTCTTGGCAAATTCGCCCAGCGCAATCGCCCGGCTGATGCGGGTGAAATCCTGATAGACCACCCGGCCTGCGCCGATGTTGAGATGGCCGACCTCGGAGTTGCCCATCTGGCCTTCCGGCAAGCCGACCGCGCCGTTGTGCGCAGTCAGCGTGGTGCAAGGATACTCGGCGGCCCATTTGTCCATATTCGGAGTCAGGGCCATAGCCACCGCGTTGGTCGGAGAAGCCGGAGCCACGCCCCAGCCATCGAGAATCGCCAGAACTATAGGCCGCCCCGCTGCCGTCATTCTTCCACCTCCGGCTCGGCAACGCCCAAATCTTCTTTCAGATCAAGGCGGGGCGCGTCATGCCACAAGCCTTCCAGATCATAGAACGCCCGCTGCTCTTTGTAAAAAATATGCACCACCGCGTCGCCGAAGTCGAGCAGCACCCAGAGGCCCTCTTGCAGACCCTCGGCGTGCTGGCTGCACACCCGCTTGGAGTTCAGCTCCGCCTCGATGGTCTCCGCCAAAGCCTGCACATGGCGGGTCGAGCGGCCGCTCATGATGACGAAATAATCGGTGAAGGAGGATTGGCCGCGCACATCGAGCACGGTCAGCTCTTCCGCCTTGGTGTCAACGGCGATGCGGGCGCAGACAGCGGCCAGCTCTTGGCCGCCGCATTCCTGGTATTCTTTTTTCAGTTGTCGCATATCATCTGTTGATGAAAAATTTTAGCGTTCAAAACGCTGAAACAGCTTTTGGGATGGTTAATTTGAGAAGCTCATTTTAAACTTCAAACAGCTCCCGGAACCACTGCATGAAAACCGCAGCCTGCGGTGAGGCAGGCGGGAAAATACTTTCCTTCATTACTGCTTGATGAAGTTGTAGTCCTGGAGGATTCTGCCATGCCAGCCAAGTATGAATTTTTGCTTTGTCGCTGTGGCAGTCTTTGAAGTAAGCACCCTGTTCTTTGGCTTGCAGACAGCTTTGCTCTGTGAATTGCCACAACGCTTTTCCCGTCTCCGGCAGGAGGAATTGTAGAAATGTTTCCAGCATTCCCCGTTCTTTGTTGTCCGGCATCATCCAGATGCCGAGCTTGATTTCTCCGGGATGAATCAGGCCGGTTGAAGGAAGTTGCTGTGGAATATCAGGATATATTTTGATAAGGCAGTTGCGGATGCTTTGCCAGCGGTCAGCAGGACAATCGTCTGCATCAAGAATGATGCCGAGAATTTTTAAATTTTCCGGTGTTTTAATCTGAATACTGATTTCTTCTTTATCCAACAGCTTTTCCACGCTGCCCAATGACTTAATCTCAACAATCCATTCTCCTTTCTTTTCACCCCATTTTACGCCATTCGCTTCGACAAGCTGAGGAATAACCCGCTTATCTTCTTCACCTTCAACCAGAAGCACCTTTGCGTGAGTCATATCAGCGCACCTCAAGTTCCCGGTTCAAGGCAAGGTGCATTTCCCGATTGGTAAAGGTCGTCGCCTGTTTTTTATCTTTGTTAATACGATGAATTCGGATAGACATATCTGCAAATTCGTCTTCAATGGCATTATCAGCCAGCGTTTCCCAGCAATCTCTGCTGTGAGTTGTGGCGAAAACCTGTACATTCAGCTTTTTTGCCGTGACACAAACCAGCTTCCACATTTTTGACATAACGGTGTAATGTAAACCAGTGTCTATTTCATCAATTAGCAAAGTGCCGTTTTTTGCTGCGACAAGGGATAAGGCAAGGCCAAGCAATCGCCAGATACCGTCCCCAAAGCTACCGATGGGAATCCTTTCTTCCCATTTGCTGCTTTTGACAAGAAAACCACCCCGTGTTCTTGAGGAAGACCGCTCGCCTCCAAACGAAGCAATGCGGGTGATATCTGGTTCAATGATTCTTAATGCTTCAAGAACCATATCTTCATCAGGAGTTAGAACTATCCTATCAAAAAGAGTAATTGTTTTCTGCGTTGACATCGCTGACGACGGAATAAGTTCTACAGTTGAATCATTCGCTGATATTGGTTTTAGATACATCTTTCTTATATAGTTATAAAACAGTCCCCCCGTTTGGCTAATAGGATAGTTTTGCTCTTTATTTTCTTTTTCGTTTTTCCAAATTACATTAAGCTGATAATGGCCTGAAAAATCTGGTAGGTTATCAAAGAATTCAGACTGAGGAGAGAGTTCCTGCACAAGAACAGATAATAATTCCTTAGAATCATCTGCGCAAGCGACAGAAAAACCTGAATTGGATTTCATTTTAAATCCATGAAAAAATCTGCATAAATCAGGTTCTGGCATGGCATCCTTCAGCACTTCGGTTTCTATTCTCTCACCTCTGCGGCCAAGAATTGAGAGCAAGACAGGGGCATCTCCTCTCGATTTTAGCAAATGAACAGCTTCCAAAACCGAAGTCTTCCCACAATTATTCGTGCCAACCAGCAGATTGACCTGCCCGACATCATCAATTTTGTATTCAGAGAACCCTCTGAAATTCTTTATTTCAAGCTGTGTTATCATTGTAAGCACCTCAGAAAAACTTTTCGTTCCCACGCTCCAGCATGGGAACGAGTATTTTACTCCTCTTCCCCGCCGCCCTTAGCTTTCGTCTTTCGCGGTGGAAATTCAAACGTCACTTTGCCCTTCGCATCCATGAGCAAATAGGCATCAAATGGACGCTTCTTCTTGGAAATGAAGCCCTTGATCAGCTCGGTCTTGCCTTGGGTCAGCAATTGGCGGACATGCTCCACGCTGATGGCCCGTTCAAGAATGGTTTTGCCAATGCGCAGCCCTTGCTTCTGGTCGCCGTCCAAAGCGGAGGCAGACAAATAGGCCATCGGAGTCTCAAAAACCGGGGTTTTATCAACCGGCGAGAGGCCAAGCGGCTCTTGCTCCTTGATAGCTCCCAGATCGAGATTGTCGGTGGAGTCCGGGAATTGGAATGTCACCTTGCCGTCTTGCAGCATGACCGAGGCGGTGAAGGGCTTGCCTGCCTTGGAGCGGAAATCGCTGTGCGGGCCAATGGTCTCGCCTTTGAGCAGACGGACGATCTCTTCCTGGCTCATTACCCGTCCGCCCAGCACTTTGCGGACACGCAGCCTGCGGTCTTCTGACTCGTAGGCGTTGGCGGTGGCAAAGAAGCGTCTGCCGTCCAACGGCGAAAAAGGTGCCTCTGTCCGCGCAGCCTCCGGCTCAGTGCCTTCTTTGACCTTGCCGACTATCTTGGCCGTCTGCTCGCGGATTTCCCGCATGAACTGCTCGCGGGTCATGCTGCCTTTGAGAATCTGATTGAGCTTATATTCCCACTCTCCAGTCAGCTCCGGCGAGGCTAACACGTCAATATCCCGCGCCTCAAGCAAGGCGATCAGCTCGAAGGCCTTGCCGGTCGGCACCAAATCCTTCAGCTCGCGGACAACGTACTTTTCCGTCAGCAGCTTTTCAATGATCGCGGCCCGTGTGGCCGGAGTGCCAAGGCCGCGCTCCTTCATCGCTTCGGCCAGCTCCTCATCCTCGACTAATTTGCCGGAGTGCTCCATCGCCGAAAGCAAGGTGGCCTCGTTGAAGCGGGGCGGCGGTTTCGTCACCAGCTTTTTCTGTTCAATTTCGGCGCAGACGGCGGCTGTCTTTTTCGGCAGCGGCTCCAAGGTTTTCGCCTCGCCTGCTGCCGCTTCCGCTCCATAGATTGCCTTCCAGCCCGCTTCGACCAAGATTTTGCCTTCAGTAATAAAGGTTTCACCCTGAACCACGGACAGGCGGCGGGTCTGGGCAAAGACAGCAGCCGGAAAGAAGACCGCTAAGAACCGCTGCACGATCATCTGATAAATTTTCAGCTCCGCCTCGTCCAAGCTGCCGGGCAGATTGACCGTGGGAATCAGGGCAAAGTGGTCGCTGATCTTCTTGTTGTTGAAGATCCGCTTGTTGCTGCGGTTCTTGTCCGGCCAGCCTTTTTCCAAAGCCTCGGCGGCAAAACGGCCCAGCTGCCACTGCCGCTGCGTGGCCAGCACCTCGTTCACCTGCGGCAAATAGTCTTCCGGCAGGCAGTTGCTGTCCGTGCGCGGATAGGTGATCAGCTTGTGCTGCTCGTACAAAGCCTGAGCAATGCTGAGGGTGTTTTTCGCCGAAAAACCGAAGCGGGAGTTGGCCTCGCGCTGCAAGGTGGTCAGGTCATACAGTTGGGACGGAGCCTGGCTGCTTTTCTTGCTTTCCTCCGTGACTTTGGCTGATTGGCCCGCGCAACGCTCGGCAATCGCCTTGGCCCGCGCCTCCTCCCAGATGCGCTTCTTGTTGCCGTCCGGGTCTTCCTGGTCTTTCTTGAAAGCGGCATCAATCCACACGCCTTGATACCGCACCGAGCCGCATTCAAACTGGGCGTGCAGCTCCCAGTAGTCCTTGGGAATAAAAGCCAGCCGCTCCTGCTCGCGCTTGACTAAGAGCGAGAGGGTCGGGGTCTGCACCCTGCCGCAAGGGGTCTTGCTGAAGCCGCCGTGCCGCGAGTTGTAGCAGGTCAGGGCGCGGGTGGCATTGATGCCGATCAGCCAGTCCGCCTCAGAACGGCAGAGCGCGGCGTGCTCCAGCGGCACCATTTCTTTGTCGTCGCGGAGCTGGCGCAGGCCGTCCTTGATCGCGTCCAGCGTCATGGACTGAAGCCAGAGGCGGCGCACGGTTTTATCCTTGGGCGGCTTGGGAAAAACTTGGCGGAAGATGTATTTGAAGATCAACTCGCCCTCGCGGCCCGCATCGCAGGCGTTGATAATCACGTCCACGTCCTTGCGCTTGAGCAGCTTGCTCAGAACAGAGAACTGCGGCTTGGCATCAGGCAGCACGGTGAGGGGGAAAATCTCCGGCAGGATGGGCAGGGTCTCCAAATCCCATTTATGCAGGGCCGGATCAATCTCCTCAGGGAAGCCAATGGTGACCAAATGGCCGAGGGCGTAGGAGACGATGCAGTCGCCGCCTTCAAAATGCGTCTTCTGCCGGTCAAAGCTGCCAGGCAGGGCCTTGACAATGTCAGCGGCCACGCTGGGCTTTTCGGCGATGATGAGGGTTTTTGCCATATTTAGTTCAAGTTACATGCTGAGGGCTGCGCGGATGCAGCCAAGCTGCAGTTTTCAAAGTTGCGTTTCAATGTATACGTTTTTAAAGAAAATTGGAAGAGTTCCGCAGAAGACGGCTTCAGAATTGCGGGCGGCACGGTGTTGTTTTATCGGATATTTTTTATTTTTATAGCGTAAATGCAGAAAGATAACGGAGCATGAGCGCGGCAGCGGCCTCTCCCGGCAGGCTCAGACTGAAGGGGTATCATGCTGACCGGTTCTCTCAAACCCAGCAATGAATGAAAACAAGCCGTTGAAATAAAAATTGCTTTCTGCCGCAGAATCGTCAGCAGAACAAAATCAATGAGTTGAAAATAGAACTGCGTAACTCATAACCCTTTTAAAACAATAAGAATTGATTCCGCCAGCCGTTTCGCGTAGAGCAAAGGCAGCTCTGCTTTCCGTTTTGCGCCATATCGCCAGAGCATGTATTGTGCTGGAGGGAAAAGATTCCGCCACACAAAAAGCAGTCGTTCGCGCCATGTCGGCAATCCCTTTAGTTCTAAGAGAGCGTGACTCTTAATCCCCGCCTGCCGCCCGTGCCGTAGCAAAGCAGCAAATCCTTCGCCGCTTCTTTCCTTGAACAGCGGGGTCAGTTCTGCTGGAAAAGCTGTGCCGAACCAGAAAGCCGCCGCCTTTAGGCCGTCGGCGCACAGCGTACTGATCTCCAGCTCTTCAGCTTGACCGCAAAACGCAGCAGCCTCTTCTCCTGTCAGCGACTGGCAGAGCAGGTGCAGGTCATACAGCCAGATCAGGCGGTCGCCGCTGTGGGAGAAATGCCCGGCCCGATGAAAGCAGGCGAAGAGCAGCGCGTCAGCCGCACTCAATGTCCTAGCGTACTCACCCAAAGAAGGGACAGCCACTGCCCGTGCAAAAAGACTTCCAGCAGCAAAAGCCCTGCTGAAGCTGCCGCTAACGTTGCTGATTCGCCAGTGCATGTCGTAGTGACAGGCAATGCCTTGGCACCGTCGCGACCAGCTCATCTGGGCGTTGATTCCCTCCGCCGCCGCTTCATGCAGAGCGACGCAGCCGAGCTGCCGCAGCAGCCTGTCGGTTTTTTCCCGGTCAGATGCAGAGATGAGCAGATCGGTGTCGCAGCGGGACCGCAGCCAAGGCTCAGGATAGAGCGAATACGCCAGTGCGGTGCCTTTCAGCAGCAGCGGCTGCACGCCGATCTCTGCCAGTGATTGGAGCAGACTGCGCAGATCGGCCTCTATCAGCAGCTCCGCAGCAGCCAGCCGCAAGGAGGCTTCGCGCAGCTTGGCCAGCAGCTCCGCAGGCCAGCCATTCCCCTTTTGCGCCGACAGCCTGCGGAAGAGCAGCGGTGCCATGCCCTGCGCGCTCGCCTCGCGGAAGAAGATGTCAGCAGTCAGACTGCCTTGCTGCGGCCAGACCGCCTCGCTGCCGCCGCCGTTGCTGAGGATTTGGCGCAGCAGCAAGGCTGCGTCCTGACGCAGCTCGCGGACCGTGTTCATCGCAGACCAAGGGAACGGCACAGCTCCCATGTCTGCTGGAAGACAATGGCTTGGTCGAATGCCTGCACCGCCTTTTCCCTGCTTGCTGCGCCGAACTGGCGGCACAGCTCTGGCTGATCAAGCAGCAGCTCTATTTTCGCGGCCAGCGTCGCTGCATCGCCGACTGGTACAAGGAAGCCGTTCACACCGTCCTCAACTATTTCGCGGCAGCCTGGCACATCGGTAGCGACAAGCGGCAAGCCCATAGCCGCCGCCTCCAGCAGGCT
>JAABPV010000012.1:0-21436 GCA_011391865.1 Desulfobulbaceae bacterium | reverse complement strand
CCGTCCTCAACTATTTCGCGGCAGCCTGGCACATCGGTAGCGACAAGCGGCAAGCCCATAGCCGCCGCCTCCAGCAGGCTGCGTGGCAGCCCTTCGCCTCTACTGGGCAGCACCATCAGGTCAATACCGCCGAGCAGCTGCCGCATATCGGCAACATGACCCAGCACAGTAACCTTGCCAGCCGCCCGTAGCTGCGCAATGTCTGCTTCCGAAAAGGAGCTGGGATTGCCTGGATCAGCAGTGCCAGCGAGCAGGAATTTCATCTCGCCGGCCCTGCTTGCCGCCAGCAGGACAGCCGCGTCCGCATAGTCTTGAATGCCCTTCTCCCGCAGCAGCCGAGCAGCCAGCAGCACTGTGAACGTTCCGCCTTGCCGCTGCTGCGCCGGGCGGAAGAACTCAGTGTTCACACCGGAGCCACGGATGAGGTGAATCCGTTCTGGCTGGATCAGCTGCTGCTCAAGAAATAGCTGCCGGTTGTCAGGATTCTGGACAATGAGGCGGCTGTCTGTACCGCGCAGAGCCAGTCGGAGCAGACGTTGCGCCAGTGGCCGCAGTAGTCGCGCCCGCAGCGCAGGATTGACAAACACATGTCCCAAGCCGGTGACAGCATGGATCCTGCGCCGCACGCCAGCCGCCTGAGCTGCCAAGCCACCGTAGATCACGCATTTGAGGGTGAAATGCACTACCGCATCCGGCTGCTCCTGTCGGTATATCGAGCAGATGCGCCTGAGCAGTGCCAGCTCGCGGCAAGGATTCAGGCTGCGCCGGTTCATCGGCAGTGGCAGCCAGCGGAAGCCCTCGTCCGCAAAAAGCGGGCCATACTTGCCTGGCGGCGACATCAGCACGATCTCAAGTCCTTGCTCACGGAGAAAGCGGGCAAGATCAAGCCGGAAGTGCCAGAGGTACCAGTCCGTGTTGGCGAAAAAGATGAGCTTCATGCGCGTTCGCGGGCAGGGAAAGGAGTGCGTCAGGATGACGCAGGATAATGAACCTTGGCAGCCAGCGCAAGAGAAAAGAGCGCTGCCTGCTCATGTTTCCTCCACTGAGAGCGGCTGCGCTGGTGCGAGAAGGCACTGCCCTGCCCTGCCACCCTTTTTTCCGCTGCGGCTCAGGGCAGATAGGCACTCACGCCCTGCTCGCACCAGCGCAGCCGCCGTTCGACTGTGCGGCGCAGCAGCTCGTCGTTGTCGGTCAGATGGGCGCGGTCGCTGAGAGAGTGATGGAGGTGGTAGGCGATGGCGCTGAACTTAAGGTTCTTCCGCACCAGACCGCAGTTGAGGAGGCGGGCGGTAAACTCAGAGTCCTCGCGGCCCCAGCCCACAAAAGCCTCGTTGAAGCCGTTCACGGCCAGCGCGTCGCTCCGCCAGAAGGCGAAGTTGCAGGTGCGCACGCCGTACATGCCACGGTCGCGGTAGGAGAACAGGCAGGCGAGTATGTCCGAGCGCAGGCAGTTCTTGCGGTTGCCCACGTCCCAGCGGCAGACCGGCTCGACAGGCGGCTTGCGGCGGGCGAGGATCTCCTGTGACAGCTGCTCGCCGAGCAGCACCCGCGTGCCTTGGACAAAGCAGCCGGGCCGGGCGAAGCGGGTATGATCCAAGATGAAATGCCGCTCTAGGATGATGTCGCCGTCAATGAGGACGATGTAGTCGCCGCTGCTTTTGGCGATGGCCTTGTTGCGGCTGGCAGCTAACCGGAAGCCTTCGTCCTCCTGCCAAGAATGGAGCACTGGCACTGGCGCGGACGCGGCGATGCGGCGGATCAGCTCGCCGGTGTCGGGCCGGGAGCCGTCGTCGGCAATGATGATCTCCATTGGCAGCTTCTTCTGCTGGAGCGCGCTGCGCAGCGACAGCTCCAAGGCTTCCTTCCAGTTGTAGGTCGTGATGATGAGACTGATTCGCATGGGTGCTTTCGGGGAAATCTCGATACTGCTTGCGGGTCAGCCCGCAAGCGCTTGCGAGCCAGCCCGATACTACTTGCGGGCCAGCCCGAAAGCGCTTGCGGGCAAAGCTCGATGCCTGCATCGAGTCAGGCCAGCAGGGCAAGGGCGGCTTCCTGCACCATCTGCACGGTGATGCCTTTCATGCAGGACAGATGGGAGCAGCTGCGTTTGCGGCACTCCAAGCAGGGCAGGCTTTCGGCGCGGATGATGCGGTGCTGCACGCCGTAGGGGCCAACGCGCTCCGGGTGCGTCGGGCCGAAGAGCGCGGCGACCGGCACGCCAGCCAGAGCGGCGATGTGCATCGGCCCGGAATCCAAGCCGATGTGCAGGGCGGACTGGGCGATCAGGGCGGCGGCCTGCGGCAGACTGAGCCTGCCAGCGGCGATGACAGCCGGGCTGCGCATCAGGCGGACAATGCCGTCCAAATAGGCCGCATCCTGTGCGCTGCCGCCGAAGACCACGGCCAGCCCCTGCCCGTGCAGGCGGTCGGCCAGCTCGGCCCAACGTTCCTGCGGCCAGAATTTGGTCTGCCAGCGCGCTGCCGGGTTGGCGTGAACGACCTTTTTCCCTGCCGCGCCCGCCTCACGCAGGAAGGCCTGCGCTGCCTCGCGGTCAGCCGCGCTGGAGCGGAGATGGAAATCTGCTGCCGTCACGCTGAGACCAAGCTGCTGGCAGAAGAGCAGGTTCTTGTCCTGCGCGTGGCGAACGTCCGCAGGCACAGCGACAAGCTGCTGCTGAAAGAGCGTGTTCAGCTCCTTGGCATCGGCGAAGCCAAGGCGCAGGCCGCCCGGATTGCAGCGGCCAAGCAGCCCGCTGCGCAGGGAGGCGTGGAGGTCGAGGATCAGATCATACGGCTCCGCTTGCAACTGGCGGCGCAGGTCGCGCAGGGTCTTCGGGGTCGCGCTAAAGGCGGTCAGCCAGGCGGAGCGACCCGCTTGCGGCTCGCTGGTCGAGGGGATGTGGATGGGGTAGATGCGGTCTATGCTCTCGTCCGCCGCCAGCAGAGGCGCGAAGGCCTGCTGGACGATCCAGCCGATGCGGCAGTCCGGCCACGAGCGTTTCAGCGCGTGCGCCAGTGGCAGCGTGTGGACGATGTCGCCAAGCGAGCTGGGCTTGACAATGAGAATGCTGCGGTGCTTCATGCGCAGGCGCCGCCGCCCTCGCTCAGGCAGATCAGCTTGCGCACCGCCGCCTCCACAGTCCACGTCGGGGCCGCCGCCTTGGCCGTCGTCAGCCTGTCCGCCGCCCAGTCGTCCAAGATCGCAGCGATGGCTGCGGCTGTGGCCTGCACGTCATCCGCAGGCGCGGCGCGATGGCCGCTCTCCGCCAGCATAGTAGCCAGCTCCTTGTTGTTATGCAGCAGGCCGAGGATCGGGCGGCCTGTGAGCAGGTACTCATAGACCTTGGACGGGATGGTCTCGCAGGAGAAATAGATGATGTTCTGCACTAAGAGCAGGCAGTCGGCCTGCTGCATCCGGGCTATGGCCTCCTGGCGCGGCACCGGCCCATGCAGGCGCACGAGGTCGTGCAGGCGCAGGCGTTTCATCTCCCGCTCTGACAGGCTGTCAAAGGAGCCGTAGATATCCACCTGCGCTAGGCCGCGCAGCTCCGGCCTGCCGCTGACTGCCTGCTCCAGCGCCTGGAAGAAGACAGCCAGATTGCGCGTGCCGGAGAGCGAGCCGAAGTGCGCGAAGGAGCAGCGGCCGCCTTTGCTGTGCGGCGGCTCCTGCCCGAACCAGGACGGCTCCGCGCCGGGATAGACCACGGCCAGCCTGCCGCCGTTGGTGCGCTGGCGGCAGTGCTCCATTGCCGCACCGACGAGAAAGACGAAGAGGTCGGCTTGCTGGCAGATGCGCCGCTCCAGATTCGTATACAGCAGCAGGGCGAGACGGCTGCGCCGCCAGCCTTGATCGTGCACGAGCGGGTCTTGGGTCTCAGCAAGCCAGCGGATGCCAGTCCAGCGCTTGATCAGCAGGCCTGCGACATGGGCTGAGGCCGAACCGCCAGTGGAATAGACCAGCTCCGGCCTGAGCTGGCGGCAGAGAAGCAGGCCGCGCAGCGAGGCAAGCAGGCTCCACGACCATTCGCTCTCTAAATTGACGACGATCTTCTCCAGCAGGTAGAAGGGCAGCACCGGCAAGAGAAGCAGGGTCTCAACCAGCTTGAACTGCCAGCGCTGGCGCAGTCGGCGGCGGAGGTAATGGCGCAGCTCGAAGCGAAGGCCGGAGGGCGCGAGGCTGACGGTGCGGAAGTGCCGCCATGTCGGGTGGGCCATGCCAGCCGGGCCGGTGAGTAGCACCGGCTCAATGCCTTGAGCCTGCAAGTGCGGCAGCCGGTCGTCTACGTGCTGCGAGCAGGCAGAGCCGGGGATGTTGGCCCGGTAGGAGAGAATCAGCCAGCAGCGGCCCTCGGCCTGCGGCAAAGGCTTCTTCTTGTACAGCGCAGCGGTCATCAGGGCGAAGAAGAAAGCGGTCTGATAGACCTTGAGATAGGACTCCGCCAGCATGATGACTAAGAAGAAGACCGGGAAGGCGAAGCGCGCCCGGCAGAGGCTGTCGTCCTGCTCAGAGCGGGCCTGCCGCAGCATGAGAACAAAGATCAGCAGCAGGATGAGCAGGCCGGGCAGGCCGAGCAGCGCCGCGCTCAAGAGATACTGGTTGTGCGGGTTGTCAGTGCTGACGCAGTGCGGGCTGCGCTGCTGATTGACCAGCGCGTAGGCGGCTTTGAAATCGCCGGTGCCCACGCCGAGGCAGGGCTGCTCGCGGATGAGGACCAGCGCGTTCCGGCAGAACTGAAGGCGCAGACCTACTGAGGTGTTGGGGTTGTCGTGAAAGCCGGAGACTTCGCTCAGGGCTAAGTCAACCCGCTGCTGAAAGACCGGGCTGGCTAAATAGCCGGTGGCGATGCCCGCAGGCAGCAGCAGACAGAGGAGGAGTACCGCCCGCACGCGCCGCTGGCTAAAGACTTGCAGGAGAAAGAGGCTGAGGAGGACGAAGAAGGCGGCTTGCCCGGTGCGGCCCTCAGTCATGAACATGTTGACGCTCATCAGCCCAGCGAGTGCGAAGAGGCCCGCACGCGCCTGCCGCCTTGGTGCCTCCCAGACTGCCTTGTGCAAGGTCAGGTAAATAGCGAAGGCCAGCAGCGGGTTGTAGACGACGTGAAAAGTCTTAGGCGTGAGATGCGTTGGGCTGACATCGGCGTACTGGACTAGGCCGAGCCAGACCAAGAAGGTGAGCAGCATGGCCGCGCTCATTCCGGCGATGAAGCAGCTCAGGTAGAAGGTGCGCCGTTCGTGGCGGATGGCCGTGAGGAAGACCGGCAGCAGGGCAATCTTCCAGTGGCTTTGCAGGACGCTGAGGCCGTCGGCAGGGTTTGCTGTCCAAAGCAGACCGAGACAGAGCAGGGCCAAGTAGCCCAGCACCGCCGCCGCTGCTGGCGTGAAGAGAGTCTCGGCCAGCTTGACAAGGAAGTTCCCTTCAATCAGCCAAAGCAGGAGGATCAGCAGGGCTACTGCCGACACTGCCGAGGTGGAAAGCGGCAGGGCAAAGGCGAGCAGGCCGGGCAGCCAGACATTGGCCCGGCCTGCGCCGCTGCGGAGCCTGCTCATCGGGCGGTGTGCTGCAAGCTGTGCAGCCCCTCGTAGATGCCGCCGCGCCGGAGCAGGCTGGCGTGGTCGCCTTCCTCGGCAATGCGTCCGTCCTGCATGACCACGATGCGGTCAGCGTTCTTGATGGTCGAAAGGCGGTGGGCAATGACCAAGGTGGTGCGGTTCTTCATCAGATTGTCGAGGGCCTGCTGCACCTTGCGCTCGGATTCGGTGTCGAGCGCGGACGTGGCTTCATCTAAAATAAGGATCGGCGCGTTCTTGAGTATCGCTCTGGCGATAGACAGCCGCTGCTGCTGGCCACCGGAGAGTCGCACGCCAGACTCACCGATTACGGTGTCAAAGCCCTGCGGAAAGGCTTCGATGAAATCCAAGGCAAAGGCTGCCGCCGCCGCCCGGCGGATATCCTCCTCGCTGCAATCCTGGCTGCCATAGGCGATGTTGCTGCGCACCGTATCATTAAACAGGATCGTCTGCTGGGTGACAATGGCAATCTGGCTGCGCAGCGAGCGCAGACTGAGGTCGCGCAGGTCATGGTCATCCAGCAGGACTGCGCCGTCAGTGACCTCATGAAAGCGCGGCAGCAGACTGGCCAAGGAGCTTTTGCCGCCGCCTGACGGCCCGACCAAGGCCACGACTTCGCCCCGCGCAATTGTCAGGCTGACCTCGCGCAGCACCAGTTCGCCGGGCTGATAGGCGAAGCTGACCTTGTGGAATTCGATCTGGCGGCTGAAGGGCGGCAGCTCAACCGCATTCTCCTTCTCGCGGATTTCCGGCTCGGTGTCCAAAAGCGCGAAGATGCGGGCCGCGCCAGCCATGCCCGACTGCACAGTGGAGTTGATCTTGCTCACGCCCTTGATCGGCTCATAGAGCATGACCAGAGCGGTGAGAAAAGACATGAAGGTGCCGGGCGTGGCGTTGCCCTTCAGCACCTCGCTGCCGCCGAACCAGATGATCAGGGCCATGCCGATGCCGCCGAGAAATTCAATCAGCGGGTGGGCAAGGCTGCGGTAGCGGGTCTCGCTCATCAGGGTGTCGAAAAGCTGCTGCATCTTGGCCGCAAAGCGGCGTTTTTCCTGCTCCTCGGCGCAAAATGCCTTGACGATGCGGATGCCTCGGACGGTCTCGTTGAGGAAATTGCTCGCCTCGCCCATGCCCTGCTGGTAGCGGGTGCTGATACGGCGGAATTTCTTGCCGAAAACCACAATCGGCACTGCGGCCATCGGAATGAAAACGAGCGAGACCAAAGCCAGCCGCCAGTCCATGTAGAAAATCACCGCCAGCAGCCCGGCCACGCTGAAGAAATCGCGCAGGACGTAGATCAGGGCGTGCGAGACCGTGCCTTGCAGCATGGCCACGTCATTCATGATCCGCGAGATCAGCTCGCCGGTGGAATTCTTGTAAAAAAAGCTCATCGACAGCTCATGGAGATGCCCGTAGAGGCTGTTGCGCAGGTCTTTGATCACCGACTGCCCAACCCATTCGAGCAGGTAGGAATAGAAGAAATAAAACACCCCCTTGACGAAGAAAATCGCCAGCAGGGCCAGCGGCAGAATCGTCAGCCAGCGGGCGTTCTTTTCATAAAATATTTTGTCTAACAGCGGCTGCACCATGTAGGCCTGGGCCGCGTTGAACAAGGCGACAACGATCATCGCGGCCATGGCGATGAGCAGCTTGCCGCTGTAAGGCCGCAGCACCTCGCGCAGCCGGAGCAGTATGGCTCGGTTGGTCATTGTGAAGGAAAAAGAGGCTTCTGTGTTTGGACTTCAGTCCGCATCATCCTGATATTTTAAAATTTATTCAGAATAATGCTCGTTTGAATCGTCCTGATTCAAATTGAAATCGGGACGATTCACATTTAAATTGCCCTGATTTAAATTGAAATCAGCCCGATTTAAGTGTGAATTGCTCCGGTTTAAATTGAAATCGGGCCGTTTTCGATCGAAATTGCCCTGATTTAAGTTGAAATCGGGATAATTCACATTGAAATCGTACCGATTTAAATCGAAAACCGGCTGATTCAAGTGTGAATCGGGGCGATTTCAATTTATTTTGGGACGATTTAAACGGTGAACGGGCCGTTCTTAGTCAACAACTTATATTTGTTTGCTTTCTTTGTCCTTAAACAGACCTGCTTGTAATCCAATACGTTCAGTTCAAGTTTGTAAAAAGGTTAAATTAGTTGCCGAGCAATTCTTCCTTTGCTTCTTTCAGCCATTTTATCAAAATATCAACCTGATCTGGATGCACAGGAATGCAATGATAATTGATTTCGTTATTTGGCCCATCAGGAGGGGCTTGACTTTCGATATAAATAATATCATCTCCTGTGGAAACAGCAAGTTCACGCATTTCTTTCCGCATAATGTTCACCGTAACTTAAATATTAGGCGATTTTATTTATAACCACTTACCCATTTTCCAACCCTCATGCAGCCAAGGCAGCTCCAGTCTGGCTGCGGGAAGCTACAGGGTGCGCCAAAGCTTCGTTGCATTTCATCAGAGTTTCTTTGCGAGAAAGCAGAGCAAATAATTTCTTGCCAAACAATTCGGCAAGCGCAACCGGAACCGCATTGCCAATCTGCCGCATCGCCTCTCCCCATGCGCCGACGACTGCAAAATCTTTCGGGAACGTTTGCAGCAGCTTGGCCTCGTAAACGGTGAAATACCGCACAGTGCCATCCTCATAGCGGATCATGTTTTCACCGCCTGGAACGCCGTGTCCGCCTGCTTTAAGTGTCTTTGCAGGCTGATCAATGTCACTGCCGGTGTGGCCGGGATACGTTCTTGCGCCGTCTCTGAAAACATGATCAGAAATGCCGTGCGCATCCTGCGGCCAAGGAACATTTTTCAGCGCATCCCGCACAGTTTGCCAAGGCTGTCCTTTCGGCTCAAACAGACCATATCGCTGCCGGAGCAGATGATGCAGCGCATCGTTTTTCTGCCATGCCATCCCGTGCCGTTGCCAATACGCGCCGGTCACATGTTTTTCCCAAAGCAGTCTGTCTTCCGAATGTGTCGGCTCAGGGAATTTCCATTTCATATTCAGGTCGGCGCGGATGCCGACCAGAAACACTCTTTCTCTTTGCTGCGGCACACCGAAATCAGCGGCATTCAATAGCTTGCATTGAACATCATACCTGATGCCGTCATAATTCTTTGGCGTTATTTTTTGCAGCCGCGCAAGATGCTCCTGCCAATGCTCATTATTCAATATTCTGCACTGCGGACACGTAAGCCGCAGAAGAATATATTCAAAATATTGCGCAAAAGAAGGCCGGAGCAGGCCTTTCACGTTCTCAAACAGAAAAGCCTTTGGCTGTAAGCATTCAATGCACCGCACCGCATGAGGAAACATATCCCTGCTGTCCTGCTGCGCCTGATGTCTGCCGCCTAAAGAAAAAGGTTGACAGGGCGGCCCGCCAGCAACAAGATCAATCTTTCCTAAGGCATAAAAATCAAAATTTGCTATATCGCCTTCATAGACAAGATCAGGATCGAAATTCTCTCTCAACGACGCGCAGGCATCCTTGTTTTGCTCAACAAAAGACACGTGCTCAAAACCTGCAAGCTCCAGCCCTTTTGCCAAACCTCCAGCTCCTGAAAAAATTTCGAGGCATTTCATCAGGATTTTTTCAACGCTTGAAGATGCGCTTCAATGTTGGCGAGAATGGAATCTTTGCTCTTCGCACTCCCCTTCAACCGGTCAGTCCAGCTTCTTCCCGGATGAATCACGTCCCAGTCAGACCGCGCCTGTTCATATCGTCCTTTGCCGGGATCGTGATTGCCAAAGCCGTCAAGGCAGGAATTCCATAAAGGACGATTGAGTTTGATCAATGCCGCCTCAATGGCTCCAATCATATCGGAGCCTTCCCGCTCAAAGATGACAAATCGGCAGGAAAAATCATGCAGATGCAGTCCGTCGCCAGCTTCAATGCTTCTGCCGTGCTCACGAAGCCTGCTGAACAGCTCGTTGGATTGGCTCGCAGCAGCATCAGAAGTTCTCGCCTGCCGCCAGCCTTTGGGAAACGCTTTGCCGACATAAACAGGAAAATCATAAGACAGGCGGTTCAGTTCTGCATATCTGGCATAGAGAGGATTTGCTCCTGTGTAATAAAGCGCATAAACACCTGTTCCTGAAAAATGTTCCGGCGGAGGAAGACAGTGAACCGGTGTTCCGTTGAAAAATCGCACAGCGTCTTTCACTAATTCAACAAAAGCGTCGTTGCGGTAGACATGCTTGCTGCGGTCAAACGGATGCTGCATCATAGGTTGTCTCTTACCTCAGCTTCAGCGTCGCCAAGGCCATCAGTCCAAGAATGATCGAGATGATCCAGAAGCGCACCACCACTTTCGGTTCTGTCCAGCCCTTCTTTTCAAAATGATGATGAAACGGCGACATGAGGAAAATGCGCTTGCCACCGCTGGCTTTGAAATAGCTGACCTGAATGATCACTGACAGGGCTTCCATGACAAAAATGCCGCCGACAATCGCCAGCAAGATTTCTTGCTTGATGATGATCGCCACTGTGCCGAGTGCGCCGCCTAAAGCTAAGGAGCCGACATCGCCCATGAAAACTTGCGCCGGATAGGCGTTGTACCAAAGAAAGCCAAGACAGGCTCCAGCCACAGCAGCGCAGAAAACCGCCACCTCATCCGCGCCTGTCACATGCGGAATTTGCAGATAATGAGCCAAAGCCGCATTGCCGACTGCGTAGGCGAAAATCAAATAAACTGAGGAGGAAATCATCACCGGCCCGGCAGCGAGGCCGTCCAGTCCATCGGTGAGATTGACTGCATTCGACGCACCGACGATCACGGCCACGGCAAAGGGGATGTACCACCAGCCGAGATCAGGCCGCACGCCCTTGAGGAAAGGCAGGCTCAGGCCGCCATCGTATGCCGGATGCAGATGCAAATACAGACCGACCATCAGGCCACCGCTGATTTGCAGCAGCAGCTTGCCGCGTGCGGACAGCCCCTTACTGCTGCTCTTTGTTATCTTGCGCCAATCATCCACCGAGCCAATAAGGCCGTAGAAAAGGGTCAGCAGCAGGCAGACCCAGACTAATCCATTAAGAAGATTGGCCCAAAGCAGCGTGGCGACAGCGATGGCGACGAGGATCAGCAGGCCGCCCATTGTCGGTACGCCGCGCTTGCTGAAATGGCTTTCTGGGCCGTCGTCGCGCACCACTTGGCCGATCCGCTGACTCTTCAGCCAGCGGATGAAGGCCGGTTCAAAGAGGAAAAGAATGAGAAAGGCGGTGAGCGCGCTGCCGATGGAGCGGAAGGTCACGTAGCGGAAGACGTTGAGCGCACTGAAATATTCGTGCAGCGGATAGATCAGATTGTAAAACATCAGCGGGCCTCTCCGTTCAGCCGAGCCTGCACGGCCTCCAGCACCTTTTCCATCCGCATTCCCCGCGAGCCTTTGAGCAGGAGCCAGTCGCCTGCCGTAATTTGTTTTTTGTCAATTTCGCCAAGCAGCCAAGCGGCCATCGCGCCGGTGTCGGCAAAAAGATGAATTTTGTCCGCAGCCATGCATGCCTGCCGCGCTCCTTGCGCAACGTGAGCCGCAAAGTTGCCAACTATAGCCAGCAAATCATAGCCCAATTCCGCCGCTTCACGGCCAATCTTCTCGTGCGCCTCGGCAGCGGACGCGCCCAGCTCCAGCATGTCGCCGAGCAAAGCAATATGTTTGCAGTCTTTGCCGAACCCGCGCAGAGTCTTCAAAGCTGCGGACATTGAGCCGGGATTGGCGTTGTAGCAGTCGTTCAAAACCTGAACACCATTGGGCAGCGTGACAAGCTGCATCCGCTTGTCAGTCACGCCCTGCTGCGCACTGAGGGAGGCGGCGATGGTTTCTGGCGCAATGCCCGCAGCATGAGCCACCGCAGCGGCGGCGCAGCAGTTGCTGACGCTGTGCAGGCCGGGCAGAGAAATCGCAAGCTCCTGCTCCCAGCCGCCGATGCGCAGGGTGAAGCGCATTCCTTTCTCGCCTAGATCAGCGATGCTCATTGCGCTGACTTCCGGCTTGAGGTTGATTCCTTCCGGCGTAACCGCAAAGCCAATGATTCGTGCTGAATTCGTCGGCAGTTTGCGCACCTGCGGATCATCCAAATTGACCGCGCTGACTGTATCTGGTCGCATACCCGCGAACAGCTCGCCTTTCGCTTGAGCCACGCCCTCAATGCTGCCTAAGCCTTCCAGATGCGCGGCTTGGACGTTGGTGATGCAGGCGATGTCCGGTTCGGCTGACGCGACCATCCGGGCAATTTCACCGGGATGATTCATGCCCATTTCCAATACCGCCGCCCGATGGCCAGCTTCAACTGGCAGCAAGGAAAGCGGCATTCCAACCAGATTGTTGAAATTGCCCTGCGTCTTCAGTACCGGATTGATGCCGGTATTCGCCTCGGCAAAATGACGGCTGAAAATCGCCGCAACCAGCTCCTTGACCGTTGTCTTGCCGCAGCTGCCGGTGATCGCGGCGACAAGCAAATTTTTGCCCAGCAGCCTGCGGCGGTATGCGGCCAAATCAAGCAGGGCTTGCAGAGTATCCTCTACATGAACAAACAGCACATCGGCAGGAACTGGCACCTCACGATGCGCAATCACCGCTGCTGCCCCGGCTTTGACCGCCGTCTGCACATAATCGTGGCCGTCGAATTTCTCTCCGGCCAAAGCGACAAAGACATCGCCCGGCGCAAGACTGCGGGTGTCGGTGGAGATTTTGCTAAACAGCCTTGGCCGCTCTTTACGAATAACTCCACCGCCAGTCGCCTGAAGCAGGTGCAAGGTTGTCCAACGCAGCAACCCGTTGATCGCCTCAATCCGGTCATCAAAGAAATGCCGCTCTGTGCCGATGATCTGATAATCCTCATGGCCCTTGCCCGCCAGCAAGATAATGTCCTCCGGCCCTGCCAAGGCGCAGGCTGTCTGCACGGCGGTGCTGCGGTCAGTTATGCAGGTGAACGCCTTGCTCGACCCAATGAACAGCTCATTAGGCGCAAGTTCAGTCAGCTTTGCGGCTCTGCATCCCGCCGCCACTTCGCGGATGATCGTCTCCGGGTCTTCGGAACGGGGATTGTCCGACGTAACGATGCTCAAATCGGCATAGTGCGCCGCAATCGCGCCCATCTGGGGCCGCTTGCCCTTGTCGCGGTCGCCGCCGCAGCCGAAAACACAGAACAGCCGCCCGGCAGCCAGCGGACGCAGCGTTTGCAGCACATTTTCAAGGGCATCCGGGCTGTGGGCGTAATCCACCAGCACCACCGGCTGCTGCTCATCAGGCAATCCCGGCAGCCGCACCTGCTCCAAACGGCCCGGCACCTGCCTGTCCTGCGCCAAGCCGACAACGATTTGCTCCGGCTTCAACCCCAAAGCCAGCCCAGCTCCGGCTGCGGCGAGAATATTCAGGACATTGTGCCGCCCGGTCAAACGGGAGCCGAAAGGCAACGCCTGCCTGTTCAAGCTGAGATTGCACGAAAAACCTCGAATATCCTGTTGCAGCGCAGATGCGGAGACAGTGTTCGACGCAGCAAGACCGCAAGTGAATTGTGGCAGCGCGGGCAGCTCCGCCGCCAATTCCCGGCAAAGCTGCTGGCTCCAGTTAGAATCGGCGACAATCACTGCCTTGCCGTTCTCCTTGAGACAACGGGTGAAAAGCAGCTTTTTGGCGGCGAAATACGCCTCCATCGTGCCGTGAAAATCGAGATGGTCGCGGGTCAGATTGGTGAAGAGGCCGAGATCGAAACGCAGCCCGGCCAGCCGTCCTTGCTGAAGGGCGTGCGAGGAGGTCTCCATAACCACATGCGTCACGCCTGCGTCGGCCATCGCCCGCAGCGTGGCTTGCAGCTCGACCGGGCCGGGCGTGGTCAGCTTGGCAGGCTTGGCAACGAGCTTGCCAGAACTGTCAGGCCAGCGGTTGTTCACCGTGCCGATCACCCCAACCCGGCAGCCGCTCTGCTGAAGCATCTGCTCAATCAGCCAGGAAATCGTGGTCTTGCCATTGGTGCCGGTTAGGCCGATCAGCGTCATGTCCTGCGCCGGGAAATCATGCAAGGCGGCGGCCAGCCAGCCCAAGGCGGCGTGACTGTCGCTGACCTGCACTACCGTTGTGCCGTTTAACGGACCGGGATCATCCTCGACTACCACGCAAGGGCAGCCTTGGGAAATTACCTGCGGAATGAAACTGTGGCCGTCCGCTTTGCTGCCCTTGACCGCGACAAAGACGCAGTCTGGCCCGGCTTCGCGGGAATCAGGGCTTATTCGGCGTATCCCGCTGTCCGCTTTTTCGTGCAGGACTTTTGCGTTGAGTTCGGGCGGCAGGCTTTGCAGCAGCAGGCGCAGGCTTTTCATGGCGCGGAAAGGGTTCAAGGGTCAGTTCGCAGGTTTCAATTTTTGCCAAAGCAGTGCCGGGCGCGGGCTTTTGGGCCACAATCATGCCGCTGCCCCGGATCTGCATCCGAATGTTGCGCAAGTTGAGACGCTGAAGACCGTGACGGAGACTCAGGCCGACAAGGCGGGGCATGGTTTCAGCGGCAGCCGGATCGTAATTCTTTTCTTCCGCCACAGGCCGGTTCAGCTTCCGGCTGAGGAGAAAACGGCGCAGGTTGGCCTCATTTCTGGCTGGCGGCGGCTTGTCGGTCGTCGCGTCCGCAGAGCTGTGCGCGGCCAGCAGCTCCAGCAGGCTGCGGCCCAAGCTCAGGAGCCGCTCTCTGCTGTCTGTCTGTCCTGCCTCCGCGCTGGACGGAGGCGGCGGATTCAGCCGCCTGTAATCCACAGCCAGAACCAGCAGCAGGCGGGGCATATCCTGCGGCGCGGCAGCAATCAGCAGCTCCTGAAGACGGTGTTCGCTCAGGCCGTTTTTAGTCAGGTTTGCCGCTGTCACGCTGCTGGCGAAAAGAAAGCCGTCCTTGCCGCCCCAAGGGGAATTGTGCAGCAGCCTGCGGCGGAGCTGGACTCCGGCGGCGGGCGGAAGAAGCCGCCGGGGCGGATTGCTCTCCGGGTCGCGATTGAAGAAACGCCGCCGGTCTGGATCGTAAACCGCCTTGAGCAGCCACGGCGTGACCCGCCTGCCGCTGTTGAGCAATGCTGCCGCGCCGACGGCGATGTCTGTCGCGCTCATGCCGCCGCGCTCCTCCGGCGCAGGTGCTTTGGAGTCAAGAGGCAGCAGCTCAGGCACGGGCTGGTCAAAGGCGAACTCGTGCCAGCGGCACTCCAGCTCTTCTTCGCTCAAGCCGCGAGCAGGCGGGCTGACAGCGGCGGGCGGCGGCGTGTCGCCCAGCCCGGCCTCCTCAATCGCGGCTGCTTCGGCTAGCAAAGGCCGGAGCAGCTCCTTGGACAATTCGCGCGGAAAGAGCGGCGCGTCCTCGCGCTCGCCTTCGGTCTGCCAGAAATAGTTGGGATCAAAGGCGGGCTGTCTGACAGCGGCCAGCAGCCGTCCGCTGTCAGGATCGATGACAAGGGCGTAACCAGCCGCCGCATCGGCCTGCTGCCGGTGGCTGTCTAAAAGCAGCTCAATTTGTTTCTGGAGTTTCAGGTCGAGCGTCAGCAGCAGATCCGCTGCCTGCGGGCCAAGACTGGTCTCTCCGGCAAAATTCGCCTCTGGCGCGTCGGCGCGTCGGAAATCGCCCGGCTGAAGCGCAGCGTCGTACAGAGACTCAATGCCGCCAAGGCCGATGCCTTCGCTGACAAAGCCGAGCAGCCGTCCGGCGGCAGCGTGACCGGGATAATAGCGAAACTCGGCAGGCTTGCAAAAGATGCCGGGCAGGCGCAGCTCCTCAATTTCCTCAGCTTGCCGCGCATCTAAGCCTGCGGCCAGCTCAACAGTCGGCTCCGTGCTTTGCAGCCGCTTGAGCAGCTCATTGCTGTCCGCGCCGATGAGCTGGGCAAGCTGTCCGGCGAGCAGCTCTCGGTCATTCAGCTCCGCTGGGTTGGCTTGCAGGCTGAAAAGCCGGTAGGAGACCGCCATTTCCTCCATGTTCCGGTCATAGATGCTGCCGCGCAGCGCGGGCAGCGGCTTGGGAACGATGACCGGTTCCGCCGCTGCGAAAAATCTACTGACCCGCTGCCGGGCGTTCTGCCATGCGTCCCGCAGCGGTAGGCGGTAGATGAGCCAACCTCCCGCGCCAAGCAGCAGCACTATGAGCAGGAAAAGGCCGATGCGCCGCCTTCGTCGCTGGCTCTTCAGCAGCGGAGGCCGGACAACCTGAGCAGGCTGCCGCTGTCTGCTGGCGGGGCTGACCGGTCTGCGCATTCGTCAGTACAGGCGGTGCTCCTGCTCCTTGTCTGGGAGCTGGAGACCAAGACGGACTGCGGCAGCCGCAGCAATGCGCGGCTTGGAGGCCAGCTCGTCCCGCTGGGCGATCAAGCGGGCGTGCTCGCGGCGCACATCGGCATTGACCGCCGTCAGACGCTCCAGTTCCGCCCGCGCCTGGCTGATCCGCCAGTGCAGCAGCTGGCTCAACACCAGCAGGACAAGGCCGATTCCAGCGAGTAGGCGGAAGAGCAGGCGGGAAAATTCTGGCGACAACTGATCCTTGCCGCTGGACTGTGCCGGGCCATGCGCTGTGGCGAACGAGGGAGAGGAAGGCCGGGGAATGCGAATCTTCACTTTGTCCGGCCTGTTTTTGTCGGTGACGAGCATCGCTGCCGCTCCCTTTTCTTAAATTTTTTCGGCCACACGCAGCTTGGCGCTGCGGCTGCGCGGATTGGCGCACAGCTCGGCCTCGCCGGGCGGCAGCGGTTTCTTGGTCAGCACGCGCAGGGCGGGATTGACGGCGAAAGTCTGCTTCACCATCCGGTCTTCCAGCGAATGGAAGGTGATGACGCAGAGCCGCCCGCCGGGCGCGAGCAGCTGCGGCGCGTCCGCCAGCGCTTGGGCGAGGTTGTCCAGCTCCCGGTTGACCGCGATGCGCAGGGCCTGAAAAACCTTGGTGGCCGGATGAATGTGCTTGGGCTGATATTTGACCGGCACTGCCTGCCGCACGATCTCGGCCAGCTGGCGGGTGCTGCTGACCGGGCCGCTCAGACGGGCTTCAACGACAAAACGGGCGATGCGGCGGGCCTGCCATTCTTCGCCGTAATTATAAAAAATATCAGCCAGCGCGTCCTGGCTGAGACGGTTGATCAGCTCCGCCGCAGTGACTGACTGGCTGCTGTTCATCCGCATGTCCAAGGGCGCGTCATGCTGAAAGCTGAAGCCGCGCTCCGGGCTGTCAAACTGGAGCGAGGACGCGCCGAGATCCAGAAGAACGCCGTCGAGCGGCCCTGCTCCCCGCGCTTGGCACTCCGCCAGTATTCCGGCGTATGAGGCTGGAACAAGCTGAAACCGCGCGCCGAATTCCTCCAGCCGCGCCGCCGCCAGCGCGGCTGCCTGAGCGTCCCATTCAAAGCCGAACAGCCGGCCGTCCGGGCCGCATTGGCGCAGGATCAGCCCGGCGTGGCCGCCAAGGCCGAGAGTGCCGTCCGCATAGGTTCCGCCGGGACGCGGCCGCAGCCATTCCAAGACCTCTTGGGGCAGCACCGGGATGTGCAACGTTTCATCTGTCATCCGCCCTTTTTATACCACCGGCCCGCTTCCGTCAAGGACAAGAGGACGGGATGCTCAGTGGATATCCTCCTTGCCGAGATAGGCTTCAATCACCTGAGGGTTGTTCTGGATGGCGGCAGGCGGCCCTTGGGCGATGACCTCGCCGAAGACCAAAACCTGCACGCTGTCGCACAATTCCATCACAAACTTCATCCGGTGCTCAATCAGCAGGATCGCCACGCCGAATTCCCGATGCACTTGACGAATGATCTCAATCATCCGCACCAGCTCGTCCGGGGTCATGCCGGCAGTGGGTTCGTCGAGGAAGAGGACTTTCGGACGAGTGGCCATCGCCCGCGCCATCTCCACCCGCCGCTGCGCGCCATAGGGCAGACTGCCGACGAGCTGATCAGCAAAGCGGCTGATGTCAAAGGTTTCCAGCAGACGGCGCGACCGTTCCTCAATTTCTTTCTCCTGACGACGGCAGGCCGGGCTGCCGAAGACCGCGCCGAAGAAGCTGCAGCGCAGCTGGCTGTAGTGCGCCATGCGGATGTGGTCGAGCACGTTGAGGTGCCGCCAGAGCAGCAGGTTCTGGAAGGTGCGGCCAATGCCCAGCGCGGCGATGCGGTGCGTCTCCAGACCTCTGACATTGCGGCCTTCCAGCAGCACCTCGCCTTCAGTCGGCACATGCACGCCGGTGATCAGATTAAAGACCGTGGTCTTACCTGCGCCGTTCGGGCCGATCAGGCCGTGAATCTCGCCCGGATTGATGCGAAGATTGAATCCGCTGACCGCCCGCAGGCCGCCGAAATAGTGGCTCATGTTTTTGACTTCAAGCAGCATCATGGCACCTCCAGCCGGTTTAGCGTGTCTTGTTGTGTCAGCAGGCATGGTAGAAAGGGGCGTGGTCTTTGTCAATGACAAAGGCGCGGGAATCAGACGGGTTTATAAGCTGCCCGGAAGGCGGCGGCGGGAAGCGCAGGCGGCAGCGCGCACGTCTGCAAAATTTTCTCTCTTGACACAGCTGGTTGCGCTGCTGTAAAAAACAGCGCAAGGCATCTTGGATGCATTTTTTCTTTTAATGCCTGATGCTGCTGAAGAACATTCGCTATCACTTGGAGATGCAAAGATGAGCAAAATACGGCTGGCATTGATCGCGGGCGGCACTTCCGGCGAGCGCGAGGTTTCCCTGCGCGGGGCGGCAGGAGTGGAGCAGGCACTGAACAAGGACAAATACGAGGTCGTGCGCTACGATCCGGCGACTGATTTGGCCCGGCTGGCCGCTGACGCGCCCCGGCTGGATGTGGCTTTCATCCTCCTGCACGGCATCGGCGGCGAGGACGGCACAGTGCAGGGAATGCTGGAATTGCTCGGCATCCCCTACCAAGGCTCCGGTGTGCTGGGCAGTGCGCTGGCGATGAACAAGCATTTGGCCAAGGTCATGTACCGGCTGCACGGCCTGCCGGTGGCGGCGTGGGAGATGGCCGAAAAAGCGCATGTCAGCGATCCGGCCCCGCTGCTGGCCAAGCTGCGGCTGCCGTTAGTGGTCAAGCCGGTGCGGCAAGGCTCCTCGCTGGGCATGTCGATTGTCCGGCAGGCGGAGCAACTGGCCGCCACTTTGGCCAAAGCCTTTGAGCACGACAGCGAGGTGATGGTTGAGGAGTTCATTGCAGGACGGGAAATCACGGTCGGCGTGCTGGGCAACGAGGAGCTGACCGCGCTGCCGCTGGTGGAGATCATTCCGGACCGCCGCTTTGATTTTTTCGATTATGAGGCCAAGTACACGCCCGGCGCAACACGGGAGGTCTGCCCGGCTGAGGTCAGCGAAGCGATCCGCGATAAGGCGCAGGACTACGGCCTACGGGCGCACAAAGCCTTGCAGCTACGCGGATGCAGCCGCACGGACATGATCATCCGCGAGGACGGCGAGATTTTCCTTTTGGAAACCAACACCATCCCCGGCATGACCCCGACCAGCCTTCTGCCGCAGGCGGCGGCGCAGATCGGGCTGGATTTTCCGGCCCTGCTTGACCGGCTGATTAAGCTGGCCTTGGAAGTGCGGGGCTGATCAGGCGAACTCCACGCTCACCGGGCAGTGGTCGGAGCCGTGGATGTCGTCATGAATCTCCGCCGCCCGCACCCGGCTTTGGCTTTTGGCATCCACGAGGAAATAGTCAATCCGCCAGCCGACATTGCGCTGGCGGGCCGCAGTGCGGTAGCTCCACCAGCTGTAGCGGTTCGGCTCCGGGTGAAAGAGGCGGAATGTGTCGGCGTAGCCCGCTTGCAGGATCTCCTCCAAGCCTGCCCGTTCTTCCGGCGAAAAGCCGGGATTCTGGACATTGGCCTTCGGATTGGCCAAGTCAATTTCCTTGTGCGCCACGTTGAGGTCGCCGCAAAGCAGCACGGATTTTTCCGCTGCCAAGTGGTTGAGGTGGGCGAGCATGGCTCGGTTGAAATCGAGTTTGAAGGTCAGCCGCTTCAGGCCGTCTTGGGCGTTGGGAAAATAGGCCGCGACAAAATAGAAATCAGCAAGCTCCAAAGTCAGCACCCGGCCTTCGCTGTCAAAATCCTCCCGACCCAAGCCGTAAATCACGTTCAGCGGCTCCTTGCGGCTGAAGACTGCCACGCCAGAATAGCCTTTTTTTTTCGCCGGATGCCACCACGCCTGATAGCCGGGGATGCTCCGCGCCGCTTCCGGCAGCTGCTCCGGGAAGGCTTTGATTTCCTGCAAGGCGAAGATGTCCGCGTCGAGACGGCGGAAGGCATCGAGAAAGCCTCTGTCCAGCACCGCCCGCAGGCCGTTGACGTTCCATGAAACCAGCCGCAGGGCCGGTTTGTCCGCAGATAGATCTTTCTTCATAATAGGCTGAGTTCTTCGGCAGGCTCAGAAACTGCCCTTCGGCTCCGCTCAGGGCACTTGTGCGCAAAAGCACCCTGAGCGGAGCCGAAGGGAGCTTTTTGTACTGCTCCCGCTACAGGCGGCTTGCGCGGAGTTACGCTCAAGCGCGGACAAATATCCGCCAGCGGGCAGCCGTCGCAATGCGGAAAACGCGGCTTGCACAGTGCTTGGCCAAAGGCGACGAGCAAGGAGTTGATTTCCAGCCAGTATTGTTCCGGCAGCTTGGCGCGGAGGGCCATTTCTGTGTCCAAGGGCGTTTCCGTTTCGACGTAGCCCCAGAGGTTCATGATCCGGTGGACATGGGTGTCCACGCAGATGGCTGGCTTTTTGAAAGCCACGGCCACGACGAGGTTGGCGGTCTTGCGGCCCACGCCGGGCAGGCGGATCAGCTCCTCGACCGTCTCCGGCACCTTGCCGCCAAAATCCCGCGCCAAAGCGGTGGGCAGCTCGGCCAAATATTTCGCCTTGCTGCGGAAAAAGCCGACCGGATAAATCAGCTGCTCAAGCTCCGCGACTGAAAGTCGGGCGAGCGCCTCAGCATTCTCCACCCGCGCAAAGAGCCGCCGGGCTGCTGCCGCCGTCACCTCGTCCTTGGTGCGGGCGGAAAGGATGGTCGCGGCCAGCACCTTGAAGGGGTCTTCGGTCTGCGCGGCGATCAGATCAACAATCGGTGCCTGCCAGCTTGCTGCTTCCTTGCGCAACCGGGCGACAGCCTCATCAATGGGAAAGCTCATAATATTCCTTGGTGTTCAAGGCCGCTTGGCCCGCGCCGCATAGACGGCCCAGCCAAGATGCTCCTTCAATCCTCTGGTGCTCATCTCCAGCGCATCCGCCTGAGGCAGCCAGTCCAGCACTGAATCGGCGCGCTTCACAAGCTGGTAACCAGTCGCCGCTGGGATGACCTCCAGCCCCAGCCGCTCAAAGACCGCCTGCGCCCGGCGCATGTGATACGCCGAAGTCACCAGCAGAATGCGGCGGATGCCCCGTGCCTGCAAGAGGGGCAGGGTCTTAGCCCCGTTCTCCCAGGTGTTGCTGCTGGCTGGCTCCAGCAGCATGTTCTCCGCAGGAACGCCCATGAATTCGAGCAGCTCGGCCATTGCCTCGGCCTCTGGCTGCGTGCCAGGCGGGCTTCCGCCCACTGCGGCGGATATGGCTTTTCCAGCGGGAGCATGATCAGCTCCGCCGCTTTTTGTGTTGATGCCGCCCAGAGCAACGCGGCGGCCACGATAATCAGCAGCCCTGCGCTCCGCCGTCTGCCGCGCCACAGCAGCAGGGTGCTGCTCAGGCAGAACAGGATAGCGAGGCTGAGAGGATAAACCAGCAGCGGCAGCAGCTTGGTGAGCAACTAGGCCATAGTTTTCGCAAAAGCGGGCGTTTTTTCGGCGTGGATTCAAGTTGTAAGTGCAACTTTTGCTGAGTTGAGAAAAGAGTGAGTTATGGTAACATGATGGCTCAATT
>JAABPV010000011.1 GCA_011391865.1 Desulfobulbaceae bacterium | reverse complement strand
TCTCCAAGACCTTCCGACGAAAATCTATTGAGTATGCCATACACACAGTGTAGTCATTTTATACTGCTTTGGCTATAAGTATCCACGGTCAGACAGCCGGTGGACGGAAGCCCTTCACATTCGTTATATTTTGCGGTATCATTTCAACTGAATTCGGACATCATTACGAATGAAAATGGCTGCCTGACAGGCAGCCGGAACCACTCAACAAAAGGAGGAGAGTGATGAAAAAAACGCAGGGCTTCGCTGATGCCTACACGCCGGACGACATTGCCCGCAAGGTCGAGAGCATGGGCATCCGCAAGGCGCATTCCGACACGCTGACGCTGCTGGTGCTGGCGATGCTGGCCGGGTCATTCATTGCCCTTGGCTCAATTTTTTACACCGTGGTGATCACCGACTCCCAGATGGGCTTCGGCGTGACCCGGCTGATGGGCGGCCTGAGCTTCAGTCTCGGCCTGATTCTGGTGGTGGTCGGCGGCGCGGAGCTGTTCACCGGCAACAACCTGCTGACCATGGCTTGGGCCAGCGGCCAAATCAGCACCGGCAGCGTACTGCGGAACTGGACACTCTCATACTTGGGCAACATGGCCGGGGCCTTGGCCACTGTGGTGCTGCTCTTCTGGGCTGGCATCGACCAGCTGGGCGGCGGCGCAGTGGGTGCGACAGCAGTGAAGATCGCGGCGGCTAAGGCCGGCCTGAGCTTCGGCGAAGCCTTGCTGCGCGGCATGTTCTGCAACGCTTTGGTCTGTCTGGCGGTCTGGCTGGCCATGGGCGGTCGCAGCGTGGTGGACAAAATCATGGCCATCTTCATGCCGGTGGCCGCTTTTGTCACCTTGGGCTTTGAGCACTCCATCGCCAACTGGTTTTTTCTGCCCTACGGCTACCTCTTGGACAGCGGCGATGCTGTCTCAGTCTTCGGCTCCCTCTCCAACCTCGTCATGGTGACCATCGGCAACATCATCGGCGGCGCGGTGCAGGTCGGCGCGATCTACTGGCTGGCTTATTCTCGCAAGGGCCTGAAAAGAAAACTGCTTCCCTGACCCGCTGCGGGACGGACAGTCTCAGAGTCCGTCCCGTTCTCCGCTTTAATTCACCTTCACCGACTTCTTCGCCACTGAATAGCGTTTGTCGTTCACGCCGTCTTTGGGAATGCCAAATGTGTCCATGGCCTTGGGCGGGAAGAGCAGGTAGATCAGCTCCGCCTCAATCTCGCTGATCTCCGGGCTGTAGACCGGATAGCTCAGACTGCGGGTCTCGCCCACTTTGAGACGGGTGTCAAAGGCCAGTGCTTCGGCAGCCCACGACGGCACCCCAACTTTGTCGCCCGCCTTGAAGGCTTTAAAGAAGACCGCCTGCTTGTCCTCTTTGAGCGGATCCTCTTTGAAATTTTCCCAGAGCACTGCGCCGCTCTTGTCCTTGGCCCGCACTTTGACAAAGGCCATCCGCATCGGATTGGTGGACGGGAAGGTGTGCTCGGTGGTGTTTTTGACCTCAATCACCACGGCACGTTCCTTGCCTTTGGTCTCAACCCGCACGTCCAGCACAGTGGCCTTTTGCAACATGTCCAGATCATGCCCGCCCAGCACCCGGTGCGAGGCGTGCGTCTTTGCTGTTGCGCCGACCGCAGGCGCACCCTCTGTCGGAGGCATGTGGCAGGTCACGCAATTGCCTATGCCCTCTTCAGTCATCACGCAGATCGGCACTTCGTGCGGATTGATGTACTGGCTGTGGCAGCCCATGCAGACCTTGCCGTCAGCGAAGAGCGGCGACTGGGCCGTGGGATGCGGTGCTTTTGGATTGGCTGGGCGGCTGGTGTGATACGCGCCGTCTTTGCTCAAGGTGTAGTGATCAAAACTCTTGCCCTTGTCGACCGCCTCAATGCGGTGACAGAAGGTGCAGCCGACTCCGTCAGTCTGCGTCCAGTTGCCGCTGTCCGGTGCGGCCTCGCCGCTCATCAGGGCCTTCAAGTTGTCAGCCATCGGCGCGTGGCAGGCCGCGCAGTGGTAGTTCGGCTTTTTGCCCTGATCAGTCAGAAACTTGCTGAATGCCTGATGCATAGCCTTGTGCGCGGAATCTTTATGCACCGAGGATTTGGCGTGGAATGACTCCTGCCATTCTTTGTAGATTGCCGGGTGGCAGGCGGCGCACTGCTCGGACTTCTCCAGCGGCGCGGCCCCTTCAGGCATTTTGTGGGCCTGAGCAACGGCGGATAGGCTGATGAGCAGGGCAGCGGCGGCGGGCGCGAGGAATACGGACTTCATAGCTGCGTTCTCCTTGGGGTGAAAACGATGTCTGTTTCTGCTGCAATGGCAGAAAAACGCTATTGTACCGCCGCCGTGCTGAAAAGCAAGCGGGATTATCTCAGTGTTTCATCCGCTTCTTGAGGTCGAGGACAGGCGTGCCGTTGATGATGTCCAGCCCGGAGACTTCCAGCCTGCATCCGTCCACGGTCAGCACCTTTAGCTCGGAAACCGCGATGGGGTTAGGCCGCATCGGGCTGCGGGTGGCGAACACACCGTGCAGGCCCTTTGTCCGATCGCCGCGCGGATAGACCTTGAGCGTGCTGCGGTCAGCAAGATGCAGCCAAAACAGCACGGTTATTGTCTGACCAACAGCGATGCCTGCCAGCCCGTCTCGGTATTCTGGGAAGATCTCCAGCACGCCTGCGCGTTCGGACGCATCGTAAAAGGCGGGCGCGTCCTCCGGGCGGAGGATGTCGCAATGCACCACGCCGATAAAACGGACTTCAGCCTGCTGCATGATGTCTGTTCGCTCCAGAAAGTTTTGAAAGAAAAACAGCGGCAGGTCTCTTCACGCCAAAGCCCCGTCCTTCAGAGTTAGACAGCGGTCCATCGCTGCGGCCAGCTCCAGATTGTGCGTGACCATGACCACGGACATGGACTGCGTGCGGCACAGCTCAGTCAGCAGCTCGAAGACTTGTCGGCCGCTGGCGGAGTCAAGGTTGCCGGTCGGCTCGTCGGCCAAAAGCAGCGCAGGCTGCATGACCAAGGCGCGCGCCAAGGCCACCCGCTGCTGCTCGCCGCCGGACAGCTCGCCGCTGCGGTGCTCCAGCCGGTGGCCCAATCCGACCTGCTGAAGCAGACGCGTCGCGCGCTCCTTGAGCGGCTTTTCCTGCTGCCGGGCGATCAGGCCGGGCATCATCACGTTTTCCAAGGCTGTGAATTCCGGCAGCAGGTAATGAAACTGGAAGATGAAGCCGATGTTTTTGTTCCGGTGCGCGGCGAGCTGGTTGTCGCTGAGGCTGCGCAAATCGCGGCCTGCAAACCAGAGCTGGCCCTTGTCCGGCACGTCAAGGCTGCCGAGGATTTGCAGCAAAGTGGTCTTGCCGGAGCCGGACGCGCCGACGATGGCCAGCATTTCACCCCGCGCCACCTCAATGCTCACCCGGCGCAGCACCCGCACTGGATTCTCTTTCGTGCCGTAATCCTTGTGAATGTTGACCGCGTGCAGCAGCAGGGAGTCAACGGCGGAGATATTCAGCGGCTCATTCATAGCTCAAAGCCTCCGCAGGCCGGATGCGCGATGCCTTCCAAGAAGGATAGAGGGTGGCGGCCAGCGTGATTAGGATAGCCGAGACAGCGATCACAGTCACGTCCATCGGCACCACCTTGATTGGCATTGTTGACATGGGATAGACATTGCTCGGCAGCTCGATAATTTTATACCGCTTGAGCAGAGCGCAGATACTCAGGCCGAGCGTGACTCCCAGCGCGGTGCCGCTCAGGCCGATCACCGCGCCCTGATAGAAGAAAATGCGCATGATTGAGCCGGTCTTCGCGCCCATAGATTTGAGGATGGCGATGTCCTTATTTTTCTCCATCACCACCATAACCAGCGCACTGATGATGTTCAGGGAGGCGACGAGGATGATCAGGTCAAGAGCGATGAAGATGCCGATCTTCTCTAATTTGAGAGCGGCGAAGAGGTTCTGGTTGAGCTGCATCCAGTCGCGCACGGAATACGTCTGGCCGAGCCGCTCGCGGAGGGCCGCGCTGGTGAGATTGGCTTTATCAATGTCCATCACCCGCACCTCAAGACCATGCACGCCCTCGCCCTCAATCCCTGCCAGCCGCCGGGCGGTGTCCAAATTGACAAAGCCCATAGTCGAGTCGTACTCATACATGCCGGTGGCGAAAATGCCGCTGACAACGCAGGTCTGCACCTTGGGCATCACCCCCATCGGCGTGAGCGGACCGTTGGGCGAGATCAGGCGGATTTTCATGCCCTGCTGCACCCGGAGCTGGGCGGCCATTTCTTTGCCGAGTACAATGCCGGGCATATCCTGCTGGCCGCTCAGATCAGCCAAACTGCCACTGATCATTTTTGTCTCCAAGCTGATCACCCGGCCCGCGCTGGCCGGATCAAGGCCGCGAACCGCGATGCCTGACGACTGGCCGCCGCCAGAGGTAATCAGGGCTTGGGCGTAGATGTAGGGCGTGGCCGCCGTCACTCCCTTAATCTTTTCAACGTCTTGCTTGAGCAGCGCGGGCCGGTCTATCTCGCCGCCGAACTGCTGCACCAAGATGTGGGCGTTGATGCCGATGATCTGGTCGCGCAGCCCCTCAGTGAAGCCGGTGTACACCGACAACACGACAATCAGGGCCATCACCCCGACCGCCACGCCGAGCACCGAAATCAGGGAAATCAGCGAGATGAACTTCTGCCTGCGTTTGGCGCGCAAATAGCGGAAGCTGACAAAGCGTTCAAAGGACATGGATTTTCAGGGGTGCAGCTTTGGAGTGTTGAGTGACAGGATCAGCTCAGGCCAGCCGCAGACCGCTGTCTACCCTGCTGATTTCATCGTGGACGCGCACCGCATCCGGCAGAGAAGCAGTGCCGAGCTGCTCCCGCAGTCTGCATGTGCTGAAATCGCGGCTTCTCGCTTCATATTCCGTCAGCCAGCTGTGGAACCGCATTTCTTCCTCCGGGCTGCGCAGCAGTCTGACGCGATGCCCGCGCAGCCGCATCCGGTAGGGCTTGGGCGTGAGCCGCGCCCGGAAGCAGCCCTGCTTTTTGCAAAGGAGCATGTAGAGCGGATCGCAGCTAAAGGCCCGCATCATCGCCTCAGTCTCCGCTGCGGCAGGATCAAAACGGCGGCCCAGCACGATCACCCGGATGCCGTTTCTGGTTTCGTAGATACGGAAGGCAAGGCCCAAGCGAACTTCCGGCTCTGCCAAGCTGCGGATTTTGGCAATGATTTTCTCCTTGTCCGCCGTCAGATTCCGACGGCGGAAGATATCCCAGAAAGAGCGCGGCGGCTGGTCAATGTCCATGATCATCATGTCCGCCACATTGAGCACCTGCGCTCCGTAGCGGCAACGGGTGATCACAGCTTTTTCATCCAGCCGCCGCACGATCTCCTCGCGGATTTCTGCCTCATAATCCTCGAAAAGGCCGGTTTCGCCGGAGAGCTTGCGTCGGATTCTGTCGATTTTTTCCCAAGCCTGCCGCGAAGCGTCCTCGGCGGAACTGTCCGAGCCGCCCCAGCATCTGACGCGGATTTTTTCGCCGCCGATTTTGGCCCAGTCCTCCTCCTGCCGCCACCAAGCGTGAATTTTCATGAGCGCAGGGTGTGAATCTCGCCCCGCAGCTCTGCGCCGATTTCCAGCGTGGCATAGGTGCAGGAATGGCCGTATCTGCTGCCAAGCTGGAAGGATCCAGGATTGATGATCAGCTTGCCCGCAACGCGGCGGCAAACCGCGTTGTGGGTATGGCCGTAGATCAGGCAGTCCGCCTCCGGGAAATGAGCGATCAGGCCAGGCTCAATATCCACGCCGTGCCTGCCGAACTGGTTGCCGTGGGTCAGGGCGATTTTGAAGCCGCCCAGCTCGAATTCCAGCTGTTTGGGCAGGGCTGCCTGCGTGGCCGCGCCGCAGCAGTTACCATGCACGGCGTGGACGGTTTTTCCTCGGAAGGCATCAAGCATGAAGACATCCACCGTGTCGCCTGCGTGAATGACCACCTCGCAGTCCGCGAAGCAGCGGCGGACTGCCTTCAGAAAATCAGGGGTCACGTGGGTTAGATGCGTGTCGGAAAGGATGCCTGCCTTGATCATGAAGCTCACTCGGTGGATGAAGGAAAAACGGCCCTGCCGGACAGAGCCGCTGCTCCAGTTTAAAAGAAGCGGAGGCTCTTGACAAGAAGAGACAAGGAAAGGTTGCAAAAAACAGGGCTATCCCGTAACATGCAGCCTTGCGTGCGCCGCGTTCCGCAGCGCGTCTCATTCATCCAGATTTCTAAAGGAAAAAGCCAATGTACTCAGCAGCAGACCTGCGCAAGGGCCTGAAAGTTCAGATTGACGGCGAGCCGTACATCGTCACCGATTTCGAGTTCTCCAAGCCGGGCAAGGGCCAAGCACTTTACCGCACCAAGATGCGCAGCCTGATCAGCGGCAACCAGCTCGTCAACACCTACCGCTCCAACGACAAGTTCGACAAGCCGGAATTGGATGAGCGGAAGATGCAGTTCCTCTACGCGCAGGGCGAGGAATACCACTTCATGGACACTAGCAACTACGAGCAGATCTTCCTGACCAAGGAACAGCTCGGCGACAATGTCCATTTTCTCAAGGAAAGCATGGAAGTGACCGTGCTCTTCTTTGGCGGCAGCCGCCCGATTGACGTGACCATTCCCAACTTTGTCAACCTGAAGGTGACGCAGGCCGATCCGTGGGCCAAAGGCGATACCGCAGGCACCGACACCAAGCCCGTGACCGTCGAGACCGGCTATCAGCTACACGTGCCGCCCTTTGTCGTTGAGGGCGACCTGATCCAGATTGACACCCGTTCAGGAGCGTATCTTACCAGAGTCAAAGAATAAGTCCGCAAGGAGGACATCATGGCGAAGCCACGTATTTTGCTCAACCTCTTCCACCCGACCTTTGCCCATTCCAGAGGCGGCAAAGCCTTGGCGGAAGCGGCGCGGCAGCTGCCCAATCTCACCTTCCGCGATATGTATCAGGAATATCCTGATCTGAAGATTGACGTGAAGCAGGAGCAGAAGCTGCTGCTGGAGCATGACTTGATCGTGTTCCAGCACCCTGTTCGCTGGTACAGCGGCCCGGCTCTGCTCAAGGAATGGCAGGATCAGGTGCTGCAATGTGGCTTCGCTTATCCTCCGGGCGTGGGCGACAAGATGAACGGCAAATATTGGCTCACGGCGGTCACCACCGGCGGGCCGCAGGATGCCTACCGCTCCGGTGGGAGCAACAATTTCACCATCAGCGAACTGCTGCGGCCTTTCCAGCAGACCGCCACGTTCTGCGGCATGACGTGGCTGCCGCCCTTTGTCGTCCACAGCATCCTGCCGGTGACGATGGGCGGCATCAGCGACGAGGAACTGGCCCGGCAGGCGGAGGAGTACCGCGTCCTGCTGGATGGCATCGCCATTGCAAATGGCTGATGGAGCAGCGCGGCCATCATTTCGTTTACGGCAGCCTGCGCGATTATCTCACCGGTGAAGAGCTGCCGGACACCGACGACGAGCGGTTCCGGCAGCAACTTGCCCGGCTCTTGGTCGAGGAAAAAGGCTTTGCCAAATCCGAGCTGGAGCCGCGCTTGGTCATTGAGACGCTGTTCAACAGCATCTTTGTCCGCTCGGTGATTGATCTGACCGTCTCGCTGAACAGCCAGCGGCTGCTGATTCTCCGCTACGGGCCAGGCTCCTTAGTCACGCGGGAAAAACCAGCTTTGGCAGCGGCGCGGCTGCTGGACACGGCATGTTGTATTCCTCTGGCGGTTGTCACCAACGGTCTGGATGCCGAGCTGCTGGAGACAGCGGCAGGCAAGGTTTTGGCTGTTGGCATGACGGCCATTCCTGACCGCGCCCGGCTGGCCGAGCTGACCGCGCAGCATCCGCCCCGTCCGCCGCTCACCGGCGCGGAGCGGGAGCGCAACCTGCGGGTGCTGAACGCCTTTGATCTGGAAGTCTGCTGCCGGAAGGAGCGGTGCGGGTGAAGCCATGAATGAACGGCACGTGATGATTGTCGCCGGAGAGGCTTCTGGCGACATGCACGGAGCGCATTTAGTTGAAGCGATGCGCCGCCTGCGGCCCGGTTTGCGCTTTTCTGGCATCGGCGGCAGAGAGCTGGCCGCTGCCGGGGTGGAGCTGCTCTGTGACGCTTCAAAAATCGCGGTGGTTGGCCTCACAGAGGTGCTCAGTCATCTTGGCGATATCCTTACCGCCCGCAAGGCGATGATTGAACGAATGCAGGCTGACCGGCCCGCCCTGCTGATTCTGATTGACTACCCGGATTTCAATCTCCTGCTGGCGGCCAAGGCCAAACAGCTCGGCATCCCGGTCTTTTACTACATCAGCCCACAGGTCTGGGCGTGGCGCAGCGGACGGGTGCGGAAGATCGGCAGGCTGACTGACCGGGTGGCGGTGATCCTGCCTTTTGAACAGGAGTTTTACGCCAAACGCGGCGTGGCGGTTGAATTTGTCGGCCATCCGCTCAAGGACACAGTGCGACCCGAACGCCTCCCTTCCCGCGATGAATTCTTCCAAGCGCATGGTTTGGATCTTGCGCCGGACTGCCGCGTGGTCGGTCTGCTTCCCGGCAGCCGGGCCAAGGAGATCCGCTCGCTGCTGCCGGACTTCCTCGCCGCCGCCGAGCTGCTCACGACTGAAGACAAGAGCAGAGACTGGCTCTTTCTCTTGCCCCGCGCTTCCACCATCACGCAGGAGCTGCTTGCAGAGAGCGGCCTTGCTCTGTATCAAAATCGGCTTAATATCCGCGTTATTGACGGCGACGCGCGCTACGCCCTGATGGCCGCCTGCGATGCCGCCGCCGCCGCGTCCGGCACTGTGACTTTGGAACTGGCCATCCTCGGCGTTCCTTCTGTTACTGCCTACCGCTTCTCGCCGTGGACCTACCGGCTGGGCCGCCTGCTCGTCCGGCATCTTCGCCATTTCTCCTTGGTAAACCTGATAGCTGGGCGCGAAGTGATCCCGGAGCTGCTGCAAGAGCAGGTTAGTCCCGCAGCCCTTGCCGCCAAGCTGCGCCTGCTCCTTGACGATGTCGCCTGCCGCCGTGAAACGCTGCGCGGCTTGGCTGAAGTCACAGAGAAGCTCGGCCCGCCGGGCTGCGCCGAACGGGCGGCGGTTCTGGCCTTGTCATGCATGACAAGCTGAATTCCTCCGCCAGCCCTTGCGGCAGTGGTACAGCCAAAGCAGCATACCATGTTTCTCCTGCAACCTTTTAAAAGGGATCCATTTTGACATGCAAAATGGCACCATTTTGATTCTCAAAATGGGAGTATTTTGACATGCAGAATGGTGCCATTTTGATTCCCAAAATGGGAGTATTTTGATTCTCAAAACAAACGGCGTGTAGCAACGCATGGATAGCAGGAGCAGCATGAAATGTTTCTCCTACAGCCTTTGCGCCGCAGGGGCAGGCCCCTGCGAGATGGACAAGCTGGCGCAGGAAATCCATCTGCTGCCTGCCGGAAAAAAATACTTCCCAATCAGGCGGCTGCCTTGCCTGCGCTGCCGTAGGCCGTGCCGCCGTGCCGTTTGCGGCTAAAATTTGTGTTGACGGCCCTCGCCAAAGCATGACATAGTGCATCTTGCTCATCTGGCAGCTTATTTCAGCCACCAACGCCGGAACGGCGGACAGATGGAAGACAGGACGATGAAACGGATATATGCGCAGGCCGTCAGGCGTGTCCAAGACGCGCTTTTTGTCAAACGGATAGTTCCGGCCTTCCTGCTGCTGCTGGCAGGTGCGTGGTTCTATGCCAGCCTTGAGCTGGAGAGCGAGCTGGACAGCCTAAAAACCCAGGAAACTCTGCATGTCAGCCACGGCGCGGCCCTGCTCACCGCCAGCCTGCGGAACATCAGTGCCGACCTGCTCCATTTGGCTGAGAAAAAGGAGCTGCTGGAGCTGGCCGCCGCGTCGGCTGAGGAAAATCAGGCGCGGCTGGGCAATGAGCTTGTCCTGTTCCTGCTCAACAAGCACATCTATGATCAGGTAAGGATATGTCAGCAGATCCGATGGGTTGATAGCGCAGGTATGGAACGGGCGCGGGTGGACAGCCTGCCCGGCGGGCCGCAGCTCATGCCGCCGGGAGTCCTGCGCAACAAGGCTGACCAGCTTTATTTTACCGAGACCGTCAAGCTGCAAGCAGGCCAAGTCTACTTCTCAGAGCCGGAAATCAGCGCGGACGAGGATGCCAAACTGATTATCCGGGCTGCCGCGCCCCTGATCAGCGCGGAAGGCCGCAAGCTGGGTGCGCTGACGCTCACGTGCTCGGTCGAGGAGATGCTGCTTGAGTTTGCTGAAAGCACCGCCATAATCAGAGATCACGTCTCTATTTTCAGCAGCTCCGGCCAGCGGTTAGCCATGCCTGCCTTGGCCGCTGGCAGCCAGCAGCCGGTCGAGGAGCAGACTCTGTCCGACTATGCGCCGGAAGAGTGGCAAGATGTCCTCCGCAAACAAGAAGGCGCGCTGTTCCGCAAGGGCAGTCTCTGGGTCTGGGCGACAGTCTGCCCCTTCAAAGACCGGAACGGGCTGCTGCCGCCGGACCGCAGCGGCCTCTGGAAGGTGGTTTCCCGCACGGATGGGGCGGTGCTGGCGGAAATCAAGCTGGGCATCATCAAAAGAACTATCTGGGTCTCCTTGCTGCTGGCCGCTGTGATCTGTTTCAGCGCGTGGAAGCTGGCGCGGGCCGAGGGCGCCATCCGCCGGATCAACGCCGGGCTGGAGCGGCAGGTGTGCGAGCGCACCGCCGAGCTGAAGGCGCGGCTGGCGGAACTGAAAACCGCGCAGAGCCAATCTTCAGCGATCATTGACGCGCTGGCCCGCATCGGCCTGGGCCTGATCATCATCGACGAGCGACAGAAGGTGCGCTACATGAACCAGACCATGAAGGACTGGTTCGGCGACCTGACTGAGTGCGGCTGCTGCGGGCTGGCCAAGGAAGGCCATTATCCGTGGTGCCAGGCGCAGGTGAGCGAGGCTCTGGCCGGAGAAAAATCGGTCTGCTATCTGCCTGGCACCTTTGACGGACGAATTTTCGAGGTCGCGGCAGCCCGCTTCACCGACAGCGGCGGCGGCGCGGCCATCATTCAGGTAGTGCGCGACATCACCCAGCGCAAGATTGAGGAGCGGCTGCTCAAGGAAAATCAGGAGAAATACCAGCGGCTGGTGGATGACATCGGCGAAAAATTCGTTGTCTTCAGCCAGAAGCCCGACCATGAGGAATGGACCTACGCCAGCGACGGCGCGGTGTCGGTCTTCGGCTGCGCCAAGGAGGAGCTGACCGGCGGGCTTTCTTGGGCAGAGCGGGTCGAGTGGCTGCCGGAATCGCTGGAGCAGGTCCACCTGCATCTTTCCCGCATCCGCGAAGGCAAGAGCGATTTTATTCAGCACGACATGCAGTTCATCCACCCGGACGGCAGTTTGCGCACCATCCGGGTCGCCTCGCATCCGGTGCGCGGCCCCGGCGGCGAGCTACTCTCCATAGACGGCATCCTCGAAGACATCACTGAATACGAGTTTATCAACCAGAAGCTGGCCGAGGCGCAGGAGCGGGCCGAAGCAGCCAGCCGGGCTAAGAGCGAATTTCTCGCCAACATGAGCCACGAGATCCGCACGCCGATGAACGCGATCATCGGCATGTCCAGCTTGGCTTTGGAGACCAAGCTCACGCCGGAGCAGGAGAACTACATTCAGAAAGTCCATAACTCCGCCCAGTCGCTGCTCGGCATCATCAACGACATCCTTGATTTCTCGAAAATTGAGGCGGGCAAGCTGGACATTGAGCAGATACCTTTCTGCCTGCAAAAGGTCTTTGACAACCTCGCGGACATCATCGGCCTGAAGGCGGAGGAAAAGGGTTTGGTGCTGGACATCGAAGTGGCGGACAATGTGCCAGCCCGGCTCAAAGGCGATCCGCTCCGCCTCGGTCAGATTTTGATCAATCTTGGCAATAACGCGGTGAAATTCACCAGCCGGGGCGGCGTGAAGGTCAGCGTCGGACTGCTGGAGCGGGACGAGGAAGAGGGGCGGATATTGCTCCAGTTCTGCGTCGCTGACACCGGCATCGGCATGACCCCGGAGCAGCAGGCCAAGCTCTTCCAGTCCTTCAGCCAAGCGGACAGCTCCACCACGCGCAAATTCGGCGGCACCGGCCTCGGCCTATCGATCAGCAAACAATTGGTCGAGCTGATGGGCGGCAGAATATGGCTGGAAAGCGAGGCGGGCAACGGCTCGCGCTTCCACTTCACCCTGCCCTTTGAGCTGGTGCTGCATCAGGGCAAGGAGCGGGACGAGGAGAACGGGGAGCAGGACTACTCCATCCTACATGGTGCCAAGGTGCTGCTGGTCGAGGACAACCTGCTCAATCAGGAGCTGGCGAAAATTCTCCTCTGCCGCAAGGACATCAAAGTGACCATTGCCGGCAACGGCGAAGAGGCCCTTGAAAAGCTGGAGAACGGCAGCTTCGACTGCGTCCTGATGGACATTCAGATGCCGGTGATGGACGGCTACACCGCCTGCGCGGCAATCAGGAAGCAGCCACAGCACCAGCATCTGCCGGTCATAGCCCTCACCGCCAACGTCATGGCCGATGACCGCGAGAAGAGCCGGGCCGCAGGTATGAGCGACCACATCGGCAAGCCCTTCAACGCGCAGGAAATGTACAATGCTATGGCCCGCTGCATCGCCGCCGCCCGGCAGGAGGCCGCGCCGGAAGATTTCGGCTCCGCAGCGGCACGTCGGGCGGCCTTCGCGTCAGGCTGCGGGCCAGACGGCGGACGGAACAGCCGATGATGTCTGGAATAAAGACGGCAGCTGGGTCAAAATGGAATGCTCTTTACTTTGAGCGGCAGAGTTGTTATAAAAAACAGTTGCTGGCGGGAGGATCAGGGGCCGGTGGACGAACGCTGCGGCTGCTACACGTGCCGCAATTATTCCCGCGCTTATCTGCGCCATCTCTTTCAATCCAGCGAGATTCTTGCCTATCAGCTCAACAGTATCCACAATCTGCATTATTACTGCTCGCTGAGGGCGGAGATGCGAAAAGCGATTGCGGAATATCGGTTTGTGAAATGGCGGAAAGGGTTTTATGCGCAGAGAGAATAGCTTGAGCTGGCCGGTTTTTGACAGGATTCAAGGGATGCGAATGAAATAACTCGCAACTTTTTTACCAAAAAATGCGTTTAACGTGAATGATCTCATCTATATAAATGCCATTTAATATGGAAATCTCTACGGTCAAAGATGTTGCTCAGGTGGTAGCTCTTTTATCTACTGGCGCATATTTTTTATATAAACTTTTTGTAGGTCAATTGATTGTTAATCTTTCACTGGCGGCAAGTTGCCATCGTTCTTCAATAGAAGGAAAAAACGAAGATGTTGTTATTGTTGATATATTATTAAAAAAAGGAGACCGAGGCACTATAGAGTTACACGATGCGCAAATTAAGGCTACTTTTAATGGCAAAGCTATTATGCAGCCACTGTTAGGTATAGATCGACGTAGTTTCACTACAGAATCTTTATCAGATAAAGAAATAAAGAAAATAAACTGGGAGAAACGGAGCGAGAAGTCTCCTTTTTTAAATTTCTCTCCCGGAGAAGAATCGAATTTTTCGTGTCGTATAATTGTGCCAAAAAATGAAACATGTGACATTGAGTTTATTCTTTTAGGAAAAAGAAAGGGTCACCAGAAAGTCAGCCAATGGCGGGCAAGCTGTATCAGTGTTCCAATCTAACTATGGAAAAGAATACGGCATGAATATGTTATTAGCCTGCGACATCGGCGGAACCAACAGCAGGTTTGCCTGTTTCCAGCAGGACGGCAACAATTTTCTGCTTGAAATAGTTGCCTCGGTCAAGACAAACGATTTTTCCTCTTTTGAGAAATTGCTTGACGCGCTGAAAAAAAATGACAATCAATTTGACGTGCAGCAGCACAGCAAGTTTATTATTGCCATTCCAGGCCCGGTGACTCCAGCATATGCGCTCTCTTTCCCAAATGTAAAATGGGAAATCAGCAAATCCAGCCTGAAGAAGCTTTATCCTGACACGGAAATTTCCTTCATCAACGATTTCACCGCGCAAGCATACGGCTGCCTTACTGAGGCGGTGGATAACGCGCTGCCGTTAATCAAAACAGAGCAGGCACGGGATGATATTGCTATTGTTGGTGCAGGCACAGGACTTGGCCACGGTACGCTGAAAAAAACAGCGCAAGGCTGTTATCTGCATCTTCCTTCTGAATCTGGACAAATTCCTTTTCCGTTTACAAGCGATGAATTTGAACAGCAATACCGAACTTTCCTTGTTCAGCAAAACGGAATAACGCATCCAGTTGGCGATAATGTGGTTTCTGGCAGAGGGCTGGCCCTGCTGCATCAGTTCATCACTGGAAAAGAGCTACCTCCCAGCGATGTCGCCCCTGAACTTGATGCCACATCTGAAACAACGCAGTGGTTCGCCAAGTTTTACGCCAGAGATTGCCGAAATTATGCCCTCAGCACCTTGGCAGGCGGCGGCAAATTGTTCATTTCCGGCGGCGTGGCGATTAAGAATCCTTTCTTAGTAGATAACGATGCCTTCAGAAAAGAATTTCTGCAAGGCTCAGACACAGCGCAGGACGTGCTGGCCCATATCTCGGTTTCGCTGATCCGCGATGAGCGAATCGGGCTGTTTGGCGCGGCCTGCTATGCTTCGCAGCAGTCAACCTGCTGATTTTTAACCCTCACTTGGAGAACACGCAATGGCTGGAATAGCCTACGCCCAATCCGCAGCAGCGGCCCCGGCGGCAGGAGGCATGGCCGCCTTTGGCCAGTTTGTCCCGCTCATCCTGATTTTCGTCGTCTTTTATTTCCTGCTCATCCGCCCGCAGCAGAAAAAGGCGCAGGAGCAGCAGAGTTTCCTCAGCAATCTGCAAAAAGGCGATAAAGTGATGACCGGCGGCGGGGTGCATGGCACCATCACCGGCCTGACCGACAGCACCGCAACCCTTGAAATCGCGGACAATGTCCGCATCAAGGTGCATCGCGGCTACATCCTCGCCGTGCCCCCGGCTGAGGACAAGCAGGCGACGTCGGCCAAAAAAGCCTGAATGATGTAGAGGCGAAAAATTTTTCGCCCCTACAACACGTTGCATGGAGGCGACATCTTTTCGTCATCAAGACAGGCCGCTGCGGCTGTCCTAAAATACAGTTTTTCGCTGGCACCCTCATGAATTTGCACACCCTCACCCTGCGGCAGGCGCAGCAGAAGCTGGCGGCGCGGGAAATCACCGCGACAGCCCTTACCGAATCGCTGCTGGCCCGAATTGACCACGTGGAAGACAAGGTCAGGGCTTATCTGAGCCTGCACCCGGAGCAGGCGATGGCCGCAGCCGAGCAGGCGGACAAGAAGCTGGCGCAAGGCCAAGGCGGACTGCTCTGCGGACTGCCGCTGTCCATCAAGGACGTGCTCTGCACCGCGACCATGCCCACCACCTGCGGCTCGAAAATGCTGGAAGGCTTCATCCCGCCCTACAACGCCACCGTGGTGGAGAAGCTGCTGGCTGAAGACGCGGTGATTATAGGCAAGGTCAGCATGGACGAATTCGCGATGGGTTCGACCAACGAGAACTGCGCCTACAAGGACAAAATTCCGCATAATCCGTGGAAACTCGGCTACGTGGCGGGCGGCTCCAGCGGCGGCTCGGCAGCCTCGGTGGCAGCGGGCGAATGCTTGGCCTCGCTTGGCTCGGACACCGGCGGCTCAATTCGCCAGCCAGCCTCCCTCTGCGGCGTGGTCGGCATGAAACCCACCTATGGGCGGGTTTCGCGCTACGGCTTGGTGGCCTTCGCCTCCTCGCTGGATCAGGTCGGGCCGCTGACCAAAGATGTGGCTGACTGCGCCCTGCTGATGCAGGCCATCGGCGGGCATGACGAGCGCGATTCCACATCGGCGAAAAAGGACGTGCCGGACTGGAGCGCGGCCTTGCAGGACGGCGTGGCGGGTCTGCGCGTTGGCATTCCCCGCGAGTATTTCGGCGAAGGATTAGACGCGGAAGTGGAGAAAAGCATCCGCGCCGGAATCGCCATGCTCAAGGAGGCAGGTGCGGAGCTGGTGGAGGTTTCGCTGCCGCACACGGAATACTGCGTGGCTGTCTATTATCTGATCGCATCGGCGGAGGCCAGCTCGAACCTCGCCCGCTATGACGGCGTGCGCTACGGCAGGCGGGCGGCGGCGGACAGTCTGATTGACATGTACCGGCAGACCCGCTCGCAGGGCTTTGGTGATGAGGTCAAGCGGCGCATCTTGATTGGCACCTACGCGCTTTCTGCTGGGTATTACGATGCTTATTACAAAAAGGCTTCGCAGGTGCGGACGCTGATCCGCGAGGATTTCGCCAAGGCATTTGCCCAGTGTGACGTGCTGGTTTCGCCGGTCACGCCGACCCCGGCGTGGCCGCTTGCCCAGAAGGCGGACAATCCGCTCGCCTTATATCTGTCAGACATTCTCACCATTTCCGCCAATCTGGCCGGAATTCCCGGCATGTCCGTGCCTTGCGGTTTCTCCGCAGAAGGGCTGCCGATTGGAATGCAGATGCAGGCCAGTCATTTCAACGAGACCGCGCTGTTCCAAGCTGCGTGGAATTTGGAGCAACGGGCGGGAGTGAAAGGTAGAATGCCAGAGATATGAAACAAGAGGTAAAAAATGGCAAATCATTTTGAAAGAGATTGCGAATATTGCGGAAATCCTATTCGCATGGCTGAAATGAGCAATGGCAAATGGCTGCCATTTGAACTGGATAACAGTGGCAGGCATAAATGTATAAGTTACAGAAGTTCTTGCACTACATTTACTGCGCCTAAATATAGCTCTACACCTCAATATAGCCCATTTCCTAGATCGAATTCAGGAAATGGATTGAAACGATGTCTCTATGCGGTTCTTCTGCTAATTGCTTTGTCGTTGATATGGTATTTAACGCATTGGCGTTAACAGTGAACGGAACATAGTGCAAATCAGTGGCCTTCCCGATCCTGTGACCCCAGAGATGCCTGTTCAGCAGGTTGTGGCCACTGCATGTTGACTTTTGCCGCAATTGGTCTATACTGTAAAATATAGATCAATCTTCGCCTGTAAAAGGGAGCCGACACATGGAAACCGCAAAATTGTTCACCAATGGCCGCAGCCAAGCAGTCCGCCTGCCCAAGGAGTTCCGCTTGGAAGGTAAAGAAGTCTTCATCAAGAGAGCCGGGGCTGGTATCCTGATTCTGCCGAAAAATCAATCTGTCTGGGATGCGTGGGAGGAAATGCTGCTCAAGGGCGGGGAGCCGCTGCTTGCTGAACGCAGCCAACCAAATGAGCAGCAAAAACGGGAAGGGCTTGATGATTTATTTGCTTGATACCTGTATCTGCATTTATCTGCTCAACAAACGACCTTTGCCGCTCATCAGTAAATTTAAACAGCATCAGCCCGGCGAGATTGGCATTTCTGTCATCTCTGCGTCAGAGTTGCAGTACGGCGTGGCAAAAAGCTCCCGGAAAAAGGAAAATCAGGAACGGCTGGACGCTTTCCTTGCTCCTTTTGACATTCTTCCTTATGATGCCAAAGCGGTTGCGGCGTATGGCGGCATCAGGGCGGAGCTGGAGAAAAAAGGGCAGCCCATCGGCCCGTTAGACATGCTGATTGCCGCGCAGGCCCTGAGCGGCGGATTGATCCTCGTCACCAACAACGAGAAGGAATTTCAGAGAATCCCCGGTCTGCAAATTGAGAACTGGGCGGCGAGCATTCCGAATTAAACGTACCAGCAATATTATAGATTTTGCAACAACTTCCTGTTAGCAAGGAAGAATGAAAAATAAATTAGCATCAACATTGGTAGGAGTGGCTGGAGAGTATCTTGTTGCTGGAGAGCTTAGTCTAAGAGGCTATATTGCATCAATAACACTAAGGAACAGCAAGGGGATAGATATCATTGCCAGCGATGCGGATGCTGCTCGATCAGTAAGTATACAAGTGAAAACAAATAATTTTGGAAGCGACAAGTGGATTCTAAATAAAAAATCCGAGGATTTTCACTCGGATAGCCATTACTATGTTTTTGTTTCTTTAAAAGAAATCGGAAAAAGACCTGATTATTATGTCGTTCCAAGTAAAATAGTTGCTAATTACGTATCATCGACTCATTCAGAGTGGCTTAAAGGCTGCAAAAGCGATGGCTCTCCTCGGAAAGACTCTGCAATACGGAATTTCAAGGATACTCAGAAACAATTCTTAGAAGCGTGGAACTTAATTAAATTATAAATGACAATTCAGTGAACGGAACACGGTGCGAATCCGTGGCATTCCCAATGCTGTGACCCCGTAGATGCCTGTTCAGCAGTTTGCAGCCACTGTTTTTCACCAGAAAAATGGGAAGGCCGCTGGACAGGCGGGGAAGCCAGAAGACGAACTGAAGATTGCAAACAGGATTGGAACGCGATGGCAAAGGGTTCCGGGGAGCGTACTGCTCTGCCGGGCCTCATTGTTTCCGGCAGGGCAAAAACAATGAGGTGGAGCATGAAAACCCAACTGGAAGCAGCCCGCGAGGGCATCATCACTGCGCAGATCAGCATGGTCGCCCGGAACGAGGTCCTTGCGCCGGAGCTGGTCCGCAGCCGTGTCGCGGCAGGCGAAATCGTCATTCTCGGCCATCGGCAGCGACCGCAGCAGAAGGCGGTGGGCATTGGCACGGGCCTGCGGACGAAAGTCAACGCCTCCATCGGCACTTCGTCCGACATCTGCGATATGGCCTTGGAAGTGCGGAAAGCGCGGATTGCCGAAGAGGAAGGCGCGGACACTCTGATGGAGCTGTCCGCCGCCGGTGATTTGGACGCAGTCCGCCGGAATGTGCTGGCCGCGACGCGGCTGCCGGTGGGCACGGTGCCGCTCTATCAGGCGTTCCGGGAAGCCGCGCTGCAACACCGCAATCCGGGCAAACTCGACCCGGAGCGGCTGTTTGAGATCATCGAGCGGCAGCTTGCCGACGGCATCAGCTTCATGGCCATTCACTGCGGCATCAACCGCTGGACAATCGAACGCCTGCGCAAACAGGGCTACCGCTACGGCGGGCTGGTGTCCAAAGGCGGCACCTTTATGGTTGCGTGGATGGACAGCACCGGCAAGGAGAATCCACTCTATGAGCAGTTCGACCGGGTTTGCGCCTTGATGAAGAAATACGATGCCGTGCTTTCGCTTGGCAACGGCATCCGCGCCGGGGCTATTCATGACAGCCACGACCGGGCGCAGGTGGCGGAGATGGTGATCAACTGTGAGCTGGCCGAGCTGGGACGGAACATGGGCTGCCAGATGATGGTCGAAGGCCCCGGCCACGTGCCGCTGGACGATATCGCCGCCAACATCCTGCTCGAAAAACGGATGAGTGGCAACGCGCCGTATTATGTGCTCGGCCCGCTGCCCTTGGACAGCGGCGCAGGCTATGACCACATCAGCGCGGCCATTGGCGCGGCGCAGTCCGCCCGCCACGGCGCGGATTTGATCTGCTACATCACCCCGGCGGAGCATCTGGCCCTGCCCAATGAAGAGGATGTCCGTCAAGGCGTGCGTGCGGCCCGCTTGGCTGTTCGGGCTGGCGACATCGCCAAATATCCTGACCGCCGCGACAACGAGAAGGCGGCGGCCAAGGCGCGGCGGGACATGCGCTGGACGGATTTAGACAAACATCTCCTCTTCCCAGAAATCGCTCAGAATCTGCGCCGGAGCAGAATGCCGGAATGCAGCGAAACCTGCACCATGTGCGGCGACTTCTGCGCCATGAAGCAAGGTGCAGCGGTCTTTGGCAAGGATATTGCCGGGGATAAGGTCTGCGCTGTTCTGGACAGAGCGAGCTGCTGAAAAAACCGGGTTTTGCCGTTTTTTGATTGACCTGCGCAGCTTGGCTGGTATTATATGCACTTTTGCGTTGCGTGCGGGCCTATAGCTCAGTTGGCTAGAGCCACCGGCTCATAACCGGTCTGTCCCTGGTTCGAGTCCAGGTAGGCCCACCAGCATGATCAGGCGGTAGGATTAGCACCTGCCTTGACGAACTCATCCACGGCGCGGCAGTCTTTTGAATTTAAACGCATCCGGTTCTGGAATCTTTGCTGGCATAGAATCTGTTCTCAGACAGCGGCGCAGAAGTCATAATTCCTGAAGAGGCACATCCTACCCCGGATGCGCCTCTTTTTCATTCCGTGGCGAACGTTCAGCAGTTTCTTGACATCCTTGAGGAATCATCTCCATCTGCCTTGGCGGCGAGCTGGGACAATGTCGGTCTGCTCGTCGGCAGCCCGCAGAGCAAAGTCAGCACTGCGCTGCTGGCTCTTGATCCTACGCTGGCCCTGATCGCCGAAGCCCAGTCTCTCGCCGCTGACCTGCTCATCACTCATCATCCGGCTATTTTTCAGCCGCTGAAACGGCTGCGCACTGACCAGCCGGGCGGAGCGTTTCTTGCCGCCGCGTTGCGGGCGGGCATCAGCGTCATCGGCTGCCACACCAACTTCGACGCTGCGTCCGGCGGAGTCAGCGACACGCTGGTCGATGCCTTGGGCTTGGTGGCAACTGCGCCGCTGGCTGCGGACAAATCCGATCCCTGCTGCGGCATAGGGCGGATCGGCAGCCTGCCGGAGCCGCTTGCCGCTGAAGATTTTCTCGCCCGGCTGCGGGCGGCACTGCCCCTGCCGTGGCTGCTTGAGGCCGGGCCGCGCCCAGAGGCGGTGCTTAGGGCGGCGGTCTGCGGCGGCTCCTGCGCGGATCTTGCTGAGACAGCTTTAGCCGCAGGCGCCGATGTTTTCATCACAGCGGAAATCAAGCATCATGTCGCCCGCTGGGCCGAGGAGGCCGGGCTGTGGCTGCTGGACGGCGGTCATTTTGCCACAGAGAATCCAGCCATGCGCCGCCTCCAGCAGTATCTTGCCGAGCGGACGCGGCAGGCGGGCATGGACGTGCGGATTCATCTCGCCGTTCAGAAAAGCCCGCTTCGGCTGGTGCTTCAGGATTTTTTCAAAGAATAACGACGACCACTTGCAAAGAAAGGAGAGAGCATTTTGAGCGAAGAACTAAGCAGGCTGATCGCCTTGCAGGAGCTGGACAGCGAGCTGGCCGGGCTGGGCCGGGACACGGAGGGCATCCGGCAGGCGCAGGCCGACCGAGAAAAGGCGGTCGCCAACCGCGAGGCGCAGGCGGGCAGCTGCCGCGCCAAGGCTGTTGACTTGGAGCAGAGCCGCGAGACGATCAAGGCCGCAGGAGAAGAGGCGGCGGAGCGGATCAAAGAGCGGCAGGTCAAGATGATGCAGGTGCAGACCAGCCGCGAGCATCAGGCCCTGCTCAAAGAGATTGAGGACGCGAAAAGGCAGATCAAGGACACAGAGGAGCAGCTGCTCCAAGTGATGGAGGACGCTGAGGCCGAGCTGAAGAAGGCCGAGGAGCTGGAGAAACTCAGCAAGGGCGAGCGGAAGCTGCTGGCCGAGGAGGCCACCAAGGCGACGGCGGCGGTGCGGCAGATTGAAGCCCGCCGCACTGAGGTGCTCGCCAGCCGCAACCAGCTCGCGCTGGCGCTGCCCGAAGCCCAGAGAAAACGCTACGAGAAGCTGCTGATCAAACGGAAGGGCTTGGCCGTGGTCAGGGTTTCCGGCGGGGTCTGCCAAGGCTGCTTCATGACCGTGCCGCCGCAGCTGTTCAATCAAGCGCGCAAAGGCGGCGAAATCTGCGCCTGCCCGGCCTGCCAGCGCATCATCTTCTACATTGCTGATGAGAACGAGCCGGTTCAGACCGTGCGGCCCCGTCCTGAAGAAGACCTCTACGAGGAGGCGGACGACGAGGAAAGCGAGGATGATCTGCTGAACGACGAATGAGCTGGACGCTCTTCACGGACGGCGCGTCGCGAGGCAATCCCGGCCCGGCAGGCGCGGGCGCGGCGATCTTTGACGCAGAGGGCCGCGAGCTGGCGGCCCGTTCGCTTGGTCTTGGCCATTGCACCAACAACGCGGCGGAATACCGCGCCCTACTCCTTGGCCTTCAGACCGCCTTGGAGCTGGGCGGTGCCCGCTTGGACATCCGCCTTGATTCCGAGCTGATCGTCCGTCAACTTCAGGGCCGCTACAAGGTCAAGCACGAGACGCTGAAGCCGCTTTTCGAGGAGGTGCGGCAACTGCTGGTTCGGCTGGAGAGCTGGTCAGTCGCCCATGTGCCGCGTGAGCAGAACAAGCGAGCGGATCAGCTCGCGAACAAAGGAATTGACGAAGGGGCAGGGGCAAAGCAGGCGGCATGAAAAAACTTGCATTTGCTTGGGATGCAACTAAGGCTAAGAAGAATCTCAAGAAGCACGGCGTGTCTTTTGAAGAGGCGAAAACAGTCTTCTTTGATGAACATGCCGTACAATTCTGGGACGAAGATCATTCCAGCCTGGAAGATCGTTTTCTGATGCTCGGAATGAGCGGCATATCTCGGCTTCTCCTTGTTGTGCATTGCTATCGTGACGATGATTCGATCATCAGGATCATCTCGGCAAGAGCGGCCACAGAACATGAGCAGACAGAATATGATGGCGGCGTACCATGAAAAAAGAGTATGATCTTGCAAAGATGAGCAAACGCAGCAACCCTTTTGCGCAGCAGCTGAAAGAGCAAGCGGCTGTTGAGGTGGAGCGCGACACCCTTGAATACTTTCAAAACATGGAACGAGAAACAGGCATTCCGTATCAGCGCCTGATCAATTTCTATCTCCGGGAATGCGTGACATCCCGGCGGAAACTCTCGTTTCAGTGAACAGGACAACAAGTTTTGGGGCGGACGCATGATCGCTCCGGTCTTTGGGCCGGAGAGGAAAGTCCGAACACCGCAGGGCGCGGCGGTTCCTAACAGGAACTTCGGGCAACCGGAGGACAGTGCCACAGAAAAGACACCGCCGATGGGACGGGCGACCGTTCACAGGCAAGGTTGAAATGGCGAGGTAAGAGCTCACCGCTTGCGTGGCGACAGGCAAGGCAAGGAAAACCCCGCTGGGTGCAAGACCAAATAGGGAAACGCTTGAGGACTGCCCGTCCAAGGTTTCCGGGTGGGTTGCACGAGGTGCCGGGCGACCGGTGTCCCAGTCAAATGATCATGGCCTGCAGCAGCATCGCAGGAACAGAATTCGGCTTACAGGCCGCCCCAATTTTTCACTTTCCCATGAGAAAGACCAGCACTGGCATCATTATCCCTGCTGCTGGTTCTGGCAGCAGGATGGGAACGGCCCAGCCCAAGCAGTTCCTTGAGCTGGCCGGAATGCCGGTGCTGGCCCGCACGTTGCGGGCCGTTCTCAATCATCCCACGGTAGCTGCTACAGTCGCCGTGCTGCCGCCGGAGCAGCTTCAGTCCGGCGCGGCTCTGATCCTCCCTTTTCTTTCCCCTTCCCAGCGTGAGAAGCTTTGCTTCGCCGCAGGTGGTGCTACCCGTCAGCAGTCCGTGCGCAACGGCCTCGCTGCCCTGCCTGCGGACATTGGCCAAGTCTTGGTGCATGACGGCGCACGGCCTTTGGTCACAGCTACGCTCATTGACCGCTGCATAGCAGGCATTGCCGAGCACGGCGCGGTGATCGCGGCTGTGCCGGTCAAGGACACGCTCAAGGAAGCTGCGGGCGGCACGGTGCTCCGCACGGTTGACCGCGAGCGGCTCTGGCAGGCGCAGACCCCGCAGGGCGCGTCCCGCGTTCTGCTGGAGCAGGCGTATCGTCAGGCCGAGGCCGACGGCTTTGTCGGCACGGACGAGGCTTCGCTGCTTGAACATGCGGGCATTCCGGTCAGCGTGGTCATGGGCAGCGGGCGTAACTTGAAAATCACCCAGCCAGAGGACTTGGCCTTGGCCGCCGCTCTGCTCTGGCAGGAGGAGAGCATCATGCAGATCGGCCACGGCTTTGACGCGCACCGCTTGGTTGCGGGACGCAGGCTCATTCTTGGCGGGCAGGAGATTCCCTATCACCTTGGCTTGGACGGCCATTCTGATGCAGATGTGCTGGTGCACGCCCTGATGGACGCGCTGCTTGGCGCGCTTGGCCAAGGCGACATTGGCCGCCACTTCCCGGACAGCGACGAGCAGTACCGGGGCGCGGACAGCTGCCAGCTGCTGGCGCGGGTGATGGATTTGGTCAAGGCAAAAGGGATGCGCCTGCTGAACGCGGACATCACCGTGATTTGCCAGCGGCCCAAGCTCGCCCCGCACATGGCGGCGATGCGGGCACGGCTCTGCGCGATCTGCGGGACTGAGGCTGTCAACATCAAGGCCACCACGACCGAGGGCATGGGCTACGCCGGACGCGGCGAGGGCATCAGCAGCCATGCGGTGATTTTGCTAACAACGGCTTGACATAACAGGAACGGAGGAGGATTATACATGCAATGCCCAGGACAGGACAGCCGCTACTGGAGCGGCGAAGCGGTCTTTGAGAGCAAATGCCCGCACTGCGGTCAGGCGGTGGAGTTCTTCAAGGACGACAGCCAGCGCACCTGCCGCAGCTGCGGTCGCAAGCTGCTCAATCCGAAGATGGATTTCGGCTGCGCCTCCTACTGCCCCTTTGCCGAGCAGTGCCTCGGCTCGCTGCCGCCTGAGCTGGCCGCAGCCAAGGGCGGCCTGTTCAAGAACAAGGTCGCCGCGTCCATGCGCAGCTACTTTGACAGCGACAGCCGCCGCATCAAGCACGCTGAAGCCGTGGCCGAGCAGGCGGAGCTGATCGGCAAGGCGGCCAGCGGGGCGGACATGATGGTGGTCATGGCCTGCGCCTATCTGCACGACATCGGCATCAAAGAGGCGGAGCGCAAGTTCAATTCCTCCTTGGCCCAGCATCAGCACAGCGAGGGGCCGCCCGTGGCGCGGGAGCTGCTGACCGCGCTCAAGGCGCAGCCGGAACTGATTGACGAGGTTTGCGACATCATCGGCCACCACCACAGCCCGCGCGAGACCGAGACGGTCAACTTCAAGGTGCTCTATGACGCGGATCTGATTGTCAACATGGCCGAGCAGTATCAGGAAAAGCCGCCGACGCAAGCGCAGTTGGACAAGGTGCTCGGCCTGCTGCTGACTGAGGCGGGCAGAGCGCAGGCCAAGACCGCCTTGCAGCGGTTCGTGCAAAGCTGATTAAGCGATGCCCGGCGCAAACGTCGAGCGAGTCTCTGAGGGAGACTCGCTCGAGTGTCTCCCTGAGTCTCGCTCGAGTGTCTCCCTGAGTCTCGCTCGAGTGTCTCCCTGAGTCTCGCTCGAGTGTCTCCCTGAGACTCGCTCGACAAAATTCTAAAACGTCGGGCGACAAATCTGAAATGGCTCGCCCGAAGGAGTTGGCCATGAACCAAGACAGCTACTGCATCGTCATCACCACCTTTTCCGACGACAAAAACGGCACGGATATCATCACGGCCCTGTTAGACAAGCGGCTGGCCGCCTGCGTGCAGGTCATGCCCATTCAGAGCTGGTACCACTGGCGCGGCACGATCTGCCGCACATCGGAAAAGCTGCTGCTGATCAAGACCCTGCCTTCCCTGTTCCCCCAAGTGCAAGAGGCGATTCTCGCCCATCACGCCTACGAGCTGCCGGAGATCATTCAGGTGCCCATCACGGACGGCCTGCCCGGCTATTTAAAATGGATCAGCAAGGAATGCGCCCAGCCCGATGCCTGCTGAACCAGCCGCCGTCCTGCTCCATCCCTCCATTTCTGCCCACGAAAGACCATGAACGCAACACGGAAGATCATCGAGATTGATGAAGAACTCTGCACTGGCTGCGGCGAGTGCGTGCCCAACTGCGCGGAAGGCTCGTTGCGGATTATCGACGGCAAGGCCAGGCTGGTGGCGGACAAGCTCTGCGACGGCCTTGGCGCATGTCTGGGCCATTGCCCGCTCGGCGCGCTGAAGATCATCGAGCGCGCGGCCGAGGACTTTGATCAGGAAGCCGTGGATGTGTTCCTTGCCCAAGAGGGGAAGAGCTGCCCGTCCGCCCAGCTGAAGATGCAGCAGCCGACCGCCTGCGCAGCGGCCAACGCGCCCGGAGAACAGAGCGGCAGTGCGCTCAGTCACTGGCCAGTGCAAATCCGTCTGGTGCCGGTCTCCGCGCCCTTCTTGGAGAACTGTGATCTGCTCATCGCCGCCGACTGCGCCGCGCTTGCCTATGCCAATCTGCACCACGACTTCCTGCAAGGCCGCAAGGTGATGATGGGCTGCCCCAAGTTCGATGACCAGCAGCTCTATGTGGACAGGTTCACCGAGCTGTTCAAGACCAGAAAGCTGAAGTCCGTGACCATCCTGATCATGGAGGTGCCCTGCTGCGGGGCCATGCTCCAGCTCGTCCGCCACGCCTACGACCAGGCCAAGTGCACGGTGCCGGTGCGGCAGGTGGTGATCTCCACTGAAGGCAGTCTGCTGGATGGGCGCAACTGGCTGAACGATTGAAGATAGTGCAAGACGTGCGCAACTGTTAATCCTCTTCCCATATATAGGATCATGGAGCAGATGCAATCTTCTGAAATCCGTTATCGTCGGCTTTTTGAAGCGGCACGAGACGGCATTCTGATTCTTGATGCCGAGACAGGGGAGATCACGGATGTGAATCCTTTTCTCGTGGAGTTGCTGGGGTATTCCTACGAAGAATTCTTGGGTAAAAATCTCTGGGAGCTGGGAGCGTTCAACGACGTTGCGGCATCAAAGGCCGCGTTCTTGGAACTGAAGCAGAAAAGGTATGTCCGCTACAACGATCTGCCGCTGAAGACCAAGAAGGGTCGCCTGATTGCGGTGGAGTTTGTCAGCAATATCTATCAGGCTGGGCCGGAGGAAGTGATTCAGTGCAACATCCGTGACATCACCGAACGGAAACAGATTGAAGCGGCCTTGCTGAATGCCAGCGCGGAGCTGGAGCATCGCGTGGAAGAGCGCACGGCTGAACTACAGACAGCTCTTGCTGAAATCAGCACGTTGAAAGAACAGGCTGAAGCTGAGAATCTCTTTTTCCGCAGAGAGCTGCGGATGAAGTATCAATTCACCCAGATTATCGGCCAAAACAGCGGCCTTAAAGATGTTCTCCGTATGGCCGAGCAGGTCGCGCCCGGCAACACCACGGTGCTTATCCTTGGTGAGACTGGCACTGGCAAAGAACTGATTGCTGCCGCCATTCACGACATGAGTCCGCGCCGGGAACGTCCTCTGATCACAGTCAACTGCGCCGCGCTGCCCGGCAATCTGATCGAAAGCGAACTGTTCGGGCGTGAGAAAGGCGCCTACACCGGAGCGGACACCAAGCAGTTGGGCCGATTTGAGATCGCGGACGGCTCCACCCTCTGTTTGGATGAGATTGGTGAACTGCCGCTTGAACTCCAGGCTAAACTGCTCCGGGTCATTCAGTTTAACGAATTTGAGCGGTTAGGATCGTCCCGCACGGTCAAAGTGGACGTGCGGCTCGTGGCCACCACCAACCGCGACCTTGAGGACGAGGCCAGCAAGGGCAGGTTCCGCCACGACCTGTATTATCGGCTCAACGTCTTCCCGCTCATCGTGCCGCCCTTGCGGCAGCGGAAAGAAGACATTCCGCTGATGGTTCATGCCTTTGCCGAGCGGTACTCCAAAAAGCTGGGCAAAGCAATCACCTCTGTCCGCAAGGAGACGATCAGGGCCTTGCAGGACTATCCTTGGCCCGGCAACATCCGGGAGCTGGAAGGTGTCATTGAGCGGGCAGTGATTCTTTGCGTCGGCCCAGTGCTGTATCTGACTGACGAGCTGAAGATTCTCGCCCCTCCTGTTTTGCCGTCTGACACGCAGACCTTAGAGGAGACAGAGCGGAATCACATCATCAAGATCCTTTTTGCAACCAGATGGCGGATTGAGGGCAAGGACGGCGCAGCCCTGATTCTTGGCATCAATGCCAGCACCTTACGCGCACGAATGCACAAGCTCGGCATCAGCCGTCCCCAAATCTGATCAGCTACTTCGCTTCCCAGCACCGCCCGTCCGTCTTTCCTCCCTTGCCCCGCAACATGCCGAGGTTTTCGGCCAAATATTGAGGCCAGCAGCATTGCTGCGCCGTTCCTTTCCCCGCCAAGCAGCACCCAACTCCTCTTTATACCACAATCTTTTATTTTCTCCGCAAACTGGCCCGCAGTTTGCAATAGTGGTTGCATCCCTGCGTTCATTTGGCCCACTGCCGGAGAAAGCCTTGGAAGAAGAACTTATTCGAGAGAAAACTCTCAGCAATGAAATGCATTGCTGATCGCATTCACTAAGGGAGCAACTGCCGTGAAAAAGAATACTCTCATCTCGTCGCCTGTCACCAGTGTTGCAAAGAAAGCAGTCGGCCGCGCTGCTTTGTTTGTCGCATCGTTCCTTGTGTTTTTGCTGAGTGCCTGCGCTGGTCCTCCAGGCCCTCGCGGCATGACCGGCAACACGGGAAACACTGGCAACACCGGCAATACGGGATACACAGGTGAAGCTGGTGCTGATGGCGCGCAAGGCAATCAGGGCAACACTGGAGACACTGGGTACACAGGCGCAACTGGAGCGCAGGGATACCAAGGTGAAGCTGGTGCTGACGGTGCACAGGGCAATCAAGGCAACACCGGAGACACTGGTTACACAGGTGCAGCCGGGCCTCAAGGAAGAACTGGAAATACCGGCAACACTGGAGCAACTGGCAACAGAGGCAGAGGTGCCACCGTGATTGTTCAACCAGATTTATGAACCGCAGACGATTCAGCGGACAGCGAAAAGGAAAGGAGATGATTATGTCAGAATATGAAAAACACCCCAGTCATTTTGCGATGTTCTTTTTGACGGGTGGCGTGTTGGGCGCATTGGCAGGCATTTTCCTTGCCCCAAAGTCGGGCAAAAGACTGCGGGCTGATCTCAGGAGCAAAGGCAGTGATGCCGTGTATGACACCAGGGAAATGTACGCTGATGTCAGTGCCAAGGCGAAAGAGATCATTGAGGATGCCGAGCATCAAGCGGAAGCCCTGAAGAAGGAAGCGGAACGCTATCTCTCAGAGGCTCGCAAAAAAGTGAAAGAACTTTTTGCCAGCGGTGAAGAAAAGCATGACTGAGCTTCCGGCATGACAGCGGAAGTTTGAACGCAGGAAAATGACAATGGAAACACTGCTGGCGGTCAGCGTCGCAGTCATTGCGGCGGTCATGGTGATGAGGGCTGTTTTTGAGATTCTGGCCCTTGTTCAAGCGCGCCGGGCCGCCCGCGAAGCCGAGAAACTGCTTGCTTCAGTCAGCCGTGAGGTCAGTTTGATTTCCAGCGAGGTCAAAAGCTTTGTGCGGTCCATTCAGGAGCAGGCGGAACGGGTTGAAGACAGCATTGCAACCTTTCATGACATGGCGGCTTGGATGAAAGCGTTTCAATCTGAGGTCAAACCGGGCATTGAAGAAACTCTCTTGCAGTTAGCCGCAGTCCTTGGCGGCGTGCGGCGAGGTGTTGAAGCCGTTACTAACAGTATGCATGGTAAAAAAACAAGTGCTGAAAAAACGCAGCACACGAGGAATAGAGATGAATGAGCATTCAAGCGTGAAAGATCGCACAGAAGGGAAGTTGCATCAAATGAACGGAAAGATCAAGGAATATGCTGGGAGGTTGGTTGGTAATCAAGAACTGGAAGCCGAGGGCAGGAGAGAAAACTTGTCAGGCAAAGTTCAGGATAAGATCGGCCAAGCCGAGAAAGTGTTAGGTGTATAGAGATGAAGGATAAATGAAGAAAAGCAGGTAAAGCTGACTTGTCTTTTTTTCACGAAGCAGCAAAGGAGTTGTTGTGATGAAGAGTGAAAAACCAAGAAGAAAGGGTCAGAGCGCAGGAGAATTTCAGGAAATGCCGGGCAGGATTTACTACACTGCTGGGAAGCGCACTGATCATCAGAGGATGAAGGCAAGAGCAAGAGAAGAAGATGCGATCAGCGGCAAGGTTGAAGATGCGTTTGAACTGTGAGTAGAATGGATTCAGCGCGGGAATGACAAGTAAAAAGAGACAGGCAATCTCGTTTGTCTCGAAGAGCGTCTCTGTAAAAAGAGCAGTAAAGGAGAAGTCGAAATGAACGAAAACACAGCTTGTCCTGACAACAATCCTAACAATAATTGTCAACCAAAAAGTGACTCGCACAAAGCTAAGAACAAGCACGGCGAGGACGTGAAGCGAGCTGATCATCAGAAGATGAAGGGTCATGACAAGGATAAAGATTCAGTAGACAAGAAAGCTGAGAAAGCACAGTTACAGGCAGCGTAACTGATTCATCATGAAGGGATAACGCAACAGGGGCAGGCAGTCTCGTCTGCCTCTGCGAGCGTATCCACAGAAAATGAGCAGAGAGAGTCATAATGAATGACGATATCGAAAAAATGAGCAGTGACGAGCAGAAAGCAAAAGCAGCAAGTAGTTCTGCTACGGCGAAACACGATGGTCACACGAAGAAGGAAGGTAAGCACGATACACCAGTTGACAAAAAAGTCGACAAGAAGCATGGACATCACGCGTAATTATTGAGCGTGAAATGATATATCAGAGAGGCAGGTCTTTCCTGTCTCTCCCAGCATGAGCTGGAAGAAAAGGATAAAAAAGGATCGTAATGAAAACCATGTATTTTTCAGCTTTAACGGTGGCTGCCGCTGCGGTCGTGATGGTTGCGACCAGCATCCCTGCAATGTCAGCTGAGATGGATGACCGTATTGAATCTTCATTCACACAGAGCTTTATTTATAAAAGATATCTGAAGGATGAAAAAATCAAGATCAGCTCAAGAGAAGGAGCAGTTGTTCTCTCAGGCAGCGTGTCTAACGAAAGCGGAAAACTGATGGCCCAGAACATCGCCGAAGCCCTGCCAAACATCAAGAGCGTGGAGAATCACATAGAGATAACAGGCGAGCGTCCTACCGAGAAATCTGACATTTGGATCAGCATGAAAGTGAAAGGATCTCTAATGTATCATCGAAATGTGAACGCCATGAACACAGAGGTCAGCGTCAAAGATGGCGTTGTGACCCTGAAAGGCGAAGCCGCCAGTCAGGCGCAGAAGGAACTTACGGCTGAATATGCAAATGATATTAACGGCGTGAAAGAAGTAAGAAATGAAATGACGACAGCAGCGACTCCTAAACCGGAGACGCAGACGATGGCAGAGAAGATTGATGACGCATCTGTCACCGCTCAGGTCAAAATGGCTTTGCTGACGCATCATTCGACCAGCTCTATCAGCACTAAGATTGCAACCAAGGACGGCGAAGTGACCTTGACCGGCATTGCGAAGAACGATGCTGAAAAGTCTTTAGTCACCAAAATAGTTAACGATATTCAGGGTGTGGTCAGCGTGAAGAATCTGATGACAGTCGAAGAGGTCAAAACTAATTAGCCTGTCGGCGCAGCTTGGCGGCTGGCGCATGTTTCAAGGTCAGCCGTCGGGCGGCGAGAAGCGCCGGACAGTTTAAAAGGAGCGGCAGCATGAGTATCACAATGATCTTGGCGATTGTGCTGATTCTTTTTTTCGTCGGCACCTTGCCAACATGGCCTCACAGCAGAAGCTGGGGTTACTATCCAAGCGGCGGACTTGGACTCGTTGTCTTGGTTCTGGTTGTGCTGATTTTATCTGGTCGTATTTAGCAAAAGTTATGACTTGTTCTGTAGATAGCATCTGTCTTGCAGTTAAGATGATCTCGCGATAAAGTTCACAACTTAAATTACACTCCTTTTTTACAAAGGAAGGTGAAAAAACATGGACATGCAACTATTTGCAAAGACATGCTCTCTGATAGCATTCTTTTGCTGCTTCAATGCTGTTTTTGCTGACGAAGGGTCTGCAAAAAGAAATGAAGATGAGTATCATTACATTAGGAAAAATCCGCATCCTCCTATCGAAGAACACAGGAATGGGAGGGAAAGGGAACGCGGCTCGTATTTCAACGACAATGGGTATACGCACCTCAATATTCCGAAAAAGCACTATCCACGATCTGGCGAATGCCGCGTTTGGTATCCAAACCGGCATCGGTCTGCTCGAATCAGATGTGACCAAGCACCTCCTCATGGGGCATGGCTCATCCAGCAGCCTAAAAATCGTCCGAATCATGTCTATGTGAAGGTGTACGAGCCGCAGCGTCGGGGGGTTGTCTTCAGCATCGGAGAATTTGAAATTCGTTCTGGCGCATTCTTGCGTGAGATGCCACGCAGGTGAGGAATAAATAGGCGGTCATAATCAACTAATCAGCTTGAAAGGAGAGTTACATGTGGACTGTTGCAGTAATACTTTTGATCCTATGGGCACTTGGATTAGTGAGCAGCTACACCTTGGGAGGATTTATTCATCTTCTGCTGGTTGTTGCTATTATCGTGGTGCTGATCAGGGTTGTTCAAGGGAGACGTGTGATGTGAAAATGGTCGAAAGTGCTCTCGCCGACATCAGAAGAAGTATTGCTAAGGCGATGCCATCACCCTGAAGATCCTCTATTTCCTTCCTTCCAGCACCTTTGTGGCCCGCGCCGCAGCCCGGAGATATTCCTGCTCCAGCGGCTGTAGCCGGGCCGCTTCCACATGCAGCGGCAGTGCCAGTTCAGGCTGCCGCTGCCGCATTCTGATTTTCCCCAGCAGATAAGGATATAGCCCGTTCCACGGATCGCTGCGCCGCGCCTGCTCCAGCAGCTCCGTCATCCGCATGATTTTCTCCCCATCGCTGAGAGATTGCTCCGCCGCCGCGCTTTTGGCCCAGCGGTATGCGCCTTCCGCCTTGAGCGCGCCGCCGTGCAGCCGCAGCACGGCCAGCAGCAGCGCGGCGGCGGCAAGAAAGACCAGCCAGCCAGCGGCAGCCGGATACGCATCCGCCGTCTCAAGCGGGCGGCGGTGATGCTGCCTAGCGCGGCCCGCAGCGGCCAGCAGGGCGCAGAGGAAGAAGAAATACAGCCCGTTGGCCCAGTTGTGCAGATTGAAGTCAGTCAGGCTGAAGAAGAGCAGCCCGGCAAGACCGCTGAACGCGCCAATGGCAGTCAGCGCAGCCAGCCGGTCGTGGCGGAGGAATATCTGCCGCCAGCCGTTGCGCAGCACTGTTCCAACAAAGCAGGCCGCCAGCAGGAAGCCGATTGCGCCGCCGTCGGCCAGCAGCTCCAGAAAGTCGTTGTGAGCGTGATCATAGAACAGCTCGTCGGCCAAGGTCTTGTAGCCGGGAAAGACAGCCGCGAAGCTGCCGAAGCCTGTGCCGGTCAGCGGGAAGTCGGCGATGATTCTGAACGTGTCCTTCCAGATCAGCAGGCGGTCGTCGCGCAGGCCGCCGCTTGGATCCACAGCATATTGAAACCGCAGCAGCAGGCCGTCCCAGTTGAACCATGCCCCGGCCAGCAGTACAGCCAACAGGGGCAGGATCAACCGTCGCTCGCGCAACCGCCACGCCAAAAGCAGGACAAAGACCAGCAGGGAGACCGTCAGACTGAGGATGCCGCCGCGCGACTGGCTCAGAAAAACTGAGACAATAGCCGCCATCGCCCCAAAGCCGAAGAGCAGATGCAGGCCGCTGCCAGAGAAGAGGCGCAGCAGCAGCAGCCGCAGCGTCTCTTCCTCGCCGTCCCGTTCTGGCCAGCGCAGCAGGCAGGCGGCCAGCAGCAGCGGCGAGGTCATGACCATGAATCCGGCGTAGTGGTTTCTGTAAACCCACGGGCCGAAGGAGCCAAGCCCGCTGCGCACAGGCCTGAGCCAAAAGAGGCTCTCCGGCGCAAAGGCCCGCTGGAGCATCGTCACGATGGCTATAAACAGCGTCAGCCCAGCGATACTGCTGAGGAAAACGGTCAGCCTTCTGCCGGAGCAGAGTAGCTGCACGGCAAGAATATACGCAAGAACATAGCTGCCAAGACGCAGCCCTTCGGTCAAGGTGGCCTGCGGATTGAGGCTCAGGGGAACCCGCGTGTCCGGCGGCAGCACGTCAAGGACAGGCTGCCAGACCGCCGCTGTCTGCGGTGACAAGATTTGCACCAGCGCGGGCGGCAGCGGCAGGCTTTGCGCGAGCAGCCAGAGCAGCAGAAGGAGCAGCGGCAGCAGGCCGGGAACAGGATGAAAAGTTGTCCTCGCGCCGGGACGGAAATGGAGCAGAATAGCCAAAGCGGCCAGCAGCTCCGCCGCCGCGACAGACCACGTTTCCGTGCTGCCAAAGGCTAAGGGCGCGAAGCAGAGCAGAGTCAGAAGCAGAGCGGAGGACATGGCGCGGCATGTTTGCAAAAGGAAAAGATGACAGCTGCCTATCCTATGCCGCACAGCGGCGCTTGTCAACAGTTTTTGTGCGAGGATCAAACGTGTCTACTGGCTGTCCCTGACAAAAGCATCGCTCGATCTCGTAGTGCGGCATCGAGCGACCGAAGAAAAAGGGTCGAGCGAGGGCTTCCTGCGGCATCGAGCGATGCTTTTCAGGAGGATCGCTCGATGCTTTTTCTGAAGCAGCAGCGAGAGGCGGGCAAGACCGCTTGTTTTTTAAACAGAAGGCGGCACGGCAAACTGTTTGACAGCATGGCGCAGTTTTTATAAACTGTCGGCAGCGGTACTCCGCCGCCGCCGTTTATTTCTTAGCTCTGCGCGTCTTTCATGGTGAAACATCCCAAACTGAACACCATCGTCCTCCTGATCATGGTCGTGCTGATCTCGGCCCTGTTCCTGATCATGATCCGGCAGTTCCTCATGGCCACCTTCATGGCCGGACTGTTTTCGGCTATGTCCGCGCCGCTGCACCGGCGGCTGACCAAGCATCTGCAAGGCCGCGAGAACATGGCCTCCGCCGCTGTGGTGGCCGGGGTCTTCTGCCTGATCTTGGTGCCGCTCGGCTTCCTCATCGGGCTGGTGGTCAGCCAGGCCATCCATGTGGGGCAGTCCGTCACGCCGTGGGTGGATTCCTTTGTCAAGGAGCCAGGCCTTCTCAGCAAATACGCGGAGAAAATCCCCTACTACGAGCAGATCCTACCCTACCGGGACATGATCATCGCTAAGGCGGGCGAGCTGGTCGGCAACATCTCCACCATGCTGATCAACTCGCTCTCGTCGATCACCAAGATGACCGTGAACGCCCTGTTCAACGCGGTGATCATGCTCTACGTGATGTTCTACTTCCTGACTGAGGGGAATTTGCTGCTGAGAAAGATTCTTTATTACCTGCCCTTGGCGCATGAGGACGAGGAGCGGCTGCTGCGCCGCTTCACCTCGGTGGCTGGAGCGACGATGAAATCAACTCTGATCATCGGCTTCGTGCAAGGCGGGCTGTGCGGGCTGGCTTTTGCTTTCGCAGGGATACAGGGAGCGGCCTTCTGGGGCACGGTGATGGCGATGCTGTCCATCATTCCGGCGGTCGGCGCGGCGGCGATCTGGGTTCCGGCTTTGATCGTCCTTGCAGTGAAGGGCGATTTTACCGGGGTGATCATTCTGGCAGTCGTCTGCGGCGCGGTGGCGGGCAACTTGGACAACCTGCTCCGGCCCCGTTTAGTGGGCAAGGACACCGAGATGCACGATCTCTTCGTGCTCTTCGGCACCCTTGGCGGCATCGCGCTCTTCGGCATCCTCGGCATCATCATCGGGCCGATTGTCGCCGCGCTGTTCATCACCATCTGGGAGATGTATGGCACCGCCTTCCGCGACTACCTGCCGGAGGTGGGGGAGCTTGTTGGGCAAAGGTCAGCGGAGGAAGAGCAGCACCGCAAGTCCCATTCCAATACAGTACCCAGTGAATATATCCAGCACATGTCTGCTCAGGTAGCTGATCAGCCAGCGGATGGCGATGTAGCCGGAGATCATTGCGGTGAGGAAGCCGACCAGCAGCGGCGGCAGGAACTCGCTGACATTGTGCAGGCCGAGGAGATCCTTGACCGCCAGCACGCCAGCCCCGATCATCACCGGCACGGACATCAGGAAGGAAAAGCGGGCGGCTGAGGGGCGGTCAAGATGCCGGGTCATGCCGCCAGCCAAAGTCGCGCCGGAGCGGGATAAACCAGGCAGCAGAGCAAGAGCTTGGGAGAAGCCGATCCAAAGGCTGTCTTTCCAGCCGATCTCCTTCAGTGTGCGGCTGCGGCGGCCCGCCAGCTCGGCGATGAGCAGCAGCCCGGCAGTGCAGAGCAGGAACACGCCGGTCATTTGCGGGCTGGCAAAGGCTTGCTCAATCAAATCTTTGCCCAGCAGGCCGATGACCACCGCAGGCAGCGTGGCGAGAATCAGCCACCAGCCCATGCGGGCATCGGCTTCAGCAAAGGGCTGCCGTCGGGCTATGCCGCGCAGGAAGGCCGTCGTGATTGCGGTCAAATCTTGGCGGTAATAGACCAGCACGGCCACCAAAGTGCCCATCTGCACCAGCACATCAAAGACAAAAGCCTGCTCTTTTGGGAAATGCCAGCCGAGCAGATGCGGCACCAGCACCAAATGGCCGGAGCTGGACACGGGGATGAACTCGGTCAGGCCTTGGACAAGGCCAAGGACAAAGGCTTGCAGCAACGTCATGGCGGCTCCTATATAAAGGGGATTTGAAAGGCAAGTCGGGGCCAGTCTATGGAAATTTCAGCAGATGGTCAAGCGTTGAATGCCGGGAAGCACTTGACGGCAGTCCGGCGATGTGCGAAAATCCGCCATGCCCGACACCCTCGCCCATTTCGGCGTTCAGATCATCGCCAGCAAAGCCTTGTTCCGGGATGCGGATGCCCGCTGGATCGGCCTCGGCTGCCTGCTGCCCGACCTGCCGTGGATTCTTCAGCGGGCCACGCTGGCCTTAGGCTGGGCTGATCCGGTTAGCCTGCGCCTCTATGCCATTGTTCAGTCCAGCCTCTTTTTCAGCCTGCTTCTGGCCGCTGCCCTCAGCCTGCAAGCCGCGCAGAGCCGCCGCATCTTCCTCCTGCTGGCATGGAACTGCCTCCTGCACCTGCTGCTCGATCCGTTGGAAATCAAATGGGGCAACGGCAGCCTGCTCTTCGCGCCGTTCTCTTGGCAGTTGACCAGCTTCGCCCTGTTCTGGCCGGAAGAACTGCCGTCCCGGCTGCTTGCGCTGCTGGGCCTGCTGCTCTTTCCCGCCGCTGCTTGGCTGGACCGGCAGCGGGAAATCCATTTCATCCACAGCAAAGAGCGGCAGGGCGCGGGCCTGCTGCTTCTGCTGATGTATCTGCTCTTGCCTTGCGCCCTGTTCAGCGGCCCGCTGGCGGCGGACAATCACTTCGCCGCCACCCTGCTGGCTGAGAACCGCAAAGGCCGTTGGATTGAATTCGACCGCAGACCGTATCAGGCCGAACAGCAAAGCATCCTTGCATATTCAGGAGAGACGCTGCAGCTGGAAGTTCCCTTCGGCAGCCTGCCCGAAGAGGACGGCACGCTGTCCGTGCGCGGGCGTTTTCTTGATCATCAAACCGTCCTGCTGGCAGACTGGCATCTCCACCGCAGCGGACGCGACCTGCGCTCGCTGCTGGGCATTTTTCTGCTCATCGCTGTCTGGTCAGTTGCCATTCGCGCAAAACGTATTTAGTATAAGCAGGCCCTGCTGAAAGGGCCGCTCATCCTTGCAATCAACCCTATGCCGCCATGACCCGTCTGCTTTGTTCCGCCGCTCTGCTCTGTTTTATTAGCCTTCCTGCTCTTGCCGCCGCCGCGCCGGAGCCTGCCGCCAGAGCACCGAAAAATCCGCCGCCCGCAGCGCAGGCCAAACCTGCTGCGAAAAAGCCGAAAGCCCAAGCCCAGCCGGTGACGATTGTTCTGCCGGAATCCGCCCTCTTCCACACTTTGAGCGGTCTTCTGCCCTTGCCGATAGAGCATGATGCCAGCAAGCAGTTCAAAGGCGAAATCACGTTTGACTCCATCAGCAGTCTGTCTGTGGACAATGGGCAGATCATCATCAGCGGCCAGCTGTCAGGCCGCAACATGAGCATGAACGCTGATGTCGGCGGGCAGAGCATCCAAATACGGCTGGGCAGCTTGGTACTGCCGGTCGTCTGCGAGACCGCGCTGCGCTTTGATCCGGCCAAGCAGTTACTGCTGCTCACGCCCCGCTTTCAGCGTTCAGCTCGCGGCAATGGCGACGCGGATGAGCCGCTGCTGGCCCTGCTCAACAGCCTGAGCAAGCAGTACGAGGTGCCGCTGCGCAACATCATGCCGATCAACGGCGAGATCGGCTCCGCCAAGGTGCATCTGCGCATGGAGCCGCTTGACATCCGGGCTGAGGACGGCGCAGTGACTCTGCGGCTGCGGCCTGTGGCCGGGAAGAGGCCCTGATCCGCCCGCTCATTCTTTTTAATCTTTTTCAGGAGAACGCATATGGCTGACAACTGCATTTTCTGCAAGATCGTCCGAGGGGAGATTCCTGCGGCCAAGCTCTATGAGGACGAGGAGCTGCTGGCGTTCCGGGACATCAGTCCCGCCGCGCCGCTGCATTTTCTTGTCATTCCCAAGAAACACATCAGCGGGCCTGCCGCCGTGACCGCCGAAGACGAGCGGCTGATCGGTAGGATGCTGCGCATCGGCAGCGAGACCGCGAAGAAGGAAGGCATCGAGGACTTCCGCGTGGTCTTCAACAACGGCGCACAGGCCGGGCAGACCGTGTTTCACATCCACATGCACATTCTCGGCGGACGCGACCTGAACTGGCCGCCAGGCTGACCAGCGGTGCCTCCCGCAGGGGCGGTTCGCGAACCGCCCTTCCTATTTGGTCCGCCGCTGCCGGATGCGGCGGCAGTCCGCCAGCAGCTCGTCCGGCATGACCGGAAGCGAGTTGGTGAGGATATGCTCAGCGCGGCGGCAGACTGCGTCCGCTTCAGCCAGCCGCCCTTGCGTCTCATGCAGCAGGGCGAGATTGCGCAGGCCAAACCCCACCGACGGATGCGCTCCGCCAAACGCGTTCTCCCACAAGACCAAAGCGCGGCGGTGCAGTACCTCGGCCTCATCCAGCCGTCCCTGCTCCTTGCGGAGTTCCGCCAGATTGCTCCAGCCCATTGCCGCAGCCGGGTGATCCTTGCCCAACGAGGCCGTCCAGACCGCCAAGGCTTGCAGATAGAGCTTTTCCGCCTCGTCCAGCCTGCCCTGCGCCTTCAGCCGCCCGGCCTGCTCGCTCAAGACCACAGCGGCGGACGGATGCGCCGTCGGCGGCATGAACGCCCCTCCTGCCAGAGAATTCGCCTTGGTCCAGCCTGCTGCCGGACAGAGCAGAGCTGCCAGCAAGCAGCCCGCCAACATGTTCCATCTGATTGCGCGTCCCATTTCTCCCCTCCTGTTATGTTCCTGCTGTGCGCCGCCTCTGTTTATCTTGTAGCAGACAGCCGCAGCTTGCGCAAGGGGTTGGGCATCTGTCCGGCTTTACCCGTAGCTGCGGCGGAAAAGGCCGCTTTTCAGAGAACAGTTGAGATTGGATGAGCGCGGCGGAGCTTTCCTTTGGCGGCAAGCAGAGGGCGAAGCAGGCTGCGTCAAGGCAAGGAGCTGAAATGAGAGCGGATGTCTCAGATGCAGACAAAAGGACAGCATTCCACAGGCTTTCCCTGCATTCCGCCACGCAAGACGGTGATAATCCAGCGGCGGCAGTCCGGCTTGGCAAACGGCCTGCGCCAAGGCAAATCGGCCTGTATCGTTTTTGACGGCCTCAGTGCTTTTCAGGTACAAATAGCAGCCTTGCCTCAGCCTCATTCTTTCTTGCCGCCGGAACCGCTTCTATGCTTTGGGAAACTGTCAAACAAGCTCTGTCCTCTGCCCTGCCAGCCAGCGAGTACAGCCTCTGGATCACGCCGATCACCTGTGTGCGGGAGACTAAGCAAGTGCTGGAGATCGCCTGCCCAGACCGCTTCTTCTGCGCCTGGGTGCGTGACCGCTACTTGAAGCTGATTGAGGCCAGCCTAAGCAGTTTGACCGGTAGCCCGCCCGCAGTCTCCCTCACTGTCGCCGCTGCACCGCAGCCGGAGCGGAACGGCTCTGGCCAGCTCCGTCTGCCGGGGATGAGCACCTTTAAAGCCTCGGTGCGCTCGCTGCATCCGGGCTACACCTTTGAGCAGTTCATGGTGGGCCAGTCCAACCTGATGGCCCGCGCCGCCTGCCGGGCCATCGCCGACGCAGACATGTCCTTCGGCAGCAGCCTCTTCCTCACCTCCGGCACCGGTCTGGGCAAGAGCCACCTGACGCAGGCCGTGGTGCATCAGGTCATGCGCAGCGCGCCGCAGACCCGTCTGCATTACCTCACGGCCCAGCAGTTCTCTGCCGAGATGGTCAAGTGCATCCGAGAGAATAGCATGGAGCAGTTCTCTGGCAAGTTCATTCAGGGCTGCGACCTGCTCCTGATCGAGGATGTCCACACCCTCAGCGGCAAGACCAAGACGCAGGAAGAGCTGAACAACATCCTTGATTACCTGATCAAGGCAGGCAAGCGGGTCATCCTCACCTCGGCAGTGGCACCGCGCGCACTCAGCGGCGTGGACGATGACTTCCGCTCGCGCATGACCTCCGGCTTGGTCACGGACATCAAGGCCCCGGACTACAGCACCAGATCAGCGATCATCCGGCACAAGGCCGCTCTCGGCAGCCTGCCGCTGGGTGATGAGCACGTCCATCTGCTCGCCGAGCATTTGCAGGGCGACATCCGCCGCATAGAGAGCGCACTGCTCGGCCTGCGGGCCAAGGCCAGCCTCTGCAACACCCAGCCGGACATGGACATGGTGCGCGAGGTGCTGGAGGGCTTGGTCAGCATGGAGCAGGAGAAGAGCAAACGCCTCAGTGGCGAGTCCATCCGCAACGTGGTCAGCAGCCAGTTCCGCGTCTCTGTTGACGATCTCCTTTCCCGCTCGCGCAAGCAGGCAGTCTCCTTCCCCCGCCAGATCGGCATGTACCTCACCCGCAAGTACACCGAGGAATCCCTTGCCAACATCGGCAGCCTCTACAACCGCGACCACTCCACGGTGCTCTACGCCATCAAGACGGTCAGCCGTGACATCGTCCAGAAAAGCAGCGTCCGCCAGCAGGTGGAGATGCTGACCGACAAGCTGGAAGTGCAGCAGTGACCTCAGCCCGCGCCTTTGCTGTTGCGGCGCACGGGGCGCAGCAGTATGGCAGCCACCCTTATTCGTACCATCTTGACGCGGTCGCGGCCTTGGTGGTGCCATACGGCGATGAGGCCGTAGCAGTCGCTTATCTGCACGATACGGTGGAAGACACAGCCGCAACCCGTGCCGAGATTGAACAGCGTTTCGGGCCGCACGTGGCAGCTTGTGTTGCCCTGCTGACAGATGAGCCAGGAGCCAGCCGGAAGGAGCGCAAGGCCAAGACCTATGCGAAGTTGGCAGCAGCGCAGGAAGCCTTAGAGCTGGCCCTGCTTGTCAAGGCCGCTGACCGGCTCGCCAACGTCCGCGCCTGCCTTGCCGACCGCAGGCTCGACTTGCTGCAAATCTACCGCAGCGAGCAGGCCGCATTCAGAACGGCGGCTTGGCGGCCTCATCTTTGCCAGCCGCTCTGGGCCGAGCTTGACGCGCTGCTTGCAGCAGAAAGCGCAACCCTTCCCTAAGTCCAGCCGCCGCCAATTTGCTTGCGGTTTTCCGCAGTTGGCGTATAGTTGAACGCAGCATCCGCGCCGCCGGAACATCCCATCAACCACAAGGAGCACACCATGAGCGAGAAGAAACCGCCCGCAGCAACGCCGCCACGCCCAACCCCGTCGCCGGGCCGTCAGAAAAAAGGCAAGGCCGGAGGCTATGTCGCGCCGCCACCGCCCAAGCCGATGACCCCTTCCAAGAAAGGACGATAGGGCGCGGGCCGAGCTGCGTTCCGCCTGCCGCCGGAAACTTTTCTCGGTTGACAGAGGTAATCACTCATCTCTCCCTCCCGACACCAGTATCCAGCCACGCTGCACACCAGTGATGTCCGCGCCCGGACACTGGTGTGCAGCCATCGCCGACACCAGTGTCCAGCCACGCCGGATACTGGTGCGCAGCCGCTCCGCATACCAGTGTCCAGCCACGCCGCACACTGGTGCCCTCCTATGGCCCGCTGAATTTCTTATCTTTCCTGTTGACAGAAGCCGCAGCCCGCTTTACGCTGATAGGCAGCCTCTTTGCAGCGATTTTGCCGCGCATCCACCTGAAAGCCTGTCATAAGGAGAACAGCCATGCCCTCAGCGGCTGCACCACACTGGGAGCGCAGCAGTCCTGAGCCGCTGCCCTGCGGTTCTCGTTGACAGACCGGCTTGGCGCAGGTACTTTTCTTCGCAGTTGCCTGAACATCAACCAGCCGGAGCCGATCAATCCAATCTGCCGCTGCACGCGGAGGAAATGATGATGATGGCGCACAAGCACGAGGACACGCGGAAGCACACGAAAGAAAATAAGCCGCAGGAACACCTGCCGCCGCTGGCTTTGACAGAGGACGACGCAGAGCTGCAAAGCGTCCGCGACCAGCTGGCTGCTATCCGGGCGGAGCTGGCCGCCGCCGATGAGCGGACAGAAGCCCGCCTCGCCACGGCCCACCCCCATTACCGGGAAAGCGCGCGCAACCTTCTTCACTATCTGGCCTTGCGCCGCCGCGACCTCCGCCCCTTGCAGAGGCGGCTGGCCGCGCTCGGCTTCTCCTCGCTGGGACGGGCGGAGTCCCATGTTCTGGCCACCGTGGACGCGGTGCTGGACATGCTCCGCCGTCTCACCGGTCAACCGCTTCAGCCGCCGGAAAACCGGGGCGTGGCCTTTGCCGTCGGCGAGCGGCTCCTTGCCGAGCACGCTGAGGCACTGCTCGGCGAGGCGGCTGCCGGGCGCGGAGTGCGGATCATGGTCACTATGCCGAGCGAGGCGGCGGACAACTCCGCCTTGGTGGAGGAGCTGCTCCGGCAGGGCATGGACTGCATGAGGGTCAACTGCGCCCACGACGGGCCAGAGGCGTGGCTACGGATGATCGACCACTTGCGGCAGGCCGAGCAGGCGCAGGGCCGCTCCTGCAAGGTGGTGATGGACTTGGCCGGGCCGAAGCTGCGCACCGGGCCGGTGGAGCCGGGATTGGCAGCGGCCCGCGTCCGGCCCTGCCGCGATGCCTGCGGTAATGTTACCGCGCCGGGGCGGATCTGGCTGACTGCCGAGACCGATCCCCAGCCGCCGCCTTCAGCGGCAGATCTCTGCCTGCCGGTGCCAGAGGACTGGCTGGCCGTCGCCCGGTCGGGACGGCAGATCAGCCTCCGCGATGTGCGCGGTGCCAAGCGGCTGCTGCTCATCGCTGACGTGACCACCAAGGGCTGCTGGGCCGAGACAGTGAAAACCGTTTACATCGCTCCCGGCACGATCCTCCGCCACAAACGCGGCCCGGCCAAGAGACGGAAGCGGGAATGCGTGGTCGGCGAGCTGCCGATGGCAGAGAACGCCCTGCTCCTTCTGCCCGGCGACCAGCTTCTCATCACCCGCGACCTCCGCCCAGGCCGTCCGGCGGCACTGGACAGCGCGGGCCGCCTGCTCACCCCGGCCATGATCGGCTGCACCATACCCGAAGTCTTCGACCAAGTCAGGCCAGGCGAGCCGGTCTGGTTCGACGATGGCAAGATCGGCGGCATCATTGACAAGGTGGAGGCGGCGGAGGTTTTTGTCCGCATCACCCAGACCAAGCCCGGCGGCGGCAGACTGCGGGGCGACAAGGGCATCAACCTACCGGAGAGCAGGCTGCGTCTGGACGCGCTGACCGCCAAGGACATCGAAGACTTGGCCTTTGCCGTTGTTCATGCCGACGTGGTCGAGCTGTCCTTCGCCAACTGCGCCGCCGACGTGGAGCAGCTGCGCAGCCAGCTGGCCCGTCTCGGCGGCAGACAGCCTGCCTTGGTGCTGAAAATCGAGACCAAGGCAGGCTTTGAGAATCTGCCGGACATACTCCTCGCGGCCATGCAGTCGCCCTGCTGCGGGGTGATGATCGCACGGGGCGATTTAGCCATTGAATGCGGCTTCGAGCGGCTGGCTGAGGTGCAGGAGGAAATCCTCTGGATATGCGAGGCCGCGCATGTGCCGGTGATCTGGGCCACGCAGGTGCTGGAGGCACTGGCCAAGGACGGAATGCCCTCCCGCGCCGAAATCAGCGACGCGGCCATGGGCGACCGGGCCGAATGCGTGATGCTCAACAAGGGGCCGCACGTCCTCAGCGCGGTGCGGACTTTGGACAGCATCCTCCGGCGGATGCACAGCCACCAGACCAAGAAGCGGGCCATGCTGCGCGAGCTGCGCTTGGCCCATGCCCTTTCCGTCGCCCCGGCAGCGGAAGCGGATCTGGCGGCGCAGGAGACGGATGCTTCCTGCGGCATTCTCCTGCCGGAAACAGTCGGCACGCTGCGCCATCAAGACGGTCATCGCCCAGAAAAGCAGCGTCCGCCAGCAGGTGGAGATGCTGACGGACAAGCTGGGAGCGCAGCCGCCCCGCGCACTGGTGATCTCTCCCTCCCGACACCAGTATCCAGCCACGCTGCACACCAGTGATGTCCGCGCCCGGACACTGGTATGCAGCCATCGCCGACACCAGTATCCAGCCACGCCGGATACTGGTGCGCAGCCGCTCCGCATACCAGTGTCCAGCCACGCCGCACACTGGTGCCCTCCTATGGCCCGCTGAATTCCTTATCTTTCCTGTTGACAGAAGCCGCAGCCCGCTTTACGCTGATAGGCAGCCTCTTTGTAGCGATTTTGCCGCGCATCCACCTGAAAGCCTGTCATAAGGAGAACAGCCATGCCCTCAGTGCAAGTTCGGCCCGAAGTCAACGCCCTGACCACGCCGCAGTCCTACTCCCTCCGTTTCATCCCCAGAGACACGCTCGGCTATGACGAGCTGGCCGCCGAGGTGGTGCAGATGCACCCCAATTACGCCCAAGAAGATGCCAAGACCATCATCATGGCGGCGATGAAGCGGATCGGCGTTAACCTGACCAACGGCAACCAAATTGTCCTGCCTGATTTCTTCACCTTCAACCTCTCCTTCTCTGCCAAGCTGGACTCGCCGGATGCGCCGCTGCCGCCGGTCGAGGAAATGCTCAATGTCCGCGCCCATGCGTCCAGAGCCTGCGTGGAGGCATTGGGGCAGGACATGCAGCTCGAACGGCTGACCATGATTGAAAAGGCCCCGTTGGTCACGGCGGCGGAAGACACGGTGCTCGGCCTGAACGACGTGCTGCACAGCGCGGGCGCACTCCAGCTCACTGGCAGCAACATGCTCTTTAATCAAACGCGGGCGGACGAGGGCTGCGTGCTCGAAGGCACCCGCAGCGGCAGCCGCAAGCAGACCCGCTTTGTCGGCATCGCCAATACGGAAGTCACCATCCTGCCTGACATCCCGGCCCAGCCCGACCCGTGGAACAACGAGTACCGGCTTGCCGTCGCCACCCGCTACACCGAGAACGGCACACTGCGCACCAGCATCTACCGCAGGCGGCTGCGCACCCCATTGACTCTGACCTTGAGCGGCAACGCGGGTATCCTGACTGACAAAAGCACTACACCGCATGTCACGGTCACTGGCGGCAGCTTGAGCGCAAACGAGACCGTGCGCATCCAGGCAGTCCTTGATCTGCATGAAGGCAGCCTGGCCTTCAGCCTGCTCGATATGCAGGAGGGCGGCAAGACTGGCCCGGCTGTCACTGTCACTGGCAACGGGCCACTGACGCTGGCTGGCTTTAGTGACTCGGCCCTGAGCAGCCTCAGTCTGACCGTGAACAGCTTTAGCAAGCTGGTGCAGATGATTAGGAACGGGTATTCAGGGCGGGTAGTGGATGTGTTGGTGGTGCAGACGGCGTGACGCTGGCCGGACGGCTGCGGCTTGACAGCATGAGGCCGCGCCTGAGGCGCGGAGCGGTCAAGCCGTTTAGGTCAAGCGGCGGAGGGAGGGGAGGGCGGTCGGAGGAAAACGCTGGAGCTTATCGTTCTATCCCGGCGATGCAGAGGTACTTCATCTCCAGATACTCGTCAATGCCGTACTTCGAGCCTTCCCGCCCGATGCCGGATTCCTTGATGCCGCCGAAAGGCCCGGACTCTGTGGACATGATGCCAGTGTTGACCCCGACCATGCCGTATTCCAAGTTCTCCGCCACCCGCCAGCATTTGCCGATGTCACGGCTGTAGAAATAGGAGGCGAGGCCGTAGGGCGTGTCGTTGGCAAGCGTCACCGCCTCTTCTTCCGTGGTAAAGGAGAACAGCGGCGCGATGGGGCCAAAGGTTTCCTCCTGAGCGATGCGCATGGCCGGGGTTACGTCTAAAAGCACGGTCGGCTCGAAGAAGAAGCCGGTCCCGTCAACACGCCTGCCGCCGCAGCCGAGGCGTGCGCCTTTGTCCAGCGCGTCCTTAACTTGGGCCTCCATGCGCATGACCGCGTTGAGGTCAATCAGCGGCCCCTGTGTCACGCCTTCGTCAAAACCGCTGCCGACCCGGAGCTGCTCCTGCACTGCTTGAATCAAGCGCTCGGCAAACTTCTTGTAGATGCCCTTCTGGATGATGAAGCGGTTGGCGCAGACACAGGTCTGGCCAGAGTTACGGTACTTCGAGGCGATTGCCCCGGTCACGGCCTCGTCGAGATCAGCGTCGTCAAAGACAATGAACGGGGCATGGCCGCCCAGCTCCAGCGAGACCTTCTTCACCGTGTCCGCGCACTGGCGCATCAGGATCTTGCCCACCCGCGTCGAGCCGGTGAAGCTCAGTTTGCGCACCGCCGCACTATCGCACAGTTCGCCGCCGATCTCCTCTGCCGGGCCGGTGATGACATTGAACACGCCGGGCGGAAAGCCCGCCTCTTCGGCCAGCGCGGCCAAAGCGAGGGCGGAGAACGGTGTCTGGGCTGCGGGTTTGATCACCACCGGGCAGCCTGCGGCCAAGGCAGGCGCAGCCTTGCGGGTGATCATCGAGGAGGGGAAATTCCACGGCGTGATCAGGGCGCAGACCCCGACCGGCTGTTTGAGGACAATGATCCGCTTGCCCGGCTGGGCCATGGGAATGGTGTCGCCGTACACCCGCTTGGCCTCTTCCGCGAACCACTCGACAAAGCTGGCCCCGTAGAGGACTTCGCCCTGCGCCTCGGCCAGCGGCTTGCCTTGCTCGGCAGTCATGATCATGGCCAGATCGTGCATGTTGCTCACAATCAGCTCGTGCCAGCGGCGGATGATCCGGCTGCGCTCATGGGCGGTGCGGTTCCGCCAAGCAGGCCAAGCGGCTTCAGCAGCGGCGACAGCTTGGCGGGTTTCTTCGCGGCCCAAGGACGGCACTGCGCCGAGCAGCTCGCCAGTGGCCGGGTTGCGCACTTCGATGGTCCGGCCTGTCATAGACTCTGTCCAGCCGCCGCCGACTAAGCAGCGGCTGCGGAGCAGGCTCTTGTTGTTCAGATTCATTTGCGCTTCGGGTTGAGGAGTCTCAGGGATCCGGGCGGCGGGCCGCCGGTTGTTCTGATATAACGCGCCGCTCCCTGTTCAGCAAGCGATTCCCGCCCGGCCCCGGCAAAATTCAAACGACGCGGCGCGTCAACTCGCCTTCTTCTCCGGCACTGCCTGAGCCGGACTGAGCGGCGGCAGGGAGGCGTTGCTGGGATAGGCTTTCACCGACACTGTCAGCGCGGACTGAGCGGTGATCTCCAAATACGTGGCACCCACGCCGTCGCGCCACGTGCCGGAGTTGGCGTATCTGCCCTGCTCCATCGGCAGCACTTTTCCCTGATGCGTGTGCCCGGTGACAGCGATCTGCACATCGCCCTGACTGAGCAGCTGCCGCGCGCGCCAGTCGAGATCTGTTGCGGCCAGTGCTGTCCGGTGCAGGCCGTCCAGCCCGTGCAGCCTGAACCAGCGAACCAGCAGGCGGTGATAATGCTTTTTCACCTCGCCGACAGCGACGCTGTCGCCGCTGGGCAAAATAATCCGGCTGTTCTCGTTGACAGAAGGAATGACTAATTTAACATACCAGAGCAGCACGTCAATAAGACCCTTGATCAACGAGGAGCCTGCGGCTGCCACGACATGCTCAAGGAAAAAATCAAAGCCAAGCAGGTCGGTCATGCCGAATCCTGTTCGGCGGGACAGGCGGCTGAAGCTGAACAAAGCGGCGAATTCCGCCTCAACCCGCTGGGAGACCGCTCGCCAGACCTCGTTACCGCCGCCTGCGCTGGCCACCAAGCGGGTGACGAAATATCCGAAGGGCAGGTTTTCAATCGGGTCGCCGGAGATGTCCGGGGCATTGAAGATGTCGACTAAATGCCCGTGCTCCAAATGCAGACCGGGATGTCCGGCAGTGTGATGCTCTGTGCTGATCAGCTTGATTTTTGGGCTGATCAGATCAATATCCGCCTGCGTCATGCCCATGTCATGATTGCCGCAGAGAAAGCTGACCTGCGGCAGCCTGTCCGCGCATTCCCGCAGCGCGGCGATGACCGAGTCCGGGCCGCTGGCCCAATACTGGATGATCTGGGCCGCGCTCCACGGCATGACATCGATGGGAAAGAGCCACAGCTCAAAAATATCGCCCAGCAGCACCAGCTCTTTGACTTGGGAATCATTGGCGGTCTGCTTGAAAAATCCCTTCAGCCGCTCGCCGCTCTGCTGGTTGAACCAGCTCCAGCTCTGTGCATCGCTCAGATGCACGTCGCTGATGACAACAATTTTTGACCGCTCCATGAGTTTTCCTCCTCCTGTCGATGCTGCTGCGCAAACCGCTGGCTTTCGCGGTCAACTCGCTCTGTTCTCACGCTCTTCCAGACCGCCTGACCGCTGCGCGTAAAAGTCCCTGCGCCACTCCAAGAACCGGTCTGCCGCAATCGCTTGGCGCATCTCCGCCATCAGCGTGCAGTAATAATGCAGATTATGAATGCTGTTAAGCTGGTAGGCAAGAATTTCACTGCATTGGAACAGGTGGCGGAGGTAGGCGCGGGAGTAGTTGCGGCAGGTGTAGCAGCCGCAGCGTTCGTCCACCGGCCCCTGATCTTCCCGATAATAGCTGTTTTTGATCACCACTCTGCCGCTGGAGGTGAACAACATGCCGTTGCGGGCGTTGCGGGTGGGCATCACGCAGTCGAACATGTCAACTCCGCGCAGCACACCCTCGACCAAATCCTCCGGCGTGCCCACGCCCATCAGGTACTTGGGATAACTGTCAGGCAGGAGATGGACGGTAGCATCCAGCATCGCGTGCATCTGCTCTTTAGGCTCGCCGACCGACAGGCCGCCGAGGGCGTAGCCGTCAAAGCCGATTTCAATCAGCTCTTCCGCTGACTGCCGCCGCAGCTCAGGATGCATGCCGCCCTGCACGATGCCGAAGAGTAGCTGGTCGGTCCCGCTCTGCGCGGCGCGGCAGCGTTTGGCCCAGCGCGAGGTGAGGGCTGTGGCCTTGGCCGCCTCGTCATACGTCGCTGGATAGGGAATGCAGGTGTCTAAGACCATCATGATGTCCGAACCAAGAGCTTCCTGCACTTCGACCGCCTTTTCCGGGCTGAGGAAGAGTTTACTACCGTCAATATGCGAGCGAAACTCCGCGCCTTTTTCGGTGATCTTGGCCAGCTCTTTCAGGCTGAATATCTGGAAGCCGCCGGAATCGGTGAGAATCGGCCTGTCCCAGTGCATGAACTTGTGCAGGCCGCCGAAACAGCTGCGGATCAGCTCATGGCCAGGCCGGATGAAAAGGTGGTAGGTGTTGCCGAGGATGATCTGTGCGCCCAGCTCCAGCAGGTTTTCCGGAGTGACAGCCTTGACTGTGGCCTGCGTGCCCACAGGCATGAAAACCGGAGTCTCAAACGTGCCATGCAGGGTGGAGACTCTGCCGCTACGGGCTGCGCACTGGGAGGAGCGGCGGAGCAGGGTGAAGGGAGAATTGGTCGGCATGAATGCAAAAAGAAAAAATGCGGAAAAAAGAAAGTCAGAACTCCTGCGCTGCGCCGGAGGTCTGACTTTTCAGCAGGCGTGCTGCGTCTGTCCCGCCAAGAAGGGGCCGAAGCCGCAGCTCAGTCGCAAGACCAGCTATCGCAGCCGTTGCTGCACACTTCTTTGCTGGTGACGCTGCCGCCGCAGCTTTCATAGCAATGCCGGTACTCCATGTTGCATGAGTCACTGCACGGGCCGGAGCTGTCGCAAGGCCGCTCGCAGGGCGGAGCTACAGCACTGTAGCAGTTGGTCGCGCCAGAGGCGATGCAGCGCTCGAACTCCAGCCGTACCATCCGGCCATGATGCTCGCAGTTTTTATATTGCAGCTCTTTGTCGTCGCGGCACTGCTTTCTGTCCTTCTCGCATTTCATGAGGCACATCTTGCCCTCATAGCTGGTCGGCGGATGAAATTCGTATTCTGTTTTACATGTGGTCGGCATAGGCTTTGCGCAGCCGCCCAAGACCGCTGCCGCCAAAATGCAGACTGCCAATCCCACAAGTCCCTGTTTCCCTGTCTTCATCTTTCTTCCCTCCATTTGGTGGTTGAACTGCGCTGCTTGGCATCATTCAGATCAAGCAGCCTATGCGCCGCTGGAAGACACTTCCCTGCGGCCTGTTTGTTTCAGAGCAGATGCTTCTTGGCCAGCTCATGCAGGCAGCCGCCTGTTTCCCGCACCACGTGGACGCAATGCCTGCGTGTGCTGTTCGGATCCGTGCGGAACTGCCGCACCGCCTCGCCGTCCTGCCAGTTGATTTTGGCGATGTCGGTGCAGCTCATGCCGCCGTATTCGTTAGTCAGTCGGGCAAACTCTTTGACCATCTCTTGGCCGATCTTGTTCATCTGCTTATGATTTTCTCCTTTGGGCGCAGTCTTGCCCAAAGCGAAGCCGATCGCCGCCAAGGCACCGGACAAGGCACCGCAGGTCTGGCCGCTGCCGAACATGCCGCCTGAAAAGGCGGCCATTGCCGCTGTCAGCTCCGGCGGCGGCGGCTCCTCGCGGAACAGCCCGGCGCAGGCGGTCAGCACCGCTTGGCTGCAATGAAAGCCTTCCTCGAACAGCCCGGCTGCCCGTGCCGCTGTTTTTTCCCGTTCTTCGCTCATCATTTCCTCTGGCAATTTTTTGTCTATTATACCATGCTCCGCGCAGCAAACTCAAAGAAGAATTTGCATAAATTCTGCGCGGGAATTATGCAGGCCCTGCCTGCCCGCCAAACGCGGCACCGCTGAAGCGGCATCGGCATGAATCCGGCATATTGGCGGACTGCTTTGAACAGTACTCAAAGATTCAACGCATTGCACGATAATTTTGCTCGACAGAGTACAGCCGCTTCAGCTAAAGGCCGAGCAGCGAGCAGCCGATTGATGACAACGACGAATGGCACGCCCGGCGGCGCAGAGGGCACCAAGAGCTGCGCGGACTTGTTCCTCCGCAGCAGAAATCTCGGCGCAATCATGTCAGCTTTCTTGCAAAAATGACTTGGTTTTGTTTTAATATCCTCATCTATCCCGTGTTTTTCATTCCGCAGCCGCGCTGCCCAACCGTTTGAAGGAGCTTCTTATGCGCACATTCAACATTCTGCTGACAGCACTTTTTCTGGCTCTCCTTGCAGCACCCATGCAAGCGGCTGAGAATTATTCTGAGCTGATGAACCGTGCGGGAATGCAGCGGATGCTTTCGCAGCGGATCGCCAAGGCGTATCTCTACAACGGCCAAGGCGTTTCACAGCAAGAGGCCAGTCATCAGCTCAGCATCGCCGTCACCCGTTTTCAATACAACCATGACGCGCTGAAAAAAGTCAACGACAGCACAATGCAGGAGCTGCTTGGCATAGTTGAGACTGCCTTTTCCAGCTATAAGGCATTGGTGACAAAACCGTATAAAAAGGAAAATTCAGTCGCTGTTCTGGATTTGAGCGAGCAACTGCTGGAGGCTAGCCAGAATGTGGTGCTGAAGCTGGAGGAGCTGTCAGGGGCAAAAATTGACAACATCATCAATATTTCCGGGCGGCAACGGATGCTCTCGCAGCGAATCGCCAAACACTACATTGCCTATCAGGCAGGTTTTCAAGATGAAAGCTCTATCCAGAAATTAGAAGCCGCTACTTCTGAGTTTGAGAGTGCGCTTAAATTTCTACGCGCGGAGAAGAGAAACAATGACCGGATCAACATGCTGCTGAATAAAATGCAGAGCAACTGGGAGCGGGTCGCGCCGTATTTCCTTAAGGTTCGTGAAAAAGGCAATCCTGCGCTGGTTCTGTCCAGCACTGACGACATCAACCAGATCGCTGATGAAGTGACATCGCTGTACGTGGAAGTCGCAGGCGCGGATAAAAAGAAGTGAGCCTCCGCCCGCTTTGAAGGGCGGGTCGCTGCGCCCGCCCTCTTCTCCGCACCGCCGCGTACGTTCCAGTTTTTATTTCCCTTGCAAAACCGGCGGCCCGCCGCCTTCATCGCAGCCTTGCTGCCCGCTGATGTTCCAGTCTGCGGGCGAGGCCGTGTTGAAACGGGATATTCTTTTCTGAGAATCGCCCTTGAGCTGATAGATGCGCCAGCGGCACAGGTCAACGGGCGTTACCTCTGAGGCGTTGACTGGCCCGGTCACGCCCGCTTCCTCAAAGGCGGCGGCAACTAATTCCGAGCAGAAGAACTTGCTGAAATCCTCTTTGTTCAGCGTGGGTACGTCGCTGCTGAAAGGCAGGCGGTCCAGCAGTTCAATGCCCTGATTTTCGACAGCAAGATTTTAGACATGCCCAGTCAGGCGCGGAGGGCGGAGAGCAAGGAAGTTCTGGCCCAGCACCTTGACGGTCTGCGCCGCGATATCGGGTTGGCCAGCGAGGGAAATGAGGTCGCGAAAATCCGTCAGGTTGTAATGCGGAACGCGCTGAAGGGCGACTACACCGCCTCCGGGCTGGCGCAGAGCTTGGGCATGAGCCTGAGCAGCCTCCAGCGGCATCTCCGCGCCGCTGGCTCCAGTGCCAGCAGGCTGATTGACGAAGCCCGGCATGTCAACGCCTTGGGCCTGCTGGCGGACAGCGGCCTGAGCGTGGATGAAGTGGCTTTTCAGCTGGGCTTTGAAAGCGAGCGCGGCTTCCGCAAGGCCTTCCGCCGCTGGTGCGGCAAAAGCCCGGCGGCGGCGCGGCGTGAGGCAGGCGCGTCGGCATGACTGAGACAGCAGAAGACAAGAGGCCGCCAGTGCGTTTCTAATTGCGCGAGCAGCAAGGGCGGGGTATACCTTGCAGAGAAACTTCTTTGCGCTTCCTCCACCCTATCGCCCAGATGATGAACACATTCATGCAGCAGCTGCCCTCCCGGAGTTCCGCAATGAAAGGCTTCCCAGTCCGGCTCTCCGGCGGCGGCCTTGCCCTTTTCCTTGCCCTGCTTCTCACCACCCTGCCGCCAGCAGTTTTTGCTGCTGAAAAAAAAGCGGCGGCCAAAGCGAAAGTCGGCGCGATAGTCTTCCTGCCCTTCACTGTGAAAACCCAGCCGCCGCAGGAGCATCTCCGCGCCGGACTGACCAGCGTCCTCGCCACCCGGATGGCCGACCGCACCGGCCTTGCCGCCGTGCATGGGTCGGACAAAACCGGTAGCTTGGAAGCGCAGCTCCAGCAGGGCCGCCAGCAGGAGGCGCGGCAGCTCCTCCGCCAGCTTGGCGGCGACTGGCTGCTGCTTGGCAGCTTGGAGCAGCGTGAAAAGGGCTACGAGGTCCGAATTCATGCCTTTAGCGGCAGCAAGGCCGCGCCCGCCTCGTTCTCCCGCACTATTGACACCTTAGATAAAACGATCCCGGCCATTGATGCACTGTCTGCGGAAATAGCGGCAAAGGTCTTTCATCAAGAGCCGGAAGAGGAGCAGACAGCTGCTGACGCTCTCGGCAAGGACGGCATAAGCGGCTTTCAGACCGCTCACCCGGACAAAGCGTGGCGCGACGGCATCTATACCGCCAGCGGTCAAACCGCGCTGCCGTCTTCGGTAGCTGGAAGCAGCCTATTCCGGCAGCTGAACAGCCTGAGCAGCGGCGAGTTGGCATTGTCGCTAAAGGCGATGGACGCAGGCGATTTGGACGGCGACGGTAGAGAGGAGCTGGTGCTGCTGGAGCAGGGACGGCTGATCCTTGCCCGTTTCAGCGCGGATCGCTTCCAGCAGGTGGCGGAGCTGCCGCTGCCCTCGCATCTTGCCTTCCATGCTGTGAGCTTGGCGGACATCAACGGCGACCGCCGCCCAGAGATCTGCATCTCTGCCAGCAGCGGCAGCATTCCCTCTTCGCAGGTGCTGTCATGGGACGGCAAGAAGTTCCACCAGCTGCATGAGCAGGTGCCGTTCTATCTCCGCCCGGATGTGGATTCGGCAGGCCAGCCTGCGCTGCTCGGTCAAGCGGGCGGCAGCATCTTCCGGCTGGCAGTCAATCAGAGCGGCGAGCTGGATCGTGGCGAAGAACTGGCCATTCCGCAAGGCTTCAGCCTGCATGATTTCATCCGCGCTGATCTGAACCAAGATGGCAGGCCCGAATTCATTGGCCTGACTGAAGAGAACAAGCTGCTGGTGCAGGATCAGGCCAGCAAGCCGCTGTGGAAGAGCGAAGAAAGCTACGGCGCGAGCCGCGAGGTTCTCGGCACTTTAGCCAGTAGGCGCAAAGCCGAGCTGGATCAGCCCTACGACCGCGAGCGGGTCTATATCCACACGCGCATCGCCGCGCAGGATTTGACCGGCGACGGCAAACCAGAGATCATCGTCAGCCGCAACCGTGTGACCAATGTTGATTACTTCAAGAACCTCCGCTGGTTCGAGGGATCATCCGTGGCTGTTCTGAGCTGGGACGGCAGCCGGATGAGCACACTTTGGGAAACCGGCCACTCCTCCGGCTACACGGTTGATTATCAAGTGCTCAGAGATGCCGAGCAGCCGGGCCGCTTCCGCCTCTTCATCGCCGAAAGCAGCGACAACGGCAACCCGCTCTATTTCTGGAGCAAAGACAAGACGGTCATCAAGATGCAGGAGCTGGTGGCAGGCCCCGCGCCGAAGCAGTGAGCCGCCCCTGTGCTATGGTTGCAAGGTATCCGTAGGGGCGGTTCGCGAACCGCCCCTACGATTTATGGCAACTACCACCCACGAAGGATCAGGTGATGAGCAAAGCACCTTTGCCCTCCTGCCTGCCTACATTCCCATTGCATTTCCTTTGATTTTATGCTTGCAACAGGATGCAGGCCAGGCTTTGGTCTCCTACCAGGCAAGGAGGTGCTCTCCTACCCTAATAGGAAGATGCCTCCTATTAGGGTAGGAGGGAGGTTCCTATTAGGGTAGGTCTTTTTGACTACAACTGCTTGCGATACACATACCAAGGGAGAACGAGGACATGGGCAAAGAAGAAGCCTTGCAGTTGATTAAAGAGGCTGCGGAGACAGGGGCAACGTCTATTAATCTCATGAGGCAAGGATTGACCGAAGTGCCGCAAGACGTATTTCAGCTCGCAAGCCTTAAAAGGCTTTACCTCAGATACAACCGGCTTTCCTATCTGCCTCCTGAAATCGTCAACCTACCTAAGTTAAAAGAGCTTTATCTTCGCGGCAACCCCCTCATCTCCCCTCCTTACGAACTTGCTGAAAAAGGCATCTCAGCCATACGCGAATACTTCGCTGAAATGGAAGGCGAGAGCAAGGAGCTGGCGGAGGTCAAGATCATCCTTGTGGGTGAGGGCGCATCGGGCAAGACCTCATTAGTCAAGCGGCTGCGCGGCCAGCAGTTCGACCCGCACGAGCCAATGACGCACGGCATCAGCATCAACAAATGGCGGCCCGCAAGCGCAGGCCAGCTGCCCTGCTGCAATGTCTGGGACTTCGGCGGCCAAGAGATCATGCACGCCACGCACCAGTTTTTCCTCTCGCGCCGCAGCCTGTATGTGCTCGTCCTCGACAACCGGCGCGACGAGCGGCCCGAATACTGGCTGCGCTACATTGAAACCTTCGGCGGCGAATCCCCGGTCTTGGTGGTGCTCAACAAGCAGGACATCAATCCCGGCTTTGATCTCAACCAGCCTTTTCTGCGTAAGAAATACCCGTTCATCAAGGGCTTCTGGCCGCTTTCCTGCCACAGCGGACAGGGCATGGCAGAATTCACGCGAGCACTGCACGAGCAGTTAGACAATGTGCCGTTGAGCAAGAACCGCTGGCCCGCAACGTGGTTCCGGGCAAAGGAAAAGCTGGAGCAGCTGCACGAGCCGCGCATCAACTACGAACGCTTCGAGCAAATCTGCCTTGAAGCCGGAGTGAAGGGCGCGACCACGCGGCAGGTCTTGGTTGACTTCCTCAACGATCTTGGCACGGTCATTCACTTTGATCAGTTTGAGCTGAACGATCATCACGTCCTCAATCCGCAATGGGTGACAGAGGCGGTGTATAAGATTATCAACGCGCCGTCGGTGGCTCATGCCAAGGGCCTGCTGCACGTCAATGCGCTGGCGGACATCTTAGCAAAGAAGAAGGACAGCGAGCACCGCTACTATCCCGCTGATCACCATTACATCATCGAGCTGATGAAGAAGTTCAAGCTGTGCTATGCGCTCAATGACAAGGAGGTGCTTATTCCGCAGTTGCTGGCCGTGCCTGAGCCTTCCTTCACCTTCGATTACAGCAATGCCCTGCGCTTTGTTCTCCATTATGAGGACTTCCTGCCGCCCTCTGTCATGCCCCGCTTTATTGTCAATCGGCATCAGGAGATACACGACAATCTGCGCTGGCGCAGCGGCGTTGTCCTGAAGAATGCGCAGCTCGATGCCAGCGCGGTGGTCAACGTGGATGATGAGGCCCGCCGCATTCATATCGCCGTGACCGGCAAAGAGCGCAAAATCTTCCTCGCCCTGATTTGGCTCACCCTACGGGAAATCAACACGGGCTTTGAAGGCTTGAAGGTCAGCGAGCGCGTGCCAATGCCAGATGAGCCAACCATCACCGTTGCTTATGAAAGCCTGCTCAAGAGCCAAGAAGCGGGCATCGAAAAGGTATTCCCGGAAGACGCGAAAAGAGCATACACCGTAAAAGAGCTGCTCGAACGGGTGCATTTCGCCAATGAAAGCGAGGGCAAGCAGATGCTCGCTTTAGCTGAGGGAGAACGGAAGGCGGGCGGACTGCGGGGACTGATAAAGAAGATGAACAGGTATGTTGAAGGCAATCTTGAATTGTTCGGCTTGAAAATCAACTACCAGAACATTGCCGAGGATATTCTGAACAAGGAGAAGAAACAACCATGACACCTGCATTCCCTTATCCTGCTGAAGACAATGCCTATCTTGCCGAACACGTCAAGCTGCTGCGGAGCTGCCTCCGCACCTTAACCGGACGTGACCTGCTGGAACAGGACTGCCCGCCAGCAGAGGCGGCACGGCGCATCTTTCATGCTCCGTTTGCTCTCCTGTCCCACAATGCTGCCGCTGATCCTGTGCTCACTTACGGCAACTGCACGGTTCTTGATTTGTTCGAGCTGACTTGGCAGGAACTGACCGTCATGCCCTCCCGCTGCACAGCAGAAGCCATAGAGCGGGAGGAGCGCGCCCGGCTGCTGGCACGGGTGGCTGCTGCTGGCTTTATTGATGATTATGCCGGAGTGCGAATCTCCAAAAACGGGCGGCTGTTTCGGATCGAACAGGCTGTGGTCTGGAACCTTACGGATGCGCAGGGCAGCTTCTGCGGGCAGGCGGCCATGTTTGCCAACTGGACGTTCCTTTGAGCAGGATTGAGGTGCGATGATCTGCTGAAAAGGGAGAGGATGGAGCTTCGATAGCGCGTTGGTGAAAATCTCGAACCAAGGCTCTCGGCTACCTCGACAGCGTGCTGATCCTGCATTGCATAGAGTATGGGTCTTGCGGAGCATAACGTTGTCCTCTTCCGCCACATGATGCGGCGGGGCATGTCTCGTTCGGCAGGGCGGGGATTTCAGTTTGCAGCTTTAGGGGAATTGTGTATCCTGCTGAGGAACTACACGCAAAGGAGGCAGCATGAAGGCGACGACAACAGATTTGCGGTGCAGAATGCACGACGTGCTCAAGGCCCTCGACCGGAATGAGGAGGTGACGCTCATGCACCGTGGCAAGGTCAGAGGGATACTCATTCCGCCGCCCCGGAAAAAGCCGGGCAAAATCACCTCACACCCTTTTTTTGGCATGTCAGCGCAGGAGGATGGACGGTCTGTGCTTGAGGAATTGGCTGCTTTGAGGAAATTCAGAGTGATCAAAGAACTCATGCTGAAGCCCTTTGTCCCGTAAGCTCCTGCCGAGATGCGCCTGTACCCTGCTTCGAGTTTTTCCCTACCCCCAGAGCGGGCAAATGCGGTACATTAGCTGAACGGGCCATGCAAGCTCCTGCCTCCTGCTCAAACAACAAGGTCACGACAGGCATTCAAAAAATGAACGGTGCTGAACTCTTAGTGCGCTGCCTCGAAAACGAGGGCGTGGAATATATCTTTGGCATACCCGGCGAGGAGAACCTCGCCTTTCTGGAAGCGCTGCGGACTTCCACAATCCGGCTGATCCTGACCCGGCACGAGCAGGCTGCTGGCTTCATGGCCGCAGCCTATGGCCGTCTGACCGGCAAACCGGGAGTCTGCCTTGCCACTTTGGGACCGGGCGCGACCAACTTTGTCACCAGCGCGGCCTACGCCTATCTGGGCGGAATGCCCTGCCTTTTCATCACTGGGCAGAAGCCGATCAAAAGCTCGAAGCAGGGCCGCTTTCAGATCATCAACGTGGTCTCAATGATGGCCCCGATCACCAAGCTGACCCGGCAGATTGTCAGCGCGGATTCCATCGCCGCTCTCACCCGTGAAGCCTTCCGCACTGCGGTGCAGGAGAAGGCCGGGCCAGTGCATCTGGAGCTACCGGAGGACATCGCGGCGGAGCTGGTCTCAGAAACGGCCCGGCCTTTCCCGGTGACGGATGTGCCGGTGCCTTTGGCTTCGGATGAGGCCCTGCGTCACGTGGCAGCGATCATCAGCCAAGCGAAGAATCCGCTCCTGCTCATTGCTGCGGTGGCCAACCGCCGCCAGACCGGCGCGGCCCTCCAGCAGTTCATTGACCGCACGGGCATCCACTTCTTCTCCACCCAGATGGGCAAGGGTACGGCGGACGAGTTCCATTCCCGCTGCCTTGGCACCGCCGCGCTGTCTGATCACGACTATCTGCACTGCGCCATCGGTAAAGCGGATGTGATCATCAACGTCGGCCATGATGTGGTGGAGAAACCGCCCTTCTTCATGCATCGGGACGGCGTGCAGGTCATTCATATCAATTACTTTAGCGCGGTCTTTGACGAGGTCTATTTTCCGCAGCGCGAGATCATCGGCGACATCGCCGATTCAGTCAGCCGCCTGTCTGGGCTGATTGGCTCAGATTCGCTCGCTGGCGACGGCTATTTCAGCAAACTGAAGAAGGAAATTGAGAAGAACGTGTACCGCTGCACCCTGCCGACCACCTTCCCCTACACGCCGCAGCAGCTCACCAAGGTGCTGCAAGAGCTGACCGACCAAGAGACCATTCTCTCCTTGGACAACGGGATGTACAAGATTTGGTTTGCCCGCAATTACAAGTCGGCGGATCCCAGCTCGGTACTGCTCGACAACGCGCTGGCGACGATGGGCGCAGGCCTGCCGGTGGCTATCGCGGCCAAGATGCTCTTCCCGCAGCGCAAGGTGATTGCGATCTGCGGCGACGGCGGCTTCATGATGAACTCGCAGGAGCTGGAAACCGCCATCCGCCTCAAGCTCGACCTGACCGTGCTTCTTCTTCGCGATGACGGTCTCGGCATGATCAAATGGAAGCAGGCAGGCATGAATCTGCCGCAGTTCGGCCTTGACTTCGGCAACCCGGATTTTGTCAAATATGCCGAGAGCTACGGCGCGTCGGGCTGGCGGATTTCGGCGGAGCATCAGCTGCCGGAGACACTCGACCATTGCCTGAACACGCCCGGCGTGCACCTGATCGAGCTGCCGATTGACTATGCGGAAAATGAGTCGGTTCTGATCGAGGAGCTGCGCCGCAAGACCTGCCTGATCGGCTGATGCCTGTCTTCCGCCTGACCAAGGAATTAGTCTTTCCGCCGCCGGAGCTGGCCGAGCCGGACGGCCTTTTGGCGGTGGGCGGCGACCTCTCGCCTGCCCGCCTGCTGGCCGCCTACGAGCAGGGCATTTTTCCTTGGTATTCCGGCGATGAACCGATCCTGTGGTGGTCGCTCTCGCCGCGCTTGGTGCTCTTCCCGGAGGAATTCCATCTGCCGCGTAGTCTTGCCCGCACCATCCGACGGGGCATCTATCAGGTCAGCTCGGACACCGCCTTTGCTGAGGTCATCGCCGCCTGCGCCGCTGTGCGGCAGGAAACCGGCACGTGGATCAGCACGGAGATGCAGGCCGCCTACATCCGCCTACACGAGCTGGGCTTCGCGCATTCGGTGGAATGCCGCTTTGAGGGTGAGCTGGTCGGCGGGCTGTACGGAGTCTGCTTGGACAGAATGTTCTTCGGTGAATCCATGTTCTCCCTGCGCGACGATGCCTCGAAGGTCGCGCTGGCCGCGCTGGTCAGCCATGCACGGCAAAGCGGCATTGCAGCCATAGACTGTCAGATGACCACCGCGCATATGCTCCGCTTCGGCAGCCGCGAGCTGGACAGGCCAGCCTTTCACGAGCTGCTGGAGCGGTTGATCCGGCAGGTTCAGCCGCAGCCGCGCTGGCATCTTCCGGGCTGAAAAGCGGTTTTTTGCAAAAAGCCGTTGTAGCGGCGGCATTTTTCTGATAATTTTCTTCCCGGCTCCTGTTCCTCGCAGGAATCCGCAGACACATACGACTACCAGAACACAACAATGGATGCTTCCTCAGTTGCTTTCCGCCCCTGCCTGCGGGGGTTGCTTTTTTTTGGATTGAGTGCGCCGCTGCTTCTGAGCGGCTGCCTGCCTTCCAGCCAGACTTCAGTTCAGCCGTATCCGCACCGCGCTCCTGCGCCGCAGGCTCCGCTTCTTCCGCTGCCGTCGGAGCCGCCGCCAGTTCAGACTAAGCAGGCCATGTCGCCTCAGGAGCGGGCCGATTACCAGCGTCAGGTGCTGGAGCCAACTCTTGCCACCATCAGCGGGCGCATCGCCGCCTATGAGCAGCGGCTGCACGACTGGCAGGACTTGGGCGGCAGCCGGGAAACCCTGCGCCTGAGCGCGTCGGAGGTGGAGCAGATCGTTAGCTGCCGCAACATGGTGGCCGATTTGCAGGATGCCTACAAAAATTTGCAGGAGCAGCTGCTTCGCGAGCAGTCGGTCGAGGATTCCCGTGAGCTGCTCTTCAGCTCCTTGCAGGATTTCAAAGAGAAAGACATCGCCTATCTGGAAGGGGAATGCCCCCGGCTCTACAGCTCGCTCAGTAGCTTGAACAGCCGACGGCCCGGAGCTGCCGAAGTTCCTGATGAAAATGAGGGTGCGGCAAGGCGCGGCCAGACGGAGCAGCATTCCCGCCGCAGTGAGACGGAGCGCAGCCAGCCTGCCGACGACCCGTCGGCATCGCAGCAGCAGGAGCCGCCGCCTGACACCGGCACGCTCCGCAGCAAGGGCATGGAGCTGCTGCGGCAGGGACAGGAGCAGGAGGCCCGCAGCATGTTCAATGAACTGCTTGCTGCCGCCCGCCAAACTGCGAACCGCAAACAGGAAATCGCCGCCCTTCAGATGCTGGCGGAACTGGATTTTGGCCGCCGCGACTATGCCGTCGCACGGAAAAAATACGAGGAGCTGCGTCGGCTGGGCGTATCCGACGGCAAGGCAGCGAGAAATCTGGAAGCCTTGGAGTTGCCGTCTTCGCGGCGGGACGAGCTGGACGCTTATTCTTCCCTGCTGCTCGGCTGCCTGACATACAACCCGGACAAAGACGGTTTCACTGTGGTGCAGCAGGCGGCTGAGTTCGTCCGGCTGTTCCCGGACTCGCCGCTGGTCGACGATGCCGAGGACTGCTCGCAGGACATTGAGCAGCAGGCCGAGCGGTGGTTCTCCGGCCTGCTGGCGGAAGCCGACCGGCTGGAGTCTGCCGCCGCTTTGGCGAAGCTGGAGCAGGTGCCTTTGGACATTCTACCCTTGGACAAGCAGGACATACTCCGCGAGAAAAAGGAGAGCTTGGCACCGGAGCAGCAAGCCGCCAGTGCCGCACCCGATTCTGTTCAGAGTAGCCCAGAACAGGTGCCGCCGCAGACGGCCAGTCCGCTGTCGTCCCTTGATCCCTTGCAGGAAACTTGGGACAAGGGCATGGCGGCCATGCAGGTTGACGAGCACGACAAGGCCATAACCCTTTTCTCCGAGCTGCGGAACACCTCCTTCGATGCGAAGGCAGAAGGAAAAATTAAGGAGGCCGAGCAGCAGGCCGCCGAGGTGCTCCGCAAAAAAGCGGCGGCCCTCTTTCAGCAGGCCAACAACGCGGCAGAACCGGCATTGAAAAAGGAGCTGCTGCTTTCCTCCCGATCACTGCTGGAGGAGGCCCTGCGGAAATATCCTCAGTCAGGCATCGCGGACAAAGTGAAGCGGAATTTGAACAGTGTGGCCAAAGAGTTGGCCGCCTCCGGCGGGGGGCAGTGAGTCGATCCGCGTCTGTTTTTCGCGGGCGCGGCGGCATGGGTTGAGCAGAACAGGGAAACACTTCAACGAACAGGAGCTGGAAAATGCAGATCACCAAAAATCGTATTATTGGCGCGCTTGTTATGCTGCTGCTGATCTCCGCAATCTGGGGTCAGATGAAGACCGGACAGAACAAGAAGCTGATCCGAGAAAATGAAGAGCTGCACGCCCAGCTGGAAAGCGGCAAAGATGCGGCGGCTTCATGCAGCAGCCTGCGGACGGAAATCGGCAAGGAGCGGGAGGCAAAACAGCAGTCTGAGGAACGGCTGAACAATGCTAAGAAGAAGCTGGCTGAACTGAACCAAGCAAAAACTGCGGCGGAAACAAAGGCGGCGGAGCTTGAGACGGTTTTGGCTGACCTGCAAAAGGAGAAGGCGGACGCTCTTCAAGCGGCTGCCGCTGCAAAAAATTTGCTCTCTGCCGAACAAAAGCAGCAGATCGCCCAGCAGCAGGCCAAGATAGAAGAGCTGGAGCAGCAGATCGCCCAGCAGCAGGCTGTTCTTGAGGATCAAGGACAGAAGCTGGATTCCGCCGCCAAAGTGATCGAGCGCGAGCAGCAGCAGGTGAAAAGCTGCGGCGAGCGGGTCGCGGAGCTAGACCGGGTGCAGGCCGAGCTGGACGAGCTGGAGGCCGCCAGCCAGCAGCTTGAGGAGGAGCGCAACAAGGTGCTCGGCGAGGCCGACACCCTGCGCGCCCAAGTCATCGGCTTGGAAAAAATTGTTGAGGAGCGCAGCGCGTCCTTGGCAAAAGCTGACAAAGAGCTGGAAAATTGCAAGCTCAATAATGAAATCCTGATCGGCCAGATTGCCCAAGGCAAGCAGGAGCCGGTGAAGAAAAACACTGCTCCGACCCTGAAGAATAAAGCTGAACAGCAGGCACCGGTGATGCAACAGAAATCTGTTCCACAGCAGCCGGTTCCGCAGAAATAGCTTGGCTGACGCGGCAGATTTTTCAGGCTCAGGACGTGCGCTTCTGTCCTGAGCCTTCTTGTTTTGCCGCCCAAGCGGCGGGAGCTGCAAATGCTTGACTGGATTGAATCCCTTTTTGCGACTATGCTGGCGCAGACCCATGTCTGGGGTTTTCTGGCCGCGCTACCTTTCATTGCCGCCGGTTTTGTTGGCATCGTTTTTCCAGCCTTGCCTGGCACCATTCTGATTGCGGGCGGCTTTCTCGTCTATGGCCTGATCGCCGGTTTTGACAATCTCTCCGTCTGGTTTTTTGTCGGCCAAGGGGTACTGATCTGTCTGGGCTATGCGGTTGATCTCATGGCCACAGCGTGGGGCGTGCGGAAATTCGGCGGCTCCAAAGCTGCGGCTTGGGGCGCGGTGCTCGGCACCCTGCTCGTCTTTGTGATCGGGCCGATTGGCATCTTGATCGGGCCGCTGCTCGGCGCAATCATCGGCGAACTGCTCATGGGCGAGCAGATCAGACAGGCTCTCCATTCCGGTTTTGGCTCCTTTCTTGGTTTCATCGCCGGAGTTGCGGCCAAAATGATGATCGCTGGAATCATGGTGGCGTGGTTTATTTTTCAAATCATGTAAGGAACAACATTTTGCCGATCGGCAAAAGCTATGGCTATTTTCAGATGCAACAAATGCGCTCATCTGCGCGAGGTTCCCAGCGAGCATGTCGGCAAAACAGTGAAATGTCCGCGCTGCCAGCAGGCGGTGACAATTTATGACACTGTTCTGTTTATAGACAAGCTGCTTGAGAAATATTTTATTCAAACAAAAACGCTGCGCGAGCTTCAGCAGCAGCAAATCCAGCCGCAGGTGCCGGAGAATTCCTCTGCGCCAGAAAAAACTTCGCTTGAAGAAGTTGACATCTACCATACAGAGGCTCTGAAAAGCGACGAGCAATATCGCCCTGTTCTGCAATGGTTTGAGCAGCGCAAAATTGCGGTGGATGTGAATCACAAAGCTCTGGACACCACTGGCTTTTTTGATGAGATTGCCCTTGCCTTGGGGAATAATTTTGACACATTGCACGAAGTCGTTGATCAAATTAAGTATGTGCAGAGGAAAGGCTACGCTGATGTGAAACTGAATCTTGGCAAGAAGAGTCAAGAGCAGGTTGGGAAAATAACTGCCTTCTGCCGGGATTTATATGATTATTCATTTGTCTCCAAGTATTTCTACCAGAAAGAGGATAAATTTATCCGTCTGAAACTTCAGAGCATTCCGGCCATCGTCAATTTTTTCAATGGCGAATGGCTGGAGTGGCTGGTGTTCATCCGACTGCTGGAGTTCCTCCGGGCTAAAAAGCTGCCGGTTTCCTGCCTGCGCAACGTATGCATCACCTTTCCAAATAAGGATGTTCACGAGCTGGACATCTTTTTTTTGGTCAATGAATCTATTCCAGTCTGTATCGAATGCAAATCAGGGGAATTTCAGCAGCATATTGACAAATATCTGACGCTGCGCAAAAGGATGGAGATTGATAAGGCAGGATTTCTGATCTGCGTCATGGGTCTCAGTCAGAAACAGTGCGAGGGGTTGACAGGAATGCATGAGCTGACCTTTGTCAATGAGGGAAATTTTCTGGAGCATCTTGAGAAGATGCTGACTGCGTGACACCAAGAGGTTCAACATGCAGCTCTCAGTGCAAAACCTCTCTGTCTCCTACGGCAAAATCCGCGCTCTGCACGGCCTCAGCTTCACGGTCGCTCAGGGTGAAATCGTCACCATCATCGGCGCGAACGGCGCAGGCAAAAGCACGGCCCTCCGCGCCATTTCCCGGATGATTCCTGCGGAGCCGGGTTCCACGCTGGAATTCATGGGCGAGAATCTGCTTGCGTACAAGACGGACAAGGTGGTGTCGCAGCTGGGCATCTCCCATGTGCCTGAAGGCCGGATGATTTTTGGCAACCTGACTGTGGCGGAAAACCTTGCGCTGGCAGCCTTTGCCCGCAAGGACAGTGAGGCGGTGGCGCGTGACAAGAAGTGGGTTTTCGATCTCTTCCCGCGTTTGGAGGAGCGGAAATATCAGCTCGCCGGAACCATGAGCGGCGGCGAGCAGCAGATGCTGGCTGTGGGCCGGGCCTACATCAGCGGCAGAAAAATTATGCTCTTAGATGAGCCGTCAATGGGGCTGGCGCCGCTGCTGATGCTCGACATGTTCGCGGCCCTGAAGGAGATCAACCGCAGCGGCACCACCATCCTGCTGGTGGAGCAGAACGCCCGCCTTGCCCTCAAATTCGCCCAGCGCGGCTATGTGCTGGAAAACGGCAGGCTGGCACTGGAAGGCGCGGCGGATGAGCTGCTCAACAGCCCTGATGTGCGGAAAGCCTATCTTGGGGCCTGATAAGGAAAACTGTATGCGCAATTTATGGAATGAAAGCGAAGCCGCAGCCTGCGCCGACGAGCTGGCCCTGCGGGTTTACAGCTCCCGCCTGCTGGGCCGCGAGACTGCCTTGGTGCTGCACGGCGGCGGCAACACCTCGGTGAAGATCACGGAGAAAAACCTGCTCGGCGACGAGGAGGAGATTCTGTATGTCAAAGGCAGCGGCTGGGATTTGGCGGCAATTGAGGCCGCCGGTTTCGCGCCGGTGCGGCTGCGGCCCATGCTCGCGCTGGCCAAGCTGAAGCGGCTGACCGATCCGCAGATGGTCAACGGGCTGCAAACCCAGCTCATTCGCGCTGATGCGCCCGCGCCTTCAGTGGAGACCATCCTTCATGCCCTGCTGCCTTTCCGCTATGTCGATCACACCCACGCCGACGCGGTGGTGACTATCTGCAACACGCCGGACGGTCTGCGGCGGATTGAGGAGCTGTACGGCGGCGTGGCGGTGATCGTGCCCTATATCATGCCCGGCTTTGATCTCGCCCGCAAGGCAGGCCGCCTCTTCGCCGCGCAGGCCGGGCCGCAGACCATCGGCATGGTGCTGATGAATCACGGCATCTTCTCTTTCGGCGACACGGCGCAGGAATCCTACGAGCGGATGATCCGCTTGGTGAGCATGGCCGAAGAGCATCTGCGCCAGCATGACGCTTGGGAGCTGAACGGGCCGCCAGCAGCGGAGCCGCGCTTTGACCGCCGCGAAATCGCCAAACTGCGGCAGACGATTTCCAACAAAGCGGGCAGGCCGATGCTGCTGCATGTCACCGGCAGCCAGCGCGAGCTGGACTTTTCCCGCCGGGCCGATGTCCGTGAGCTGGCCTGCGGCCCGGCCACGCCGGATCATGTCCTCCGCACCAAAGCCCTGCCGCTGATCGGGCGGGATGTTGAGCAGTACGCGGAGGACTACCGCCGTTATTTTGAAGCGCATGAGCCAGCGGCCAAGGAGCGTAAGGTCATGCTCGACCCGGCCCCGCGTGTGCTGCTCGACCCAGACTTGGGCCTGTGCTGCGTCGGCGCGTCCGCCGCCGAAATTGGCATCATCGCCGATATTTATGAGCATACGATGGGCTGCATCCTCCGGGCTGAACGGCTCGGAGGATGGCGGCCTCTGCCGCTTGGCGACCTCTTTGCTGTGGAATACTGGGACTTGGAGCAGGCCAAGCTGAAGAAAGGCGGCAAGGCTCCGCTCTTCAAGGGGGAAATCGCCCTGATCACCGGCGCGGCATCGGGCATCGGCAAAGCCTGCGTGGAATCGTTTCTCAAGCGCGGCGCGGCAGTGGTCGGCTTGGATATTTCGCCAAAAATCAGTGAAGTGTCCGCATCGTCCGCCTTCCTCGGCCTGCAATGCGACATCACCGATGAAAAGCAGGTCGCGGCGGCTCTCGACCAGACCGCGCTGCACTTCGGCGGCATAGACATGCTGGTGCTGAACGCCGGGATTTTTCCGCCCAGCAAGGCAGTTGCCGAGCTGCCCGGCGAGCTGTGGCGGCAGGTGATGACCGTGAATCTTGATGCCAACCTGACTCTGCTGCGCGAGACGCATCCGCTGCTCAAGGCTGCGCCCGGCAAGGGCCGCGTGGTCGTCATCGGCTCAAAAAACGTGCCTGCGCCTGGCCCCGGCGCGGCGGCCTATTCCGCCGCCAAGGCCGCGCTGACCCAGCTCATGCGGGTCACGGCTTTGGAATGGGGCAAGGACGGCATCCGCATCAACGCCCTCCATCCGAACGCAGTTTTTGACACCGGCATCTGGACTGACGAAGTTTTGCAGGCGCGTGCCGCGCACTACGGCCTGAGCGTGGCGGCGTACAAAACAAACAACCTGCTCGGCGTAGAGGTGCGCAGCAGCGATGTAGCTGAAATGTCTGCTGAAATGTGCGGCCCGCTCTTCGCCTGCACCACCGCCGCCCAGCTGCCGGTGGACGGCGGCAACGACAGAGTGGTATGAGCGGCGGAATGTCGGCAGGTAATTTTCACCATTTTCTAACTGTTTCGCAACACAGCCGCGCATAAAATGCTTGCGCTGCTTGTTACTGTTCATTATTATGTGTTATCCGCTGGCCCGCTGCTGCGGCCTTTCTTCTTTTATGCGACCGGTACAAAAAACGGTGGAAAATGTTTGGTGCTGTTTCCTGCTGAAGCGGTCTTACGGGGGGGGGGAAGATGTTGAATTTATACTGAAAAGTATTTTTTAAACATTTTTCGGCACGGTGCAATTTTTTGTATTGTCATTTTACCCAGCAGGTGCTATAGTAAGAAGTAATTTCAGGGAAGATAAATGTTGAATGATGCATCCTGCCGCTTGACAGCGCAGCTTCTTCATTGTATAGAAAGAAGGTTTGATGCGCATCAGCGTAGATTTTTCCTGCTGCGGCGGGTGCCGCAGAGCAGATTGTTCCGCTGCCGCATGAGCAGCGCAGCGTGAAGCAAAACCAATCTGTTGTTTTCAGGTGTGTCATGGACTGTCGTTGCGGCAATGAAAAATTGAAAGGAGGCAGGTAATGAAGAAGAAGGATGGCGTGGTTGTTCTTGGAGCGGCTGCTGTATTAGCTTTGGCTGGCATTGTTCAGGCTCAGGATTTCGGCGGCGGCTATGATCCGTCCCAGAATCCGGGACAGCAGGATGATGCAGGGCAGTATGAGCCGATTCAGGACACCGGCGATCAGGTGGAAGTGCAGGATTCTGGCGATCAGGATGCAGGGCAGTATGTTGACGATGTGTCTCAGAACGTTGGTCCTGACCAGATGCTGGGCAGCGGCAGCGGCGCGCCGGATGTGCCCGTCAACGCCAAGCCTGGCGAGTGCTACTCCCGTTGTATTGCTCCGGCCAAGTACAAGAATGTCACCGAGAAAGTTCTGGTAAAGCCGGCCACCGAGCGGATTGAGACCATTCCGGCCCGCTACAGAACCGTTGAGAAGCGCATTGTGGCCAAAGACGCTTCCGAGCGCATTGAGACCACCCCGCCGAAGTTCGCATGGCGCACCGAGCGCATCGTGCTCCGTCCCGCTTCCGAGCGGCTGCGGGCCATTCCGGCCAAGTACGAGACCCGTCAGGAGCAGGTTGTTGTCAAGCCTGGCTCTACCCGGATCGTCACAACCCCGCCGGTCTTCAAAACTGAGCGTAGCCGGGTTTTGGTGCAGGCTGCCTCCACAAAGTGGGTCAGAATGGCCACACCTTGTACTGATGACGATGTGAAACTGGGCCTGACCGACTGCGAGACCCTGTGCTTGGTCGAATCTCCGGCCATGTACAAGACCGTGATCAAAAAGGTTCTGGTGGAACCGGCGCGGGAGCAGACCGTCACCATCCCGGCTGAGTTCGAGACCGTGACCAGAGACGTGGTTGTTTCTCCGGCCCGTGTCGAGCGCGAGGTCATTCCCGCCGAGTACCAGACCGTGCGCAAAAAAGTCATGGTCGAGCCGGCCAAGACCAGCAAAATTCCGGTTCCTGCCGAGTACAAGACCATCCGTGTCAAGGAAGTGGTTCAGGAGGCCAGCGAGCGCCGGGTTCCGGTTCCTGCTGAGTACCAGACCATCACCAAGCGCGTGAAAGTCAGCGACAGCAAGATCGTTTGGCGGTCAGTGCTCTGCGAAGACCAGATCAAAGACACCAAGATCATCAGCGTGCAGAAGTCTCTGTCACAAGAAGGCTTCTACAGCGGCGCAGTCGATGGCAATTTCAACACCGAGACCCAGCAGGCAGTCCGCGCTTACCAGCGCTCCAAGGGCCTGCCGGAAGGCGGCGGTCTGACCATCGAGACGCTTGAGGCAATGGGCATCTACGAGTAAAGAACAGCCCCTCGTGTCAAGTCTCTGAAAGTGGAGATGTGTGCTTCTGCACACATCTCCACTTTTTTTTGCCTTAGTCAGTTCCGACCGTACCACCCCGTCAGGCAGCGCACCTCAGTCCTCCGCCTTTATGCCCAAGGCCTTCAGCTTCTTGTGCAAATGGCTGCGCTCCATGCCGATCTTCTCCGCTGTCTTGGAGATGTTGCCGCCGCAGTCCTCCAGCTTCTTGCAGAGATAATCATGCTCAAACTGCCGCCGCGCTTCCTTGAAGCCGAACTGGCACCAGTCCGGCAGGCTGACAGACTTGACGGGCCGGGCCGCGCTGGGCTGAAGAAAGAAGCGCACGTCCTCGGCGGTGATGAGCTGGCCGGGAGTCATGATCACCAAACGCTCGATCAGATTGCGCAGCTCGCGGATGTTGCCCGGCCAGTCGTGGCGCATGAGCAGGGCCAGCGCGCCGTCGTCAAGCCGCTTCTCGCCCAAGCCCCGGCTGCGGAACTGGCGCAGGAATTCGGTCGTCAGGAGCGGGATGTCCTCCAGCCGCTCCTTCAGGTCCGGGATGCGCAGCGGGATGACGTTCAGGCGGTAGAAGAGGTCGGCGCGGAAGCGGCCCACCTTGATCTCCTGCTCCAAGTCCTTGTTGGTCGCCGCGAGGATGCGGACATTGACCTCAATCATCCTACCGCCGCCAACCCGCTCGAAGTTCTTCTCTTGCAGGACACGCAGCACCTTGGCTTGGCTTTTCAGGCTCATGTCGCCAATCTCATCGAGAAAGAGCGTTGAGCCGTCTGCCTGATCAAACTTGCCCTTTTTTGCCTTGTCCGCGCCGGTGAAGGCCCCTTTCTCATAGCCAAAGAGTTCGGATTCAATCAGCTCCTCCGGGATGGCGGCGCAGTTGACCGCCACCATCGGACTAGCGGCGCGAGGCGACTGGCGGTGGACAGCTTGCGCGGCCAGCTCCTTGCCCGTGCCGTGGCCGCCGAGAATCAGCACCGAAGCATCTGTGGGCGCAACCCGTTCAATCTGCCGCCTCAGCTGGCGGATGGCTTGGGATTCGCCGATGATCGCTGCACCGCCCGGCGCGGCCTCGCGCAGGAGACGGTTCTCCCGCTCCAAGCGGGCCACGCGCAAGCCTTGATTGACCGCCAGCACCACCTTGTCATACGAGAGCGGCTTCTCAATGAAATCAAAGGCACCGATGCGGGTGGTCTGCACAGCGGTCTCAATGCTGCCGTGGCCGGAAATCATGATCACCGGCACCTCGCTCCAGTCCTGCCGGATGCGCTTGAGAGCCTCGATGCCGTCCATGCCCGGCAGCCAGATGTCTAAAAGAATGAGATCAATGTCCCGCCGGGCAAGCAGGGCCAAGCCCTCTTCGGCAGAGGCGGCGGTCAGCGGCTGAAAGCCCTCGTCCTCCAAGATGCCGGACAGGGCCGCGCGGATCGCGCTTTCGTCGTCAATAATCAGGATGGCATGGGGCATGCTGGCTCATCGCAGAGAAAGGGCAGCTCCACGATGACCGTCGTGCCGGTCGGGGCGTTGTCCTGCACCCGGATGGAGCCGTTGTGTTCGGAGACGATGGTGTTGGCAATGGCCAAGCCAAGGCCGGTGCCGGATTTGCGGGTGGAGAAGTAGGGTTCAAAGAGCCGCCGCTTGACCTCTTCCGGGATGCCGGGGCCGTTGTCGCTGACCGTGACGCTGACCGTCTGCTGGTCTTGCTCAAGGCGGATGGCGATGCTAATGGAGCCGCCGCTGCTGAGGACGCTGACCGCGTTGTCCAAGAGATTGATCAGCACCCGCCGGATCTGCACTGGATCAAAGGAGAAGGGCGGAATCTGCCCGTGCTCTATCTGGAAATCAACGTGCTTGCAGCCCTCGCGGTAGAGCACCAGCGTGTCTGCGGCCAGCGCGGCCAAATCCGCCTGCTGCTTCTTGATGCGCGGCATCCGGGCGAAGTCAGAGAACTCGGTCACCAGCCGCTTGATCTCATCCACCTGCTGAATGATAGTGGCCGTGCATTGATCGAATATCTCACGGTCTTTGCTGATGCTCTCCAGATAGCGCTTGCGCAGCCGCTGGGCCGAGAGCTGGATCGGCGTGAGCGGGTTTTTGATCTCGTGGGCGATGCGGCGGGCCACCTCTTGCCACGCTGCCAGCCGCTGGGCTTTCTCCAGCTTGGTCAGATTGTCGAAGACGATGACGTAGCCAATGGGCCGCTCGCGGTCGTCAAGCAGGCGGGTGATGTTGACCAAGAGCGAGTAAGTCTCGCCTTTGCGCACAGTCAGACTGAGATGCCGCTCAATGCTCCGCTGGCCAGACTCGCGCAGGTCACTGAAGAACTGCTCCAGCACCGCCGCGTGCGAGAGCGGCAGCACCTCATGAAAGTCGCGTTGCAGAAAGATAGCTGGGTCTATGCGCAGGAGCTTCTCAGCAAAGGGATTGATGATCGTGACCTGATGCTGCTCGTTGATGGCAATGACCCCGGCGGCCACATCACGGAGGATGGCCTCCAGATAGCGGCGGCGCTGCTCGGAGATTTGGTTCGATTCCTGCAAAGCATGGTGGGCCTCAGCAAGCTGGCTGTTGCTGGCCAAGAGGTCAGCGGTCATCGAGTTGAAGGAATCCACCAGCAGGCCTAGCTCGTCGTCTGAGTCTTTCTCAATGGTGAAATTCAGGTCGCCGCCCGCGACCCGCTGCGTGGCCTCGGCCAGCTTGTTGATCGAGACGGTCATTGAGCGGGCGATATAGAAGCCAAACCAGATCGCCCCGAAGAGAATCAGCAGAGTGACGATCAGGAGCATGATGATCAGACTCAGCTTGATCGGGGCCTTGAGCAGGATGAGCTGCTTGTAGCCGGTGATGCCCTGCGAGACCGACTGCATCAGTACCAGCTTCTCCGCCGGGATGAGCAGGCTGGTGACAAGAAAGGCCCGCTGCTGGTCTTTCAGCCGCACCGGAACGATGGCTTGCACCAGCTCGCCGCTGCTGGTCTGCCGGGTGATGATCTCCGGCGAGCCGCTGAACGCCGCCCGGCGCAGGGCCTCGCTCGGCATGTCCGGCAGAGTTGCGGCAGCCAACCGCTCGCCTTTGGCCGTTGCCCGCACCTGCAAATGACGGTCAATGAACATCAGCGCGTCCGGCGTGCCGGGCGGGGCCATGGCCAGCGTCTTGCTGAAGAGCTGCTGAAGGCCGCCGCTGTCCTCCAGACTGAGATCGACATTCTCCAAGAGCAGGCTGAACTGTCTGCCCATGTTGACGGCCCGGTTCTCGGTTTCCTGAAACATGTCTTGGGCCAGCTTGAGCGAGGCTTCGAGCGAGTCCTCGACATTGGTATTGAACCAGTAGTCCATCGAGGTGGAGACTGAGCCAAGGGCAAAGACGAAAAGCACAGCGGTGGGCAGGATGGAGAGCGAGACAAAGGCGGCGACCAATTTGCCCCGCAGCCGCGCCCCGACGATCCGGTTGCGGCGCTCGAAGAGCAGCTCGACCAAATTGCGGAGAATCAGGTAGAGCATGAGCAGCAGCAGCAGCCCGTTGATGTTGATCAGGGCGAAGATCAGCACTGTGCTGGAGACCGGCAGGTTCAGCTCGCCTTGCAAAAGCTGCCGCTGGAGCCAGATCAGCAGGGGGATCAGCAGCAGGCAGGAGACAATGACCGTGCGGATCAGCCGCTGCTTTTTCTTGCGCTGCTCAGGACTGAGCATGATCGTCCGCCTCAGTAGGAAAATTCGACCAGCCGCCAGTCGGTCTCAAAGTTCCAGATGGAATAAAAGGGAATGAGCGAGTGGATGCTCAAGGGCAGGGTGTTCTCCACCAGCGTGGCCTTGATGCGCAGGGCGTATTTTTCACCGGCAATCAGCTTGTCCAGCCGCGCCAGCTCGATGCTGCGCAGCTCGGCCATCATCTGCTGCGCCTCGGACAGCGAGCGGGTGGCACGGGGCTGGTCGTATTCAGCGAAGGCCACTTGGTAATCGCGCCGGATGGGATCGTAGCTCAGGGTGTGGTTGATACCTAAGCTGTTGACCGTCTCGTTCAGCCACCAGCTGCGGAGCCGCTCCAGCCGGATTTTGAAGCGGAAGGTGACAGGAATGCCGTTCTGCACTCCTTCCAGCATTTCTTTGGTGAAGCAGTCTTTGACAGCTGCGGAGAGCAGCAGCCTGCCGTCCGCGCCAGTGAGGGTGAGCTTGGCGATGACCGGCTTGCCGCCGCCGCCCGCAGCGGGCCAGGACAGCAGAAAAAAAAGCAGCGGCAGACTGGCCAGCAGAGAAAAAAGTCGTATGCGCATGAATGAAGGATGACAGGAGCGGCAGAACCGCCTCTGCCGTGATTTGTCAGATGCAGCAGCGGGCCGTTGCCGCCGCCGATGATGAAACGGCATGAAATAAGGCAAAGTACACTATTTTGCCGCGCTTGTCCATGCGCCGCCGCTGTTTTTTTGTGCGCAGTTCCCTCTTGACAGGCGTGGACGGGACGAGTAGATTTTGTGCATATGTTCATCATGAAATGCGGCTGCCGCATCCAACTCTTTCTTTCGACAACAGGAGCAGACTCATGAATCCATCAATGTTGCTGGCCGTTCCCTCAGACAATCCCGGCGGTCTTGCCGCACAGGTCTCCGGCCACTTCGGCCACTGCGACCTCTTCACCCTGATTAATATTCAGGAGGGGAAAATCGCCTCGGTTGACACTGTGGCCAATGTGGAGCACAGCGCAGGCGGCTGTCTGGCTCCGGTCAACCTGCTGCGGGACAAGGGCGTGGGAGCAATTGTGGTTGGCGGCATGGGCGCGCGGCCTATGCAGGCTTTTGCCGAGGCAGGAATTGCGGTGTATTATGCGGACCGCAATGCCCTCCAGAATGTGGGGACGGCGGCGGACGGTTTTTTGACAGGCAAGTTCCCGCAGATGCGGCCAGAGCAGACCTGCCAAGGGCATGAAGGCGGCAGCTGCCAGCACCACTGAGATGTCACCGCGCCCGAAAAAACAGCGCTGCTGCGAGGGCCGCTTTTCCGGCCAGATTTTCAAGCCGAACGGCATTCCCATGCGCAATCTTCGGCAGATCAGCCTGTTCCGGGACGAGCTGGAAGCCCTCCGGCTCTGCGATCTGGAAGGACTGTTTCAGGAGCAGGCGGGAGAGCGGATGGGCGTGTCGCGCGGCACAGTGCAGCGCCTGCTCGCCTCAGCCCGCCGGAAAACCGCTGAAGCATTGGTTTCCGGCGCGGCCTTGGTTTTGACGGGCGTGGAGGAAGACGGGACGGTCGAATGCCGGGATCAGGAGACAGTGGCTGCCTCCTGATCCCGGACGGCTTCAATGGCCGTTGTCCAGCATGGCGGCCACAGTGCCGCTCAACTGCCTGATGGCCAGCGAGGACGGCGCGTCAGGGTAGATGACCACGCCGAGACAGCCTTGGGCCAAGGCTTGGGGCAGCAGCGGATCGTAAGGAATTTCCGCCAGCAGCGGCAGGCCGACCTCGGCCATCCACGCCAGCAGGGTTTCCTTTGATTTCTGGTGCATGTCCGCCCGGTTGATGACCACGCCCGCAGGCACCTTGAAGCCGCGCAGCACTTCCGCCGCCCGCTGCAAATCGCTGAGGGCGGAAGGAGTCGGCTCCGTCACTAACACCGCGTAGTCAGAACCTTTGAGCGAGGCAATCACCGGGCAGCCGATGCCGGGCGGGCCGTCGGTGAGCAGCAGGCTGCATCCGCTCAGGGCGGCCTCCTGTCTGGCCCGTTTTTTGACAAAATCCACCAGCCGGCCGGAGCTGGATTCGCCAATGCCCAGCTCGCCCGCCACCACCCGGATGGAGCCGTGACGGACCAGATTGATTCTGCCGTTCTCAACCGGCTGAACAGCAATCGCGCCAGTCGGACAGACAATGGCGCATGCGCCGCAGCCCTCGCAGGAATAACTGACCACCACCGGCTCCCCGTCGCCGATGATTGAGGCGAACTTGCAGACTTCCGCGCATTTCAGGCAGCGGCTGCACCGGCTGTAATCAATCACGGCCTTGTTGGAGGCAGTGATGCCGCTGCTGCTGTCGAATGCCGCGCCCAGCACCACGTGCAGGTTGGGCGCGTCCACATCGGTGTCCGCCAAGGTGATCCGTCTGCCGCCTTCGGCCAGCAGATGGCCGAGCGCGGCGGTCAGCGAGGATTTGCCCACGCCGCCTTTGCCGCTCAACACTACAATTTCCTTCATTGCCGCACCTCCTTGCCGCAGGCCGCCAGCTCTTCCGCCATGTCCATGAAGACTTTGGCCGCAGCGGAGTCCGGGCGGAACTCCACCACCGGCACCCCTTCGACATAGCTGGCCAGCAGGTCTTTGTCCAAGCTCAAGCTGGCAGTGATGTCGGCCTGATGCGCCGCTGCCAGCTGATGAATATCGTCCAATCTGCCCGGCAGATCTGCCCGGTTGATCACCACGCTCCGGCTGACCTCGAACATCTCCAGCAGGGAGAGGATCAGACCGAGGTCATGCGCGCCCAGCGGGGTCGGCTCGGTCACGGCCAGCGCATGAGCTGCGCCTTTGAGTGCGCCGATCACATTGCAGTGGGTGCCGGGCGAGGTGTCCACCAAGATGATGTCGAACTGCCCGGCCTCGGCAAAGGCCCGCTCCTTGACCGCTGTCACGATATGCGCGCTTTCCGCCAGTCCGGGATGCAGCGCGCCGGTATAGAGCGTCAGCCTGCCCCGGCTGTTTTTGTACGTCGTGCCTACAGACCGCTGACCTCGGGCAATGGCTTCTGCCGGACAGACCAGAAAGCAGGCTTCGCAGCCATTGCATTCGCCTATCAGAGTGATGCTTTTTTCCTTGGCCCGGAACAGGCTGTTCATGCTGCATACCCTGACACACTGCTGGCAATCCGTGCATTTTTCTTGGTCGAAGATCGGCTGGGTCACAGCAACATCCAGCGGCTCTGTCAAAGGCAGGCTGAGGAGGATGCCGCAGTTGGGCGCGTCAACATCAGCGTCAATCAGCGCGGTTCTCTTGCCCAGCGCGGCCAAGGCGGCGGCCAAGTTGACCGCCACCGTGGTCTTGCCCACCCCGCCCTTGCCGCCGGTGATGCCGATCACCGGCACGGCGAAGGGAGTCTGATGGAAGGCCCGGATGATCTCCGGGCGGAGTTTCGCGCTCACCGCCGCCCCCTCCCGCCGCCGCATCTGCCGCAGCCTTGGCCACGGCCTCCTCCACCCATGCCTCTGCCCGGCCCTTGCCCCGCGACTGCTGCCGGAGCCGCACAGGCCGCAGCTCCGGCGGCAGGGCCTGCCCCGGCGGCGGAATACTGTCCGGCGCGGAACTGCGCCAAGGCTTCGCCGACGGTGCAGCGGCCCAGCCCTTCGTGCATGGCGACGCCTGCGGCGGCAAGCGCGGCCTGCGCCTTCGGCCCCAGCCTGCCGGTCAAAACGGCTTCGACCTTGTGTTCAGCCATGAGCTGGGCCGCTGCGATGCCTGCGCCCTGCACCGCGTCGGCGGAGCTGTTGGCAAGGGCTTCCGCCGCCCCGGAATCAGTGTCAACAAGCATGAACCACGGCGCGCGGCCAAAGGCACTGTCTGTCGGCGCGGACAAGGTGTTTCCTGCTGCGGTGATGCAAAGTTTCATGATGCCGCCTCCTGATGGAAGTGAGTTTATTTTGTGCTTATGCACATAATAAGCAACAACAAGACGACTGTCAAGCCCTTTGAAGGACAGAAAAATGGCTGCGAGACATGGGTGCGCGGCACCGTGCAGTGCCTACTGGCCTCGGCCCGCCGGAAAACCGCTGAAGCTCTGGTTTCCGGCGCGGCTTTGGTTTTGGCGGGCGTGGAGGACGAGCCGCCGCTCCCGCCGTGATTCACTGCTGCTGCGCCTGCTCGGTCATCTCCTCCAGCCGCTGATTTTGGGCGTTTTGGAGCGTCTGGGAATCCTTGGCCTTGTTGATCGGCTTGGTCAGCTGCTCCGCCGCCTTATGCGCCACTTCGTCCGAAGCCCGCTCCACCACGCCTTTTTCCTCGCCCTTCTGCTCTTCCGAGCAGCCGACCAGTAGCCCGAACAGGGCCAGCCCGCAAGCTGCGGCTTTGAGAAACTGCCGATTCCGCATTTTGCTGCGCATTCTGTCGCTGTTTATTCTCATCTTGTCCTCCGTGAAGTGAAACGCTTCCGCGCCGTTGTCCGAAATTCCGTGACGCGCTTGCGCTGTTCCTGTATTATGCCACAGTTGTCGTGACAGTGACTGCATTCATTGATATGAACCGAGCTTTTGTCAAGAAGAACGAACATTTTTCCGCCATGAACAGCTTCACCCTTGTCACCGGCGGCAGCAGGTCGGGCAAATCCGCGTTCGCCCAAAAACTGGCGGAAGACATTGACGCGCCCCGGCTTTTTCTCGCCACCTGTCCCCGCCTTGACCCGGAAATGGATGAGCGCATCCGCAGACACTGCCGCGAACGAGAAGGACACGGCTGGCAGACGATGGAGGAGCCGCTGCGGATAATTGAGCGTCTGGAGCAGATGCCTGCCGGAAGCACGGTGCTCATCGACTGCCTGACCCTCTGGGTGAGCAACCTGATGCACGAAGCGGAGCAGGCCGGAGGAGCAGTCAGCGAGGAACAGATTGCCAGCTTGGCAGCGCAGCTCGGCGCGGCGGCCCGCAGGCATCAGGGCCGGGTGCTGGCCGTCACCAATGAGGTTGGGCTGGGCATTGTCCCAGACAACGCTGCCGCCCGCCGTTTCCGCGACTTAGCCGGACGCTGCAATCAGGCCACCGCCGCTTTGGCCGACGAGGTCTATCTCGTTTGCTCCGGCATCCCGCTGCGGCTCAAATAAAGACAGAGACGGCGTAAAACCATTGGGCTTTTTTTCTGTTTATGGTACATTGCCCTAACTGCGGCGGCATTCCCTCATCACGAACACAGCGACAGAATCCCTTGCAGAACAACACGATCAGCACATGGGCCGCGCCCTTTTACCACCTTGGCGACCACTGCCTTGCCCTGCTTGCCGACCTTGGCAGCATGGGCCTGTTCCTCGTCTCCGCGCTGGCCGGGCTGTTCCGACGGCCTTTCCGGGGCCGGGAGCTGGTCCGCCAGCTCCGCTTCATCGGCGCAGGCTCGATAGCAGTGATCTTCTTCACCGCGCTCTCCTCCGGCATGGTGCTGGGCCTACAAGGCTCCTACACCCTGAATAAATTCGGGGCAGAAGGAATGCTCGGATCGGCGGTCTCCCTGACCTTGATCATGGAGCTGGGGCCGATTCTCACCGCTCTGATGGTCGCGGGCCGGGCCGGTTCGGCCATCTGCGCGGAGATTGGCATCATGCGCATCAGCGAGCAGATCGACGCGCTGGAGTGCATGGCCGTTGATCCCTTCCGCTACCTGATCTCGCCCAAATTTCTGGCCGCCATCATCTCCGTGCCTTTGCTCACCGCGATGTTTGACGTAGTCGGCATCTGGGGCGGCTACTTGGCCGGAGTGCAGCTGATGGGCGCCAATTCCGGCTCCTATTTCAGCAGCATGTCCCAGAGCATCACCAATCATGAAATCCGCATCGGCCTGATCAAGTCCTTTGTCTTCGCCCTGCTGGTGATCTGGATCAGCGCGGGGCGCGGCTATTTCGTGTACCGCATCCGGGGCGCAGGCTTCGGCGCGGAGAGCGTGAGCAAGGTGACAACCCAGGCCGTGGTGCTCTCCTCCATTGCCGTGCTGATTTTTGATTACCTGCTGACAGCGGTGCTGTTGTAAAGGAGGCGGAAATGACGTATAGTGCAGCCGCCGAAGCCACGGCGATTGAGTTTGTCCGGGTGAGCAAGACCTTCGGCGACCGCGAGCGGCGGCACCGGGTGCTGAACGAGGTGAACTGGGCTGTGCCAAAAGGCAAGACCACGGTCATCGCCGGAGGCAGCGGCCAAGGCAAGAGCGTGACCCTGAAGCTGATACTCGGCCTGCTCAAGCCGGACAGCGGCCAGATACTGGTGGACGGCGAGGATGTGGTCAAGATGGGCCAGAGCCAGCTCCGGCAGCTACGCACCAAGTTCGGCGTGCTCTTTCAAGGGGCCGCGCTCTTTGATTCACTGACCGTGTTTGAGAACATTGCCCTGCCGCTGCGCGAGCGCACCAAGCTCAAGGAGGCGGAGATCCGGGCGAAGGTCATGGCTACGCTGGCGACCTTGGAGCTAGCTGGCCATGAGGAAAAATATCCCGCCCAGTTGAGCGGCGGCATGAAGAAGCGGGTCGGGCTTGCCCGCGCCTTGCAATTGAAGCCGGAAATAGTCCTTTTCGATGAACCGACCACCGGGCTGGATCCGCTGATGACCTTGGAGATTTACAGCCTTTTCCAGCGGATGCAGCGGCAGCTCGGCTACACGGCGGTGATAGTCAGCCATGACATCCCCAAGGTTTTTGAGCTGGCCGACCGAATCGTCCTCATCAACAAAGGCGAGGCCGATGTCTTCAGCGAGGCCAGCGAAATCATCAAGTCGGACAAGCCGCACATCCGCGACTTTGCCGAAAAAACGATGGGCATCTGATTCCTGCGGAACAACCAGGAGCGTTTATGAACAGCAATTCCCGTGCGGAAATCGTGGTCGGTCTCTTCCTTGTCCTTGGCCTGACGGCCTTCGGCTGGCTGGCTCTGCGGCTGGGTGAGGTCTCGTGGCTGACTGGCGGCAAGACCTACATTCTCTATGCCGAATTTGAAAATGTCGCCGGGATCAGGACCGGCTCCGAGGTGCAGATTGCCGGCGTGGCCGTGGGTTCCGTGGCCGAGCTGCGCCTGAACGACGAGGGTCGGGCCGTGGCCGCCTTCAAGCTGAACAAGGGTGTGCAAGTGCCGAAAGACTCCATGGCTTCGGTCAAATCGCAGGGCATCATTGGCGACAAGTTCATCCGCATCCAACCCGGCGGCGACGAGGCCAGCTATCAGCCCGGCGAGACCATTGTTGACACCGAATCCTCGCTCGACATTGAGTCCCTGATTTCCAAATTTGCCCTTGGTGGCGTGAAATAAGCCCTTGCCATGAAGACAATTTTGCTTCGGGCCGCATTGATCTGCGTTGCCTTGTGCGGCGCAGCGCAGGCCGAAGAGGTGCTGCTCGACGACTCCCTCTATGAAGACGCTCCGGCAGAAGAGGCGGTGCCTGATCCGTTTGAGCATTTCAACCGGATGGTGTTTGAATTCAACGATGTCACCTACACGTGGCTGATGGAGCCGGTGGCATCGGCCTACAGCAACACGCTGCCGAAAGATGTCCGGCAGGCGGTGGACAACTTCTGCTACAACCTTCAGGAGCCGGTGCGCTTTGTCAACACCCTGCTTCAGCTGCGTTTTGCTGACGCAGGCACGGTGCTGACCCGCTTTGTCATCAACACCATTGGCGGCGTGGGCGGTCTCGGCGACGTGGCCGGGCGGGAGTTTGGCTTCAAGCGGGTTGAGGCTGGCCTTGGCGAGACATTGGAAACATGGGGCGTGCCGGACGGCGTGTATCTGGTGGCTCCGCTACTGGGCGCAACAACCACACGCGAGCTGACTGGCACCGCGCTTGACGGACTGGCCATGACTCCCTATTATTTCTTCGCGAACACATGGCAGGAAAGCATACTGATCTACGTGGGCAGAAGGGTGAACAACATTTCTCTTCGGCTGGGCGAATATGAAGGAGCGAAAGGACTGACTATTGATCCTTACACGGCATTTCGTGACGGCTATTTCCAATACCGCAAACAGTCGCGTCATCATTCCACGCCAAGAGTGGACGAAAAACTTTAAGCATGAGGTGATCTGATGAAAACAGTGCTGCGCAGTTTGCTGATTTTGTTTCTGCTTGCTCTTGCCGGAACGGGCTATGCCGCGCCCAATCCCACCGAGCAGATGAAGCCCTTCATTGAACGGGTGGTCGCCCAACTCAAGGCTTCTGATTTCAAGCAAGACACGGTGGACAACCGGATTGACCGGATTGTCACTTTAGTTTCCGAGCATTTTGATTTTCAGGAAATGTCCAAGCGAGTGGTGGGGAAGCCGTGGCAAAGTCTGCCGCAGACGCAGCGGCAGGAGTTCGCCGACCGCTTCGCCAAGCTGCTGGGCCATGTCTATCTCGACAAGGTGGACACCTACGTGGCGATGAAGATTGAGTTCGGCAAGGAACGGCTTGAGAACGACCGGGCTGAGGTCAAGACCATGTTTGTTGACGCGGCCAAGAGCATCCCGGTGTCTTATGTCATGATGCTCAAAGGGGAAAAATGGATGGCCTACGATGTCTTTGTCGAGGGCATCAGCTTGGTACGCAACTACATGGAGCAGTTCAAGGGCATTCCGCAGGATCAGTTTATTCCCACGCTGGACAAAAAGCTGCAAGAACTGAAGGCTGGGGCGAAAAAGTAAGTGCCGAGAAGCAGCCTGCGCCAGCGGCACTGCTTCTCGTTATTCCTCTGTATCGGCCTTAGGCAACCGGATGCGCTGCTCCGGCTTGAGTTTCTTGTTCGGCAAGTAGAGAAGGACTGTTCTGCCGATGATCTGCACCACCGCCGCGCCGGTCTGGCCGGACAGCGCGGCAGCGGCCTCCTCGGCGGAAACGGCGCAGTTCTGGCCCAACTTGACCTTGATCAGCTCGCGGGTCTTAAGGGCATCAAGGGCAGCCTTGGTCAGGCTATGGCTCAGTCCCTCCTTGCCAAGTTGCACCACCGGATCAAGATGATGGCCCAGACTGCGCAGAAAACGTTTCTGCTTCCCTTGCAGGTTCACTTTGCCTTTTTCCTTTGTTTCGGATTTCATAATTTCCGGTATGCTGGTATCTTGTTAACAACGCTCGGCCTGCCGCCGCGCTCTGCGGCAGCAGGCTATTAGTGCCATAAAGCGGAGCAAAAGTCCACTCTGAACAGGTGTTCTCGCGATGAAAGCAAAACAGATGCGTCATGCCGCCGACATGCGCGGCTTTACCCTGATCGAGCTGATGGTGGTCATCGTCATCCTCGGCATTCTCGCGGGCATGATCGTGCCCCGGATCATGGACCGGCCTGAAGAAGCCCGGCGGACTAAGGCTGGCGTGGACATCGGGGCCATTGCACAGGCACTAAAGCTCTATAAATTAGACAACGGCAAGTACCCCAGCACTGAGCAGGGGCTGATGGCGTTGGTAGAGCCGCCCTCGGTGGGCAGTTTGGCGAAAAAATGGCGGGACGGCGGCTATTTGGACAAAAAATCCGTGCCTAAGGATCCTTGGGACAACGACTACATCTACATCAGCCCCGGCCTACACGGCGATTTTGACCTGATGTCCTACGGCTCTGACGGCGAGCCAGGCGGCGAGGGAGAAGGCGCGGATGTCAACAGCTGGGAGCTGTGAGCGCGGCTTCACCCTGCTGGAGCTGATCGTGGTCATGTCCTTGATCAGCCTGAGCACGGGATTTGTTCTGCCGCAGATATATTCCGCGTTCTCCGGCGGCGAGCTGCGTTCGGCAGTACGCCGTTTTGTCGGTTTGGTCGCCGAGACCGGCCAAGAAGCCCGGCTGCGGCGGACAGCCTTTATCCTCCGCTATGACCGGGAGCAGCGGAGCTTCATCGCCGCATCAATCGATGAAACAGAGGAAGGGTTGGACAACGAAGCGCAGCGGAAAATTCAGCTTGGCGACTCAGTGCGGGTGACGGAAATTGCCGCCGCCCACCGCAGCGGTGCCGCCGAGATGAGCATCCTTTTTGACCAGCGCGGCTATGTGGACAAAACAGCAGTCTGTTTCCGTCATGAAAACGGCGACGAGATGACAGTGATGCTCTCGCCTTTTCTCGGCCTGACCAAAATTATTGACGGTCGCGTCAGCTTGGAGGAAGATCGCATCCTGCTGACGCAGCAGGCGCAGTAAGGAACAGAATGAGCCGACGCGAGACAGGAGGTTTTACCCTGCTGGAAGTGATGGTTGCAGTGGCGGTGATCTCTATGTCCTTCGTCGCCCTCCTCAGCTCGCAGTCGCAGAGCCTATCTATGGCTTCCTTGTCTCGTTTCGAGACCGCCGCTGCTTTGCTGGCTCGGCAGAAGCTGGCCGAGCTGGAGCTGTCCGGTTACGAAAGCCTGAGCAGCGACAGCGGCCAGTTTGACGATGAGTTTTCTGAGTACCGCTGGCGGGCCGAGGTGAAGGAGCTGGACGACGACGAAACTGGGATCAAGGACGGCAGAGGGCTGCTCAAGCTGATTGAGCTGATTGTGAGCCGGGATGAGAAAGAGAGTTTGGCTGTCCGCACGCTGGTCATGGTTAAAATCGAGCCGGTCGAAGACGAAGAATGAGCGACGGCGACCGTGCTGGCTTCACCTTGCTGGAGATCATGCTGGCCATGCTGATTTTGGGCATGGTGGTGGCGATGGTCTCAGTCTCCCTTTCCGGCTCAATCCGGGTGATGGAAGGGGCGATGGATCAGGGGGATGTCTATTACCGTGCGCAGGTGGCCTTGGAGCGGATCAGTGAGGATCTCGCCTCGGCGGTGCTGACAGAAGACATAAATTTTGTCAGCGGCAAGGAGGGCGGCCTTGAGCAGAGCCGCCTGCTCAGTTTCGCCTCGCTCGCCCATATCTCCTTTGACCCGGAAAAAGGTCTGCCCGGTCTCGGCCTGATCAGCTATGCGCTCCAACCGGACAAGAGCAGCTCCCGCCAGCTTCTCCTGCTGCGGGCTGACAGCCTGCACCGGCCTGTTAGCGAAGAGCAAAAGAGCGGCGGCGAAACTGAAGCCTTTCTGCTGGCCGACCGGCTGCGTTCGGTGAAGTTCACCTTTCTCAACCGGAACGGAGAAGAGCAGGACAGCTGGGACACGACCGTGAAGGAGGGCGAGGAGGAGAAGGAGCGCAGCCTACCCGCCGCTGTTGCCTGCCGCTTGGAATTCTGGCTGGACGAGGAGCAGGATGCCTCAGTCAGCTTTCAGACCACGGCTTTGCTGCCTACCGGGCTGATTCGTCCGCAGCCCAAGGAGGATTGAGCTGTGCTGCGCGACCGGAAAGGCATGGCCTTAGTGCTGACACTGATGGCGGTCAGCTTCATGGTGGCGGTGACAGTGCAGCTCGGCAGCTCGGTGAGCTGGCAGATGCAGGCCGCCGCCAATCAGGGCAGCTTGGCCCAGCTTGACGCGATGCTGCTTTCCGGCCTGCGGCTGGCCCAAGCGGCTCTGCTCGCGGATCAACGCGACGACAACAAGCATGACTCCGCCTTTGACCGCTGGGGTTCTTTCAAACCTGAAACATTGTCCGCGCTTTTCCCGGACGGCAGGCTGGAGATTCAGGTCACGGATCTTTCCGGCCTCCTTCAAGTCAACGCCTTGGTGCTGACAGAGGAGGAGAAAAAAGAGCAGGAGCAGCAGAATAAAAAGAATAAAGACGGGCCTCAGTTGGACAAAGAAGAGAAGCAGCGTGAGCTGTGGCAGCGTTTCTTGACCAAATCCGCCGGAGTCAGCGATGAGACGGAAGTCGACAGTCTGGTAAACAGCTTGGCCGATTGGCTGGATGAGAACGACGAGGAACGCGAGAACGGGGCAGAGCAGACGCATTACGCCGGCCAGTCGCCGCCTTATGCTCCGGCAGGCAAGCCAGTTTTCCTGACCGAAGAGCTGTTTCTGATTAAAGGCTGGAACGAGTTGCTGCGCGGCAAAAACGGAGATCAGGAGGAGGAGGCGCGGCGGCAGCAGGCGTTCAACGCCCTCACCGCCGCAGGCCGCGAAGGCAAGATCAACATCAACACCGCCCCGGCTGCCATGCTGCTGGCCCTGCATGAGGAGATGACCGAGGAGCTGGCCGCCAAGCTGATCGAGTTCCGCCAAGAGGAAGAGAACAAGGATAAGCTGGAGCAGGTGGACTGGCCTTCGCAGGTTTCCGGCTTTCCCGGCGACATAGTTTTTGATCAGGAGCTGGTCACGGTCGGCAGCAGCTGGTTCAAGGTGACAGTGCAGGCGGAGCACAGGGGGCTGCGGCGCGTCGGCGCGGGGCTGATTCATCGGATGGACAATCAGGAGCAGGAGCTGCTTTGGTGGAAGGCGGAGTGAGCCGCAGAGAGGTATGGCCCAAGTATCGGCAGGCATAGACATCAGCGACGATCTGCTGACCGGGGTGGTGGTGGCTGGCGCGGGCAAGGATGCCCAAGTGACGGCCTGCGCCTCCCTGTTCCGTCAGGGGCCGGACAATCTGGCTGAGGAGCTGCCACAGCTCATGGAGCGGCTCGGCCTGAGCCAGCCGCTGAACCGCTGTTTTGTCGGCATTTCCCTCTCTGTTCTCAGTCTGCGCAACATCACGCTGCCCTTTGCGGATGAGAAAAAAATCCGTCAGGTGCTGCCGTTTGAGCTGGAAGAGCAGCTCCTGCTGCCGATGGAGGCGCAGGTCATCGCCACCACATTGACCTCCGGCGGCGCGGACAAAACCGCGCTGCTGGCCGCCGCAATTGAAAAAGACGCTCTGCGCCAGCTCTTGGCGACTCTCCGCTCCTCTGGCTTGGAGCCGGAACGGATCTGCCCCGCCCTGCATGCGCTGACCGACCGGCTCTGCCGCACCGAGCACACCGGCAGCGATTTTTTGCTCCTGCACGGCGAAGTCAGCGCGGTGCAGATGGCCTTGGTGCGTCAAGGCGAAATTCTTTTTATGCGCCGACTGGCTTGGCCGGATGAGGTCTTCACCCACGCGGTGTTCCGCTACGAGCAAGACGGCGGCATCAGCACAGCGGAACCGGAGGCGGCGGCAGAGGCGGTCAGCAGCCTCTGCGACATTGTCCGGCGGAGTTTGGACTACTTTGCCATGCAAAGCGGCATGGCGGCAGTTCGGCCTGAGTATCTTGTCCTTTCCGGCCCGATGCTCGTTTGCTCCGGCTTCCGCGAACTGCTGGAAACCGGTCTTGATCTGCCTAACAGAACCTGCGATCTGACGCGGGACGGCGCAGCCTCCGCGCCTGCCGAGAGCTGGCGGCCCCCGATGCATGACAGCGCGCTGGCCTTGGCCTTGCAGGCAGGCCGCAGGGCCAAAGAAGCCTGCCTTGACTTCCGTCAGGGCGAGTTCGCGCCGCCGCGCCGCCTGTTCGGCTCGAAAAAACAGCTGATCGCGCTAGGCGCGGCCGCCTGCCTGCTTCTGCTCGCGGGCGGCGGCTGGCTGCTGGTGGACGGCAGAATGCGGCAGAAGCAGCAGGACAGCCTGACCGCCAAAATGAACAAAATTTTCCAAGAGAGCTTTCCGGGAGTCAGGCCGGGGCCGGATCCGCTCATGCACATGCGCTCCCTGCGCAGAGGCATCGGCACGTCGGCAGAGGTCATGCCCATCTTCACCGACGAAAAGCGTGCGCTGTTCGTGCTGGCCGACATTTCGGCTCGGATTCCGTCCTCAATCCAGCTTCAGGTGGATCGCTTTCTGCTTGACCAGAACTCGGTCAGCCTTAAAGGCACAACCGACGCGTTCAACAACGTGAACGCCATGCAGAGCCTCCTCAGCAAGTCCAGTCGCTACAGCGAGGTGCGGATTGTCTCCGCCACCAAGGGCAAGCAGGATGAGGGCATTCAGTTTGAGCTGCGACTTCAGCTCAAGGCCGGAGGAGGAGCTTCCTGATGCGGCAGCTCAGTCAGAAAGACCGCCGGGCATTGCTTATCTGCGGCGCGGTGCTGCTCATCTTCGGCGCGGTACAGTTTGTCCTTTTTCCGCTGTTGGAACAGCGGAAGCGGCTGGAGCGGGGCATCCGCGCCCGCGAGCAGGGGCTTGAGGAAATGCGGGCCACGCAGGCCGAGATCAGTCAGTTCAGCCGCCAAAACAACAGCCTTGGCGAACGCGTCGCCCGCCGTGCGCCTGATTTCAGCCTCTTCAATTTTCTTGAGCAGCAGGCGGTGGAGGGCAAGCTCAAGGAGAACATCCAATACATGAAGCCGTCTGATCCCACTGGTGAGGGCGAGCTGCAGCAGGCTGCGGTGGAGATGAAACTGCAAGATATTCAGATCCATGAGCTGGTGAATCTGCTGGAGCGGATCGAGTCTCCCGATCATGTGGTCGAGGTTGAGCGCCTCACGGTGCAGGCAAGCCGGAAGGCCGAGCGGGACGGGTCGCTGGATGTGATTATGCGGGTGATCAGCTTGGTACAGGCTGAAAAAAACGGTGACTGAGCCATGCAGATGAAGCGGCTTCTGCCGGGCAAGGGGTTCTTCGGCTATCTTCTCTACACCGCCGCTGTGCTGCTGCTCATGCTCTGGCTCCAGTTTCCCACAGCGGCGGTCAAAGCCAAGGCTGAGAGCGAGCTGAACCGGATGCTGCCCGGTTTTGTCTGGCGAATCGGTTCGGTCGGACTGGCTTTGCCTGCGGACATCCGGTTCAGCCAGATCAGGATCAGCGGCAAAGACGGGAAAGAGCCGCTGCTGGTGATTGAATCAATCAAACTGCGGCCAGATTTCGCCGCTTGGCAGAAGACCCGTAGCTGGTCGGCACTGTGGCGGCTGCAAGCACTTGGCGGCGCAGCAAGCGGCAGGGCGGCTCTGCGCAAAGACCGCAGCGGCTTGGACTACAGCGGCGAGTTGAGCGGCATTCGGCTGGACAGCCTTGGTTTGCAAAAAATTTTGGCAGCATGGGGTCGGACAGCCACCGGCACACTCTCCGCCAGCTTCTCTGGCAAACAAGACGGGCAGAATGGTTTGTTTGCCGAATTTGAGAGCCGCTTTTCCATGAAAAAGGGCACTGTCAGCCTTCAGAAACCGGTGCTGGGCATGAAGGAGCTGGCCTTTGACAGCCTAAGTGCCGCTCTCCGTCATCACCGCGACCGGGTGCTCCATGTGGAGACGGGCAAACTGACCTCCCGCCTGCTGGAGGCCAGTTTTTCTGGAACAGTCAGCCTTCAGACCGCTGATTTCTCTTTGTCGCAGCTCCGGCTGCACGGCCAGCTCGCGCCCCGTTCGGAATTCCTAGCCTCGCTCGGCAGCCCCTTGGCGGCCAGCCTGCTGAAAACACAGCTCCAAGACGGCGGCAAGCTGCCTTTTGATCTCGTCGGCCCAGTGAGTGAGCCGGGCATCATTTTCGCCGGGCTGCCAGCAGACTTCAGCAGCCAGCTTGGCGGCGGAGACAGCGGGCGATGATGCGGACAGCGGCAAAACTGGCGGTCATTTTCGCCGTGGTGACTGCCGGAGTGCATTTCGGCTACCGGCGGCTGGAGGAGGAGCTGGGCAAGGCCAGCTGTGTGCCGCCGCCTGTCGGCGAGGAGGGGACAGCGGCGCAGCCCCAAGAGGTGCCGGAAAGCGCAGGCGCGGTGAACGCCGAGGACGCGCCGCCACCTGATGCCACCGCGCTGGCAGATTTTCAGGTTATTGTCCGCCGGAACATCTTCCAGGTCAAACAGGAGGCTCCGCCTCCGCCGCCGGTGAAGCCGCAGACACCACAGCAGCAGCAGCCGGCCGCGCTCACCGCCCTCAATCTGGTTTTAGCCGGCACAGTCACCGGCACCGAGGAGACGGCCCGCGCCATCATCATCGACAACACGGGCAAGAAGGAGCAGCTGTTGCTCCGCGTCGGCGATGGGGTGCAGGGCGCGATTATCAAGGCTATTGATTGGAACAGCGTCACCTTGGATGTGAACGGCAAGCTGGAAATTCTAAAAATGCCGGAAATCAATCCCGGCGCACCCGGCCAGTCGAGCGCAGGTGGGACGAGGCCGTTCCAGCCGCCGCCCTCATTCCATGCCGGGCCGGACATGGAGGCGATGCGGGGGATGCCGTCAGCGCGGCCCAACCGCAGAGTCAACCTGCCGCTGGACTATGAAAATCCGCCTGAGGAGGAGCCGCACATAGAGGAGCCACACATGGACGAGCCGCCTCCTGAACAGCCTGAAATTGGCATCGAGGAGCAGCCGTTCCCGCCTGAGGAAGAGCCGTCTCCTGAGCTGCCACCGATGGATGTGGAGTAATCGGCAGCACAGCGTTCATTCGCCATTTATGCGCAACTGATCATGAAAAATTCCGCTTCATTCCGCTTCACCGCCGCTTCGCTCGTGCTGACTGTACTCCTGCTTCTGCTCTGCGCTGTCGCGCCGCAAAGTCAGGCGCAGGACAAAGAAAAAAAGAGTCCGCAGAAGACCGTGCAGTTCAACCTGCCTGATTTTGAAATATCCAAGTTCATCCAGTACATCAGCGAGGTGACGGGCAAAAATTTCATCGTCGATCCGGGAGTGCGGGGCAAGATCACCATCATCTCCCCCAAGCAACTCACGGTTGACGAGGCGTACCGGGTGTTCGAATCCGTGCTGGAGGTGCACGGCTTCACCACTGTGCCCAGCGGCGATATGATCAAGGTCATTCCAGCGGTGCAGGCCCGCTCCAAGAGCATCCCCACCCTCCGTGACGGCGAGCAGGTCAGAGATGATGACAAAGTTGTCACCCGGATCATCCCGCTGACGCACTCTAATCCCGAAGAGATGAAGCGTTTTATCACCCCGCTGCTGTCCAAGACCAGCGTGGCGATCGCGCACGAGCATTCCGGCCTGCTGATCCTCACCGAGGCACTGTCCAACATCAACCGTCTGCTTGATATCATCAAGGCGGTGGATGTGCCTTCGGTGGGGGAAGAATTGGCGATCATTTCTCTCAAATACGCCTCGGTGGACATCGTCAGCAAGGCGATCGGCCCGCTTTTCATCCAGTCTGCCGCTCCGAAAGGAGGCCGTCCGACCACGATCAAAATCATTCCCTACGAGCGGACCAACTCGCTGATCGTCTTCGCGCCAAAACCGCAGATTGAGAGAATCCAGCAGCTACTCGCGCAGCTTGACTCAGAAGTGACCAGAGAAGGCGGCAATATCCATGTATATTATCTCCAGCATGCCAATGCCGAGGAAATAGTCAAGGTACTGACCAACCTGCCGACCGGCAAACAGGGCGGCGCGGGCGCAGATCCAGCGGCCAGCCGCAACGTGTCAAAGCCGAAAGGCCCTGAAGAGGCGCAGAATCAAGCCGCCGCCCGGATTGATGCAGTCGGCGGCCTGACCATTCCCTCAGCCCAGCTCTCGTCAGACATCAAAATCAATGCTGACCCGGAAACTAACGCCCTAATCATCACCGCCTCGCAGGAGGAATACCTTGTCCTGCAAGATGTGATCAAGAAGCTCGACATTCCCCGGCGCATGGTCTATCTGGAAGCACTGATCATGGAGGTTTCCATTGACAAGCAGTTCAAAATCGGGCCAGAATGGGGTGGAGCAGGCAGCATTCAGGACGAGACCGGCACATTGGGAGCCGGTTTCACCAGCGGCAGTTTTAGCCTGATGAACGGCATCAGCAAGGGCACCGCAGGCATGACATCTGGGGCCACGCTGGGCGTGCTGAAAAAAGGGGTGCAGATCGGCGGCGCGTATTTTCCGGACCTTGGCGCAGTGGTAAACGCTTTCCAGAAGGACTCGGACATCAACATCATCGCCACCCCGCAGATACTGACCACCGACAACAAGGAGGCCAGCATCACCGTGGGCGAGAACGTGCCCTACATAACGAGCCGAAACAGCTCCTCGACAGGCAGCACACAGGATTACACCAACTACGAGTACAAGGACGTGGGCACCACGCTGAAGATCACACCGCAGATCAATCAGGCCAACCTGCTCCGGTTAGACATCGGCGTGGAGGTCACCCGTCTGAAGAGCGAGGCGGGCGTGGCCACGCCGACCACCTACAAGCGGAGCGCGACAACCACTGTTGTCGTTCACAATCAGGAGATTGTGGTCATCGGCGGGATGATCGGCCAAGACGCGACCTCAGGTGACTACAAGGTGCCGTTGCTGGGGGACATTCCGGTGCTGGGCTGGCTGTTCAAGACCCACGAGAACAACAAGCGCCGAACCAACATGTTCATTTTCATCGCCCCCCGCATCGTGGAGAGTGCGCCGGAGCTGGCTGACCTCTATTACAAAAAGCGCGATAAGATGGAGGAGGTCAAAGAAGGTTCTGGCGATGTGCCAGAGCAGCTTCTGAAGCCCAGCGGCAACGTGGAGCACGTCTACGCCCTGATGGACCGAGGCTTTGCCAAACTGCGGGAAAAGGAGCATGGCGAGGCGAAGAGGTATTTTCAGCAGGCACTTCAAAATGCGCCGGAAAACCCTTACGCCTTGGTCAATCTGGGGGCCATTCATGCGCAGGAAGGCGAGCGGGAAAAGGCGGTTGAGGTTTATCAGCAGGCTCTGAATCTGGCCGCCCGTAGCGGCGCGGAAAGCCAGCTGGATGATCCTATGCTGCTGCGCACAGTCCGCGCTGCGCTCCGGCGGCTGGAGCTGGCCGAGCAGGACAAGAAGCTGCAGCGGGACAGCGAGCAGGAGCAGAGGCGGAAAGAGGCGCAGGAAGAAAAGAAGGCGGAACCCCCTGTCAGCAAAGCGGAGAACGGGCAGGAAAAGAAACGTTGAGGAGCCGTCGATGAGGTATCTCGGAGAAATACTGATCGAATCCTTCGGTATGAAGGAGGAGGTCATCACTGCGGCCCTCAAGCTCCAGAAAGAAAAGGGCGGACGGCTTGGCCGCATTCTGGTGCAGCAGAAGAAAGTCACAGAGGAGGATCTGCTGCGTGCTCTCAGTATTCAGTTCGGTCTTGAACTGCGCCTTTTTCTGCCGCCGAATCCCGACCCTTTCTTCATCGACAAAATTCCTATCGCCTACTTGCGCAAATTCAAAATGATGCCAGTGGCGACCCGCGAAGATTCTTTCATCGCCGTATCCGACCCGTTTCATTTCCAGCAGATCGACGACATGCAGCGGCTGCTCGGCTTGGAGGGCATGAAAACCTGCCTCGCGCCCACGGACGAAATCCTGCTGGCGGTAAACATGGCCTATGAGCGGGACAGCAAAGGCGCGGCGGATCAGGTACTGCAAGACATCGACGATGACGACCCGGAGGCCATCCTTTCCGCGATTGAGGAGACCGCCGACCTGCTCGACGACACCAGCGACGCGCCGGTGATTAAACTGGTCAACCTGATTCTCTCGCAGGCGGCCCGTGACGGCGCGAGCGACATCCATATTGAGCCATACAAGGACAAGGTAAAAATCCGCAAGCGGGTGGACGGCATCCTCTACGACATGCTCACCCCGCCGCGCCACGTGCAGGCCAAGTTGGTCTCTAGGATCAAAATCATGGCCAAGATGGACATCGCCGAGCGGCGGCTGCCGCAGGACGGGCGCATAGAAATCCGGGTCGCGGACAAGAACATCGACCTGCGTGTCTCGTCCCTGCCGACAGCTTTTGGCGAGCGCATTGTCATGCGCCTTTTAGACAAATCCAACGTCCTGCTTTCGCTGGAGCAGCTTGGTATGTCGCCCCGCGACCTTGAGACTCTGATGAAGCTGATCAAGGCACCGCACGGCATCATCCTTGTCACTGGCCCGACCGGCAGCGGCAAGACCACCAGCCTCTATTCAGCACTGACCGTGCTCAATCAGCCGGATGTCAACATCATCACTGTTGAAGATCCGATTGAGTACCAGATCAACGGCATCAGCCAAATGCAGGTCAACAGCAAGATTGATCTGACCTTCGCCAACGGCCTGCGCACTATAGTCCGACAGGACCCGGACATTATTCTGGTCGGCGAGATCCGCGATTTAGAGACAGCGGAAATGGCGATCCAGGCCGCACTCACCGGCCACTTGGTCTTCTCCACCCTGCACACCAACGACGCGGCCAGCGCCGTCACCCGCCTGATCGACATGGGCGTGGAGCCGTTCCTTGTCTCCTCGTCCGTCAACGCGGTCATGGCCCAGCGGCTCGTGCGGCGGATCTGCCCGGCGTGCAAGGAGGCGTACACGCCCGCGCCGGAATATATCGACAGCCTCAGCCTGCCGCCAGAATTCAAAGGAGCGACCCTGCACCGGGGCCGGGGCTGCGATGCCTGCCTGAACACCGGCTATCAGGGGCGGCAGGGCATCTACGAGCTGATGGTCTTCTCGGAGCAGATTAAAAGCCTCATTCTCACCACCTCTGATGCCGGCCAAATCAAGCGGGCCGCCATCGCCGCCACAGATTGCCCCATGACCACCCTCCGCCAGGACGGCCTGCGCCAAGTGCTGGCAGGCCAGACCACCTTGGAGGAAGTCTTCCGCGTAGCGGCCTGACGCTTCCTCTCCGCAATCTCACCCCTCACACTCCGCCAGCAGCCGGAACAGCTCCGGCTGCTGCGCCGCCGCGCCGCTGCTGACCAGCTCTTCCAAGATCTGCCGGTAGCGGTCGAAGGTAAGCTCGTTGCCGAACTGGCCTTCCAGCAGACGGGCCTCGCAGAAATGCCGCCACTGCGCCTGCTCCTTGGCGTTCAGGCTCTCCGGCCAGTTGCGCGCCCGATAGCGGAAATAAAGAGTGCGCAAACGTTCGTCGACAAAGGGCGGCTCCCAAGCTGCAAGCTGGGCCGGGCTTTTCGTCAGTGCCTCGTTGCAGAGGCGGCGGTCGGCATCAGAGATCATCCCTTCGTACAAGGCTGCGTCCGAGTCCGGCGGCGGCACGTCCGGCCTGCTCTGATAGAGCGTGGTCAGCCGCTGCATCAGTGTTTTGTCTGCTAAAATTTGCTCGCGGTGCCGCTCGGCTTGGGGCAAGTCAATCTGCCACTGCGCGGCCAGCTCCGGGCGCAGGGTGTTGAGCGGGGCCAGCACCGGCGACTTGTTGACATGCGCCCCTTTCAGAGCCAGCCGCTCAAAGCCCTCCGGCTGCTCCTCGCTGCGGGCGTAGAGGTTTTCCGCCATCTCCTCCGGGGTCATTGAGAGCAGCATCTGCGGCGGCTGGCGCAGGTTATAGACGATGATCTCGCTCTTGTTGCGCGGATGCTGGAGCAGCGGCATGACCGGGGCGATGCAGCCCTTGGCCGCCGGATACATGCCGCTGACATGGAGGACGATGTCTTTTCTGCTCAGATCAAGCAGCTTGGCCGCCTCGCTCTTCTGGCGGAGATTGAAGCAGTAGTCATAGAGGCGCGGCTGGAGCCGCCGGAGCAGGCGGGCCAGCTCGATTGTGGCGCGGACATCGCTCAGGGCCTCGTGGGCATCATGCGCAATGCCGTTGACGGCGGCGAGCAGGTCGAGGCGGAAGCTGACGCAGCCGTCCAGCTCCGGCCAATTGATGCCCTCAGGCCGCAGGGCGCGGGCAGTGCGGAGCAGATCAATGATGTCCCAGCGCGAGCAGCCGTTCTGCCACTCACGGGCGTAAGGGTCGATGAAATTGCGGTAGAAGCCGAAGCGCGTCACCTCGTCGTCGAAACGGAGGCTGTTGTAGCCGACTCCGCAGGTGCCGGGCCGGGCTAGCTCGGCCTCAATCTGGCGGAAGAACTCGGCCTCGTTCAGCCCCTTCTTGCTCGCCTCCTGCGGGCTGATGCCAGTGAGCAGCACTGCGCGTGGGTCCGGCAGCGCGTCGCTGGCAAGGCGGCACCAGAGCACGAGCGGCTCGCCGATTTCCTCCAGCTCAAGATTGGTGCGGACAGCGGCGAACTGCGCGGGCCGGTCGCTGCGGGGATTCAGCCCCCAAGTCTCATAATCATGCCACAGCAAGGTGATTTCGGACATTTTCCTCTGCCTTTTGTCGATCTTCTCAATAGAAACGGCTCCGCCGCCCTAACCTTCCAGCTCCTGCGCCATGCGCGTCCCTTCCTCGACATTGACCTGAAGCAGCAGCGCGCCGCCAGCGAGGAAGAGGAGGATAAGCGAGAGGATGCCGGTGCGCGGACTGCCGGAGAGCACCCCGATCCAGCCCATCATCAGCGGGCCAACAACTGCCGCGAACTTGCCGAGCATGTTGTAGAAGCCGAAGAACTCTGCCGATTTGCTGCGCGGGATGATGCGGGTGTAGAGCGAGCGGCTGAGGGCCTGCACACCGCCCTGCACCAGGCCGATGCCGACGGCGAGCAGGTAGAATTCGGCCTGCCTGCTCATGAAGTAGGCCCAGATGGTGATCAGGATGTACACGCCGATGCAGATGAGGATGCCAGTTTTCGCCCCGATCTTCTCGCCGATCTTGCCAAAAGCGATGGCCGCCGGGAAGCCGACAAACTGGGTGATCAGCAGGGCGGTCATCAGCCCGCTGGTCTCCAAGCCGATGGACAGGCCGTAGTCAACCGCCATGCGAACAATCGTGTCCACGCCGTCGATGTAGAGCCAGTAGCCTGCCAGAAAAAGCAAGACCACCTTCAGCCGCCGGATCTCAGCAAAGGTCTCCGCCAGCTGGCGGAAGCCTGCCGCGACCGCGTTCAGGCCGATCTGTCCGCCGTCCGCGCTTCGCTCCTCTTTGACAAAGAGCAGCACAGGCAGAGAGAAAACCGCCCACCAGATGGCTACGGTGAGATAGGACCAGCGTACCGCCTCGGCCTTGTCGGCAAAACCGAAAAGTTCCGGCTTCAAGGTCATGAAGACGTTGCAGGCGAAGAGAATGCCGCCGCCGAGATAGCCTAAGGAGAAGCCAAGGGCGGAGACTGTGTCCACCTTCTTTGGCCCGGCAACTGAGACTAAGAGTGAGTCATAAAAGATGTTGCCGCCGGAAAAGCCGATGATGCCGAAGACGTAGAGGCAGGCTGCCAGCTGCCAGCTGCCCTTGCTGACAAAGAAGAGGCCGCCGGTCATCAAGATGCCGAGGAAGGCGAAGAAGGCGAGGAATTTCTTCTTTGCGCCGCTGCGGTCGGCAATCGCGCCGAGCACAGGCGCGACAATGACGATGAAGAGGCTGGCAACGGAGTTGGCCGCGCCAAGGCGGAAGGTGCTTTCCACCGCCTCGCTGCCCGCGCTCCAGTACTGCTTGAAGAAGACCGGGAAAAAGCCGGCCATCACGGTGGTGGCGAAGGCGGAGTTGGCCCAGTCGTACATGGCCCACGAGACGACCTGCTTCCGGTCATGGACAGGCGGGCGGGCCGCAGCGGCATGGTTCATGATGATGTTCTCCTTGAAAGGATCAGGCGGCGGCGAAACCGCTCTTGTCCGCCGCAATGGCGGCCACGGTCTCCAGCTCGTAGTAGCGGCAGGCTTCCATCAGGAAGCGGCATTCTGTCCACATGTCGCCGTCGACTAAAGGCATGAAGAGGTCATGGATGTTGTCCGCGCCGAGATAGACAGGTAGCTCGTTGGCGACCAGCTCATCCACCGGGGCGATGGAGTTGTGCAGCGGCGCGTATTTCTGGAGCTGTTTCATGCTCAGTGCCGCTGAGGGGCAGACGATGAAGGACAGCCCTGCGTCCTTGGCCAAGCGCATGATCCGCTTGCGCTCGCTGGGATCTTTGGCAGCCAGCGAGACCGCGTGCACCGCCCGCACCCGGCCTTCCATGCCGTGCTCGATGGCCTTCACCGCCAGCAGCTCGGTCTCATTCTCGTCCGGGTTGTTCTCCTGATCCACATGCACATCCACCGGCTTGCCGAGGTTCTTGGCGATGGAGAGGATGATGTCGAGATGCTTCTCCGGCAGGGGCCGGTCTTTAGACGGCAGGCCGCCGACCACGTCAGCCAGTGCACAGGCCTGCTCGAAGAAATCCCGCGACTCCTTGTTCAGCACGCCCTCCAGCGGCTGCACGGCGATTTCAATCTTGATCTCGCGCTTGTGCTTCTCCTTGAGGGCAAGGGCCACCTGCATGGGCAGCAGCTTGACGGTCTTGTCCGCGTCAATGAAGGTGCGGCAGTGGGTCACGCCCTGAGCTTTCATTACCTCAATGCAGCGGCTCATCCGCTCGGTCAGGTCGCTTTCCGAGTAGTTCTCCTTGATGTACCTGTACAGCTCCCACTTCTTCTGCATGTCCGCCTGACTGAGCTTGAGGTTGTCGGGCGAGATGATGTAGGACTTGTCGAAGTGGGCATGATAGCAGGCGAAGCCGCCTTTCTCCAGCACCATCTGGAGGAAGTGCTTCTTCATGTCCCACGGCGCGGACGGATCAGTGATCGCGTAGTTGAAGATGTTCCCCTTCTTGTCCTTGAGCAGCCGCTCCAAGGTCATGGCGGCCAGCTTGACGCTGGTGAAGATGGGAATGCCGTTCTCGATGCAGAGGGAGCGGATGGTGGAGGAGTCGGACGATTCGTCGTAATCCTTGTTGCCGGTGAGGATGTTGATGACCAGATCAACTTTGCTGTCCGACAGATACGGGAGAATATTTGGGGAAATGTTGTCGGCGATCTTGTGCAGCTCCGTGTTTTCCACCCCGTTCGCCAGCAGGAAGCGGCTGGTGCCGGGCGTGGCGAAGAACTCCACGCCGATGGCTTTCAGCTCTTTGATGTGCGGCAGCAGGGTCTGCTTGTCCTCCTCCTTGCCTGAGCTGACCAGAATGCGGGTGCGGCTGCTGCGGCTGGCGAGCTTGAGGTTGAAGGCCAGCAGCTCCAAGGACTGATCAAAGTGGTTCATGGCGCAATGATGGGGAAATGGATGGGAGTTACGCGGTTGCCTCGTCCGTCCCTGCCTGCGTGACCGTAGAGATCATGCAGGCCTGATCGAACAGATGTGGCAGGCCACATCGCAGAGATGTGGCTGGCCTGATCGAATAGATGTGGCAGGCCACATCGCAGAGACGAGGCAGGCCTGATCCCGCAGATGTGGCCTGCCACATCTCCCGGAGTCCGCGCCTGCGGTTTTTCAGCCTGTCCCGCCACTGTTCCTCCTGCCAAAGCTCCTTCGCCGCCTTGACGCGCGGCAGCAGGGCGGGTCACAGCGTCAGCCGGTCCTCGCTCTGCCCTCCTGCCGCAGCCGCAGCCGCTTCCTGCGCCTCCAGGACGCGCTTGAAGATCGCGGCGGCCATCTCATTGTACTGCTTCGCCTCGTCCTTTTTCCGCTGCCGGTCGCAGAGCTTGGCTAACTCCTGATAGATGCTGCCGACCGCCGGATGCTCCTTGCCGCGCAGCTTCTGCGTCACGGCTAAAGACTGCTTGTAGAACTCCTCGGAGCGGTCGTAGTTGCCGCAGATGCGGCTGGCCTCGGCCAGCTGGGTGTAGATGATGATCAGCCCGGCCAGATCGGGCTGCGGCGACTTGATCTTGATCTTCAGCAGCCGCTCCAGCAGGGGCACAGCCTCGAACTCGGCCTCCAGCTCCATGTGCAGGCGGGCCAGCTTGTCGAGGATGCCGGCCAGCACCATGTCGTTGTCGGTTTTCTCCATGATCGCCAGCGCCTGCTTGTACGGCGCGTCGGCCTTCTCGTACTCGCCCTGGCTCTCCTGCAGCTGGCCGAGCAGGAACCAGCAGATGCCCAGCTCCGGGTGGCTTTTGCCCAGATGCTTGGCAATGCCGTTCATCGCCTTCTTGCAGTAGTCCATGGCCGGGCCAGACTGGCCGGAGAGCATGGCGGTGCAGCAGATTTCCCGCCGGGCAATGGCCAGCTCCGCCGAATCCTCGCCTTTCTGCACCAGTAGCTTCTCTATCATGGAGAAGCAGGCCAGCGCCTTCTTGTGCTGGTACATCTTGCGGGCCAGCAGTCCGGCGGCCTTCAGGTAATGAATATTGCTCTTGTCTAACTCGACAGCCTTGTCAAAGCGGACAGCGGCCCGGCTGAAATCCATCCGGCATTCAGCCAGCCTGCCGCTGTGAAAGGCGGCGAAGGCCGCGACCTTGCCGCCCTTGCCCACCAGCTTGTCGAAAACCTGCTCGGCCTCTGCCGTGTTGGCGTTGGCCTGCACGCCCACGCAGGCCATGTCGTGATCGGCCTTGTCGAGCATGTTCTGCAATTTGCCCAGTGCGGCCAGCGCGCCCTTGCGGCAGGCCATCTCGTTGCGGTAGCTCTGCTTGAAAAAGGTCAGGGCCTCGGTGATGGCGGTCACAGCCATTTGCAATTTCTCCCGCCTGCTGTCGTCGCGGCTTTCAATGGCCGCTGTCAGCGCAGGCAGGAGCTTCTTTTTCTGGGCGATCAGGCGCTGCCCGTAGGATTCAGGCGACAGGGCGATATTTTCGGACACGGCCTCGACTCCTCCTCAGCATCAGGAAAACATGACATGGTTCAGGGGCCGCTGCGGTCTGCGCAGCGGCAGCGGGAAGGTTCTGCGCTCCTTGGTATAGCAGACCGACTGCCGCAGGACAAGAAAATCTTTTAGCTGCGCCTGTCTGGCGGCGCGTTTTTCGCTGGGCGGCGTTTTGAATTTGACAGGCTGTGGGCCGAAGACATTCGGCGCAGTGACCGATTGGCATCCAGCCCCTGCATCTCAGGCCCCTTGCTCCGGCTGCACGACCAAGTGCTCCATGATGTACTGGCGGCGGCCCGGCGTGTTTTTGCCCATGTAGAACTCCAGCACCGGGCGCACGTCAGACAGGCTGTCAATCCGCACTGGCTGAAGGCGCATGGCCGGGCCGATGAACTGCTTGAATTCCGGCGGCGAGATCTCGCCCAAGCCCTTGAAGCGCGTCACCTCCACATTGCCGCCTGCCGCTTGCGCCTTGAGGCCGCGCACCGCCTCGTCCTTTTCCCGTTCTGAGTAGCAATAGACAGTCTGCTTCTTGTTCCGCGCCCGGAAGATCGGTGTTTCTAAGATATAGACATGCCCCTGCCGGACCAGCGCGTCAAAATAATGGAGGAAGAAGGTCAGGAGCAGGTTGCGGATGTGCAGGCCGTCCACGTCCGCGTCCGTGGCAAGAATGATCCGGTCGAAGCGCAGGCCAGTGACAGAGTCTTCCACATTCAGGCTCTGCATCAGTGCGTACATCTCTTCGTTCTTGTAGAGGATGTCCAACTTCTGACCATGCACGTTGAGGGGCTTGCCTTTGAGCGAGAAGACCGCCTGCGTGAGCGGGTCGCGGGAAGAGACAATTGAGCCGGCGGCAGACTGGCCTTCGGTGATGAAGATCATGTTCTCCTCGCCGGGCCGCGAGGGCTTGCCCGGCTGCGGGTGGTGCTTGCAGTCCTTGAGCTGCGGAATTTTGAAGGCCACCTTCTTCGCCTGCGCCTTGGCCTCCTTACGCACGCTTTGCAGCTCCTTGCGCATCCGCTCGTTGCGCTGCACTTTGGCAAGAAAGATTTCCGCCGTCTCCGGGTTCTTGTAAAGATGGTCAGCCACGGCCTCGCGCACCGCGTTGACAATCCAGGCGCGGATGTCGGTGTTGCCCAGCTTGTTCTTGGTCTGCGACTCAAAGACCGGCTCCTGCACCTTGATCGCGAGAATGCCGACCAGACCGTCGCGCACATCCTCGCCTGTGTATTTTTTGCCTGCGAACTCGTTCACCCCTTTCAGGATGCCTTCGCGGAAGGCGGAAAGGTGTGTGCCGCCTTCGGAAGTGTACGTGCCGTTGACAAAGGAGTAATAGGTCTCGCTGTAGTCCTCGGTGTGGGTGAAGGCGAATTCAAGAGCCTGCTCTTTGCGCTCGATGGCCGGATAAATGCCGCCGCCGTCCAATTCTTTGGCTAAAAGATCAGGCAGGCCGCGCCGGGAAAGATATTCCCGCTCGGCTGCATCAGCCCAGCTCAGGCGCAGACGTAGCCCGGCGTTGAGATAGGCATACCGCCAGAGCCGCTGCTCGACGTAGGCGAGATCAAAGGTGAAATCGGCAAAGAGCTTTCTGTCCGGCAGGAATTCGACCAGCGTACCGTCCGGCTCTGCGGTAGCCCCCTCTTCTTCCTGCGCCAGCACGCCATACGCGAAAAACGCTTTTTTGAACCGGCCTTCGCGGTGCGAGCAGACCATGAATTGCTCGGACAGGGCGTTGACTGCCTTGGTACCCACGCCATTCAGGCCAACCGAGAACTGGAAGACCTCGGTGTTGTATTTCGCGCCGGTGTTGATCATTGAGACGCAGTCCACCACCTTGCCCAGCGGAATACCTCGGCCATAATCGCGCACCCGGCAGTGGCCCTCCGCATCCACGGCGATTTCGATCTGCTTGCCGCAGCCCATGATGTACTCGTCCACCGCGTTGTCGATCACCTCTTTCAGCAGGATGTAGATGCCGTCGTCCGGGTCTGAGCCGCTGCCGAGGCGGCCTATGTACATGCCGGGCCGCTTGCGGATGTGCTCAAGAGAACTGAGGGTTTTGATCTTCGATTCGTCGTATTGATGCTGTTCAGTCACGTCGTCGTCTGCCTTGCAAGGGTTCTGGGGGGCGGGAAAACAGCGCAAGTGTACCCGCTCCGGCGCGGCCCGTCAAAAGGTATGCGCCTTTGCTGAAAGAACAGGCACCCGCGCCTTGCGGAGGCGGGTAATTTTTACCCGCAGCACAGGCTGATCTGTGTAAAACTTACCCACACTGTAGCATGCGGCAAGTGCCCCGTCTGACGCTGGAAACAAAAAAAATCTTTTTTGCCGGTGACATGCCACTATTTTTCATTATATAATGAAACTGGCACGGATTTAGCATTACTCAGATCAAGCGAACATAATGAGGCGTGTGGAGAATGAGCACTATAAAGATGAGAAAAGTTATCATTGCCGCAGCCATCGCAGTCAGCGCAGCAGGAGCGGCCAGCCTGTACGCTGCGGAATCGCAGCCCTGCGATGCAGCATCACGGTTCTGTCCGCTTCCCCAAAAAATGTCGGCGGAACGGGAAGCGATGCTTTTTGAAACTAAAAAAGCCGCTTTGAAAAATATGGTGTCAAGGCAGGCGGCAGCCTGCTCCTTGGCGGGCGAAGCAGGAAGCGGTCTTACATTGTCCGCCAAGCTGGCCGGAGGGCTGTTCAGTCTGCGTGATCAGGTTGTTCTCAAAGCGCATGAAACCGGACTCCTTCTCCAGCTGCCCGGCATCGTCATGGAGTTCATGGGCAGCTGCGGACTGAAGAAGGACTGGAATCAGCTCTGCGGCGACTACGGGAATCTGCTCCGCAAGCATGGCATCCCGTATCGGAAAGGGGTTCTTGCCGCAGCGCAGGGTTCCTGATTCAGCATAACAAGCTCAACCCGATACCCCGGCAGGTTTACTCCTCCTTTTTTTTCCTGCCGGGGTATTTTTTTCAGCAGCGGGCCGTGCCGCCTCACGGCAAGACTGCTGTGCAACAAACTCTGTCAATGCAGAGTGATGCGGCGCAACTGACACGCTCAACCCAGATGGCCCGGCAGGTTTACTCCTCCTTTTTTTCCTGCCGGGGCATTTTTCCGCCGATAGAAAAACTCCAGTTGTTTCGGAGCAAAGCAGTGCCAACCACGCTCAACCCGATACCCCGGCAGGTTTACTCCTCCTTTTTTTTCCTGCCGGGGTATTTTTTGCCCTCACATCATGTTCTCCGGGTCCACGTCGACCGTCAGCCGTACCTTTTTCCCGCAGATTTTTCCTTTTTCCCGCAGCAATTGATCACAGAGCCAGTGCAGAATTTCCGGCCGCGTTCCTTTCAGCAGGAGCTGCCAGCGGAAGCGATTCTTGATCAGCGAGAGCGGGGCCGGGGCCGGGCCAAGGATGTCCGCAGGCAGGCTGTTTTGTAAGATGACCGCCCGCAGCAGTGCCGCCGCTGTTTTGGCCGCTGCCTCAACCTGCGATTCATTTTCCCCGCTGAAGCGAAGGTTGATCAGCCTGCCAAAGGGTGGATAACCGAGCATGGAGCGCAGAGCGATTTCCTGCTCATAGACAGCGCGGCAGTCGTGAGCGCGGGCTGCGGTCAGCACATAATGCCCCGGCTGATGCGTCTGGATGATGACCTTGCCCGCCAGCTCGCCCCGTCCCGCCCTGCCTGTCACCTGTGCGAGCAGCTGAAAGGTGCGCTCCGCTGCCTTGTAGTCAGGCAGGCTGAGGCCGCTGTCCGCCCAGACCACCCCGACTAAGGTCACTTTTGGAAAATGCAGCCCCTTGGCCACCATCTGCGTGCCGACCAGAATGTCAATTTCCTGCTCGCGCACCTGCCGCAGCAGACTGATCTGCGCCCGCCGGTCTGCGGTCGCGTCGCTGTCCAAACGAGCCACTCTGGCTTCAGGAAAAAGCCGCCGCACCTCCGCCTCCACCCGCTCCGAGCCAAGTCCGAGGCCGACCACATCGCCTGAGCCGCAGTCCGGGCAGATGATGTCCGGCCTGAGCGTGTAGCCGCAGTAGTGGCAGATCAGCTGGTTGCGGCCCCGGTGCAAGGTCAGGGAAACCCGGCAGTTGCGGCAGCGCGCCACCGCGCCGCAGTCCCGGCAGAGCATGAAGGCGGCGTAGCCCCGGCGGTTGACAAAGAGCAGGCTTTGCAGATTGGCAGCCAGATTTTCCTTCAGCGCGGCCAGCAGCCGGTCAGAGAAAAACCAGTCCTTCCGCCCGCGTTTTTCCTTTCTTAAATCAACTAATTCCACATTCGGCATGACTTGGCCGCCGATGCGCTTGGGCAGGATGAGCAGGCGGTATTTGCCCTGCTCGGCGTGATACAGGCTGCCCACCGAAGGCGTGGCCGAGCCGAGCAGCACCGGGCAGGAGGCGAAACGCGCCCGCAGCACAGCCATGTCGCGGCCATTGTAGCGCAGGCCGTCGTCCTGTTTGTAAGCCGCCTCGTGCTCCTCGTCCACGATGACCAAACCCAGATCGGGGAACGGGGCGAACACCGCTGACCGCGCCCCGACCACGACTTTCGCTTCGCCCCGCAGAATCCGCTGCCACTGGTCAAAACGCTCGCCGTCAGACAAGCCGCTGTGCAGCACGGCCAGCCGCTCGCCGAAGCGGGAATAAAATTGGCCTTCCATCTGCGAAGCCAAGGCCAGCTCTGGCACGAGCACCAGCACATTTTTTTTTTGCGCCAAGCAGTGTTCCGCCGCCCGCAGGTAAACCTCTGTCTTGCCGCTGCCAGTCACGCCGTGGAGGAGGAAGGTCTGAAATGCGCCTGCGTCAATCGCGGCGGTGAGCGCACTGACCGCCGCCGTCTGCTCCGTAGTCAGCTCCGCCGGTCGGTCGGAATACGGCAGCAGCTCACCAAAAGGATCTCGATAGACATGCCGCCCTTCCAGCGTGATCAGGCCGGATTCTGCTAATCCCTTCAGAGCCTTGCCCGCGCCGGAATACAGTTTGGTCAGCTCGCGGCGCGGCATGACCGGACTGCCGCCGCAGTGCTGATAAAACAGTTCCAAGGTCTTCTGCTCAGATTTCTTCAGCGCGGCGGCAGGCTGATCGGACAGCGGGGCGCAGAGGCGAACAACGGTTTCCGTCTTGGCCTTGGCCGCCGCGCCGCTGGAAGTGCCGGACAGCCCGGCAGGCAAAGCGGTGCGGATGACCTCGCCAATCGGATGATGATAGTACTCCGCCATCCAGCGGAAAAAAGGAATAAGCTGGGCAGGGAAAACGGGGTAGGCATCAAGGCAGTCGGCGACCGCCTTGATTTCGATTTCAACTAACAGTTGCTCGTTGTCCGGCAGCTGCGCCAGCACGTAGCCGACAATAAGGCGGCTGCCAAGCGGCACCAGCACCCGGATGCCGGGCTGAAGCGCGGCAGGAAAACTGTAGGTCAGTGAGCCGGGAACCGGCGCGGCGACAGCGATTTCGTGCAGCTTCATGCGGAGCAAAAACGCCGCCAGATCGAATCAAGGACGGCATGTTGTTTTGCATGCACAGGGGCAGACCGATCTAAGATGTTCTTTAAACGCCTCGCCAAGTGTAGGATGACTCATGGCCACGTCAACAATCGCTTTCAGATAGCCCAGCTTGTCGCCCGCATCGTAGCGGCGACCCTGAAATTCATAGGCGTACATGCCGCGCCGGTTGGAAAGGGCTTGGAGCGCGTCGGTGAGCTGAATTTCACCGCCGTGGCCGGGCGTGGTGGTGCCGAGAATATCAAAAATCTCCGGCATTAGCAAATAGCGGCCAATGATAGCCATGTTGGAAGGCGACATGCCCGGCGCGGGCTTCTCCACCATCCGGCTGATTTTATAGGTGCGCTCCTGCTCGGTCGCCTCGCCCTCAACTATGCCGTAGCTGCTTGTCTGCTCCATCGGCACTCGCTGGACAGCGACAATGGATTCACCAACCTGCTCATAAAGATCCAGCATCTGGCGGCAGCAGGGTGTCTCGCTGCGGACAAGGTCGTCGCCGAGCAGCACCAGAAACGGCTCGTCGCCCACCACCTTGCGGGCCATCCAGATGGCGTGGCCCAAGCCGAGCGGTTTTTTCTGCCGCACGGAAACCACCTCAATCAGATTGGAGATATGATCCAGCTCGGCCAGCAGCTCCTGCTTGTTTTTCTGCCTAAGAACGTTGTCCAGCTCATAATCATAGTCAAAATGTTTCTCAATCGCCGACTTGCCGTCCGAGGTGATCAGGATGACCTCTTCAATGCCGGAGGCGACAACTTCTTCCACAATATACTGAATCGTGGGCCGGTCGATTATGGTCAGCATCTCCTTGGGAATGGCCTTGGTCGCGGGCAGAAAACGGGTGCCGAGACCGGCGACCGGGATGACGGCTTTGCGGACTTTTTTCATCTTACTCTGTCGAGTTGTGGAAAATGCGGCGGGTTCAGTCCGCTGCGGTTATTGTGAAACAGTGCTCCAGGCACTGCCCAGCCATTCGTAAACAACCTGCTCGGACAGTCCCAGATTAAAGCTGGATGGCAGCAGGCTGGCAGAGGAGAGCCGCTGCCGGTCTTTGAGAATGAAATCAGTCGGCGCGGCCAGCGGTCGCAGCCCTTCAGCCTGAAATATTTTCATGGCCCGGCCCATGTGCGCCGCCGAGGTGACGAGGATGAACGGCGCGTCCTTCAGCAGCGGTGCGAGCAGGTGCGCCTCCTCCACCGTGTCGCGGGACCGGTCCTCAATCACCAGCCTGCCTCCGTCCACACCGAGCTGCTGCGCTGTCCGGCCCACCACCGCTGCGTTGGCCAGCGGATCTTCCTGGCTCGCGCCGCCGCTGACCACCAGCCAGGATTCCGGCAGCTCGCGATGCAGACGGATGCCCTCAAAAAGGCGGTAAAGCGAGGCCGTGCCGAGCTGGCCGGTTTCCGGCACCGTTGGGTCGCTGACATGGCCGCTGCCTAAAACCACCACAAACTTGATCTGCTGCCGTTGCTCATCCGGCAGCTGCGTCAGCTGAAGGGGCGGATACTGCCGCTCTATGTCGCGCAGCCTGCTGCGGGCGGGCAGGCCGTAGCCGAAGAATAGAAAGATCAACAAGCTGCACAGAAGGGCGATGACAGCCGGTCTCCGCAGTGTGAGCAGGACAAAGAGCAGGCCGAGCAGGATGAACAGTATCCCAAGAGGCAGCGGCATGAGAAAAGGGGTGAAAAAACGGGCAATAGCGATCATTGTTCTTCAGTGCTTCCTTTTTTCCGCTCCGGCGGCACCCAGCCTTGGCCGCCGCTGTGCCAGAGGAATTTCCGGCACACGCCCCGGATCAGACTGGCTTCCTTCTTTTTCACCTTGGTGCGGCTGAGGAACTGGCGGATGTTGCGCATCCAGTAGCTGCGGCTGGTGTCGTGGAGGAAGCCGATGCGGCTCAGGGCTTGGTCAATATGTTCGTACATGCCCTCCAGCTCGTGGGAATTGGCGTAGCTGCTCCCGCCGCTTTGTAGCATGGCATTCCCGGCGGCCAGATGCAGCTCATAGGCGCAGATTGCCACGGCTTGGGCCAAATTGAGCGAGGAAAAATCTGCTGTGGAAATGGTCAGGGCGAACTGGCAGAGGTCAAGGTCTTCATTGCTCAGGCCGCTGCTTTCCGGGCCGAACATCAGGGCCGCCCGGCTGCCGTCAGCGATGAGCGGAGCCAGCTCGGCCATGACCTCGCGGGGCTGCCTGACCTCAACTGTCCGGTATTTGCCCTGCCGGGCCGTGGTGCCGACGATGAACTGATACGGCGCGGCGGCCTCGCGGGTACTGCTGACGAGCTGCAAATTTTCAATCAGATGGGCGGCCTTGTGCGTGGCCATTTTCAGCATCCGCTCTTGATCCGGCGGCTCGTCGGCCACCACAGTCAGATGGCCGAGGCCGAAATTGCAGGCGATGCGGGCCGCCGCGCCGATGTTCTCCGGGTATTTGGGCCGGACTAAAATCAGGCCGCAGCCGGGCATGACCGCAGCCTGCGGTTCAGACAGCATCTCAGACATTCTGGGGAAAAATCAGAGGTTGGCCGGGTCGTCCAGCTCAAGACGGTGCTTGCCATGCTGGGGCATTTTAGATTCAGCGGCGGGCGCAGCTGCCGGGCTGCTAGAGGTGATCCGCTTGAAGAAGGGAATCAGGCCCTTCTCGGCGTTGCGCATCTCCTCTTCAGCCTCGCGCAGGGTGATCTGCCACACCGGAGCAAAGCCGGGCGATTTTTCAAACATGATCTCCGCCGTCTTCTGATAGACCTGCGCCTGGCGGATTTCCTGCTTGCCCGGCTTCTGGTTCAGCACTTGAATCATGTTGCGGAGATTGTCGCGCTCTTGACGGAGCTGATTCAGTTCCTCCTTGCGCCGCTCGTTTTCCGTTGACTCAATCTCAAACTTTGTTTGCAAGTGCCCGCGCAGCTTGCGGATGTCACCGTGCAGCGTCCGCACCTTGATGACCGAGCGCAGCCAGAAGGCGAAGGCGATCAGCAGGCCGACCGCCAGCCCGCGCGCAAAGTTGTTGGCGAGCAGTTCAGCAAGCCAGCTTGTTTCTTCCATGACAGACCTCGCAGGGAGTGGGTTGGATGGACAGCGGCGGATGCCGCACCCGTATCAGAACCATATTTGCGGCAATTGCGCAAGTTTTTTGCGCTTACTGCCGGAAATCAAACTTGTAGGTGAGAAAGGAGCGGTCGAGGTGGCGGATGACCCGTTTCAGGCCGAGCAGGTTGGCCACGCTGAACTGCACCTCCCAAGTGCTGACCGCCGCGACTGGACTGCCGCTCAGGCGGCTGACCTGCGTCACCCGCAGCTCTTCCGGCCCCTCTGCCAAGCGGCTGAAGAGGTATTTGGACGTAATCTCGGCGACAATGAATTTCTGCGGCTTGGGCACCAGCGTGCTGCTCTGCCGCCAGCGCACCTCCACCGCGTCTTCGCGCTGAAATTTCATTTTTTTCAGCTGGAAGCAGTCCTTGCAGTGGAGGGAGATGCCGCGCAGACTGAGCAGGCCGACTAACCCCCGGTCCAAGGGCGTTGGGCGGCAGCAGGCCGAGGATTTTACCACCACCGGGTCAATAGTGGTCAGCTCGATGCGGTTGAGAATGCCGGTGGGCTGATGCAGCACCATGTCCCGGTTCTGGAGCAGGCCGCTGCTGATTTCATAAATCAGCTCGCGCATGTGAATGCGGCCTTGCCCGACCCGCTGGAGCAACTCCTCGTTGGAGGAAATGTTGAAATAAAGCAGAATATGCTCCATGCCCGGATGCTCAATCAGGTCAAAGGGCAGGCCGTAGCGGCGCATCTCCTGCTCCAGAACCGCCTGCCCGGTGCTGACCGCCACGTGCTTGATCCGCTCGCGGAAGGCTTTGGCCAGCTCGCTGCGGGCGCGGGGGGTCTGGCATTTGACCTGCATTTCCAGATCAAAATCAACCGGCGTGTTGTGGCGGATGATGCGTACCACGCTGCCGTCCTGGAGCATGTCGCCCGGCTCGGCCCGCTGCTTGCCGATCATCGCCCCGACGCAGCTGTGGCCGATGTCGGTGTGGATGTGAAAGGCGAAGTCTAAAACCGCTGAATGCACAGGCAGGCAGATGAGATCGCCGTCTGGCGTGTAGGTATAAATCTCCTTGCGCCCGCTGGCCGCGATCATGTCCCGGTAGGAAACCGCGTCGTCGCTGCCGAGGATGTCGAACATCTCCTTCAGTTCGCTGAGGAAACGGTCTAACTTGCGGTCGCTGGGGTTCCAGTCTTTGACCAATCCGCAATGGGCGCTACGGGCCATCTCCTCAGTGCGTATCTTGAAGAGATACTTGCCGCTGTCAATGATCGCCTTGGCGTGCAGGCCCTGATAGCCAGTGGGCTTGGGATTGGCGATGAAGTCGCGGATGGTGCGCGGTACTGGCGGGAAGATCTCGTTGAGGATGCCGAGGATCTGATAGCAGCTGATCCGCTCGCCGGTGGTGATCAGGATTTCCTGCGGGATGTCAATCTCTGTGCGCAGAAGATGGTTCTTCGGATCGTAATAGCCCCAGAGGCCCTTGGTGCGGATGACCACGCTGGCCGCGATGCCCGCCGCTTTCAGGGCGTTTTCAATCTTCGCGGTCAAGGCGGCGAGGGCCGGGTTGCTCTCTAATCTGCCGATATGCTGCTGGAGCTTGTGCCCCTGCTTGGGGAATTTGTTGCGCAGGGCGCGGTTGTACAGCTCCCGCTTGACCGCGAACAGACCAAGAATGGTGGCTAACGGCGCGTAGAAGTCCAGCGTCTCGTCGGCGATGCGCTGCCGCTTGTGGCGGGGCATCGAGTCGAGAGTGCGCAGGTTGTGCAGGCGGTCGGCGATTTTGACGATCATCACCTCAGGCCGCGCCGCCGCGCCAGTGAAGAGCTGGCGGTGCACCAGTTTTTTCAGGGCCTGTTTGTCGCCGCTGTGGTGCTTGACCTTGGTGCAGCCGACAACTATGGCCTCGACCGTCGGGCCGAACTTCTCCCGGATCAGGGCCGGAACAATCTCCTCCACGTCCTCAATGGTGTCGTGGAGCAGGGCGGCGGCGAGGATCTCGGCATTCTTAATGTCCAGCTCCTCAGCGAGAATGCGGGCGGTGGAGCAGGGATGGATGATGTAGGGGTCGCCGGAGCGCCGCATCTGCCCCTCATGGGCGGCCACGGCGAAGTCCAGCGCCTCGTAGAAAAGCCGCGCTGCCGGGCCGCTGCCGATCAGGGCCTCCATCTCGCGGCGGTACTGTTCCAAGTCAAATCGTTTCGGGTCCATGCTTCCGTCCTTTGCGGGCTTCCTCTTTGCGGCTTTGTAGTGTACACTGATGCTCTTAGATAAGCAAACAGTGTTCCGTCATAAAAGGAGCGGCATGGCACCAAAACGACAAAAAGACAAGCGGCGGCAGGACCATCATCACCACCCCCGCAGAAAACGGCATGAGCAGGACATTCCTCTGAGCGAGCGGCTGCTCGCCTTCCTCAGCCGCCAGCAGGAGCCGCTGACGCTGGCCGCTGTCTGCGGCGGCCTCGGCCTGCCGGAGCAGGAGCGGAACTTGGTCAAGGAGGCCCTCGGCGTGCTGGAGAAGGCGGGCCAGGTCAGCCGCAGCGGCCAGTGCTGGCAGGCGGCGGCGCAGCGCGATCTGCTCCGGGCACGGCTCTCAATGACCAGCAAGGGCTTCGGCTTCGCGGTTTTAGACGGCAACGTGTCCCGGCAGCAGAAGGATGTTTTCATCCCTGCCTCAGGCTTGAACGGCGCGGGCCACGGCGACACCGTGCTGGTGCGGATGCTCGGCTCGTCGTCCTCGCGGCCTGAAGGCGAGGTGGTGGAGATTGAGAAGCGCGCCTACACCCATCTCTGCGGCATTTACGTGGGCGGCCGCAGCATGGGCGAAGTCACGCCGGACAGCGACAAGCTGCCCTTCACTGTCCGTGTTAAGAGGAGCGAGTCAATGGATGCCGAGGACGGCATGGCCGTGCTGGTGGAGGTGCTTGACTACGGCACGCCGCAGCGGCAGCCGCTGGGCCGGGTGGTGGAAGTGCTGGGGCCGCCGGACAGCGTGCCGGTGCAGCTGCGCATGGCAGTGCAGCAGTTTGACCTGCCCCGCGTCTTCCCGCCGGAGGTGGAGGCCGAGGTTGCCGCGCTCGTGCCGCTGACCGAATTAGACAAGGGCAGGCGCGACCTCCGCCATCTCCGCCATGTCACCATAGACGGGGCCACAGCCAAGGACTTTGACGACGCGGTCTGCGTGCAGAAGACGCAGCAGGGCTACCGGCTCTTTGTCTCCATCGCTGATGTCAGCCACTACGTCCGGCCCGGCACTGCTCTTGACCGCGAGGCGTTCCAACGCGGCACCAGCGTCTATCTGCCCAACATGGTGCTGCCGATGCTGCCGGAGCGGCTCTCCAATGATCTCTGCTCGCTCGTGCCTGATCAGGATCGGCCCGCCTTCACCGCCATCCTTGACTTTGATGAGCAAGGCCGCCGGACAGGGGCGAAGTTCGCCAAGAGCCTGATCCTCAGCCACTGCCGCTTCACCTACGACACGGTCAACGAGCTGATCTATCTGCGCGACAAAGCCGCCCGGCAGACGCACAAGGCGCATCTGCCCATGCTGGAGAAGGCCAAGGAGCTGGCCGCCCTGCTCGCTGTACAGCGCAGCCAACGCGGCTCGCTCGGCTTCACCATACCAGAAGCGGACATACGCCTTGACGGCGACAGGATCGCCTCAGTCAGCCGGATGAAGCGCAATCAGGCCCATCTACTGGTGGAGGAGTTCATGCTTGCGGCCAACGAGGCCGTGGCTGAGGAGTTAGACAAGGCGAAGCTGCCGGTGCTCTTCCGCGTGCATGAGAATCCCGACCCGGAGAAGGTGCGCGACTTCATCGCCACTGCCGCTGCGATGGGCGTGGTACTGCCCAAGCATTCCATCGGCCCGGCCTGGTTCGCCGAGGTGCTCGCCAAGACCAAGGGCAGCCCGGCGGAGTACGTGGTCAACAACTTGCTCCTGCGCACCATGCAGCGGGCCAGATACACGCCGGAGAACCTGGGCCACTTTGGCCTTGCCGCCGAGTACTACCTCCACTTCACCTCGCCCATCCGCCGTTACCCCGATCTGGTCGCCCACCGTGTCCTCCAGAACTTGCTGACCAAGAAGAAGACCGCGCCTGTGCTGTCTGAGGGCGAGACACTGGAGGCCGCAGGCGGCTTTCTCTCCGGCAGGGAGCGGACAGCGGTGGAGACCGAGCGCGACGCGCAGGCCCGGTTGGCTGTGCTCTTCCTGCGGGAGCGGGTGACGGAGGAGTTCGACGCGGTCATCTCCGGCGTGACTTCCTTCGGTCTCTTTGTCGAGCTGGTTGAATGCCTGATCAGCGGCGCAGTGCCGGTCAAGGAGATGAAGGACGACTGGTATCGCCACGACAGCACCGGCCACCAGCTGCTCGGCGAGCGCACAGGCCGCCGCTACCGTCTCGGCGACTCAATCCGGGTGCGGTTAGTGCAGGTGGACGCGCTCAGCCGCAAGCTGACCTTTGCTGTGGCGAGCTGAAGAGTGGCCGGGCAGGATGAGCTGAAGCCGCTGGCCGACGGCCTCGGCGGTCTGACCGAGCACTGGGGCCACCAGAAATACCTGCTCGGTCTGACCCGCCGCTGGCCGAAGATGGTCGGCCCGGTCCTGGCCGCTAACAGCCTGCCCGCCTACTTCCTCGGCTCCGAGCTGTGGATCTACACCACCCACGCGATCTGGATGCAGCAGCTCGGCTTCGCCAAGCCGGAGCTGCTGATCAAGGTCAACGACTTCCTCCAGGAATACGGCGGCCCGCAGGTCATCGACCTGCGCTGGACGCTCCAGCCCGCTGATTTCCCTGCCTTGCCCGAACAGAAGCCCGTCCCGCCGCCTGCCCCGGTTGATCCTACCGAAGAGGCGCAGATTCAAGCCATGTCCGAAGCCATCGCCGACCCGGCTGCGCGGGCCGCGTTCATCAGGTTCTTGCGGTCAATGGCTGGAATGCGGTAAAGACGGCTCCTCTTTGCCGCTCGCACCCGCAGCGCCTCCGTCCGTCCACCTTTCCAAGGCTCCTTCCTTTTTTGCGGCAAGGATCCTTCTCGCAAAACAGCAAGGATCCTTCTCGTACAACAGCAAGGTTCCTTCTCGCAAAACAGCAAGGCGCCTTCTCGTACAACAGCAAGGCGCCTTGCCGCAAGACGAGAAGGCTCCTTCTCGCAAAACAGCAAGGAGCCTCCTTGTCCAGACAGACCTATGGCATACGCCCTGCGCACGGACAAGGACGGCGCGGGCGATGTCTGCGCTGCTTTCAGGGCAGACGCTTGGCTATGCAATACATGGGATGATAGGTGAGGGCGACCCCGCCGCTTGCGCTGAAGCGGGCGCGGTACTCGGCGCAGAAGCGCTCCAGCCGGGCGCGGCTCCACGGCTCGCGGCTGAGGGCGTTGACTCCGGTCTGGCGGAGATGGCGGAGGATATCCTGCGGGCTGGCGAAATGCAGCACTGCGGCCTCCTCGCTGCTGTGTAGGACGGCAAGGCCGCTGTCCCGCAGCATGGCCGCAACTGTGGCCAGACTGCTGTAGCGCAGGCCGAGGCCGGTCAGTGCCTTGATCTCGCGCAGGTTGTCCGGGCCATAGAGGGAAAAGGCCAAGCTGCCGCCGGGACTGAGGTGTGTAGAAAGTTTCTTCAGCAGGCTGTCCAGATCGTGCAGCCAGTGCAGGGCCGAGGAGGAGATGATGAGGTCGAAGGGGCCGGGCAGTGGCAGGGTCTCAATGTCGCCAGGCAGGAGGCGCAGGCGGGCGGAGCAGGCAGGCGGGCAGGCGGGCAGGGCCGGAGTCAGGTCGTTGAGGGTCAGCTCCTCAATGCTGCTGACGCGGGCCAGCAGCCTGCGGGTGAGCAGGCCGGAGCCGCAGCCGATCTCCAGCACCCGCCGGAACGGCCCTCTGCCATGCAGCGCCAGCAGACTGAGCAGCTCGTCCGCCGCCTGCCGCTGCGCAAGCGCCTGCGCCTCGTAGCTTGCCGCAGCCCGCTGAAACTGCTGCCGGAGCAGGTCTTTGTCAACATGCTGCGGCATCCTCAGGCGCAGGCCGCCATCACCCGCTTGAAGCCAGCCGCTGCCTTGGCAATCACCGCCTCGTCCACGCAGAAGGCCAGCCGGATATGCCCCGGCCTGCCAAAGCCCCGGCCCGGCACAGCCAGTATCCGCTCCTCCAGCAGGAGCTTGCAGAACTCCACGTCGTCAATCGGGGTTTTTGGAAAGAGGTAGAACGCGCCTTTGGGCCGGACGTATGCAAAGCCCGCCTCGTCAAGGACGCGGCAGAACAGCTCGCGCCGTCGGGCATAAATCGACATGTCCACGCTCACATTTTGCAGCCGCGCAACCGCCCGTTGCATCAGCGCAGGCGCATTGACAAAGCCGAGGATGCGGTTGGCCAAGGTCAGGGCATTGAGCAGGACGGCCTTGTCCGGCATGTCCGGGTGCACAGCAAGATAGCCGATGCGCTCACCGGGCAGAGACAGGTCTTTGGAATACGACGACACCACGATGGAATTGACCGTGGCCGCCATTGCCGAGGGCGTTTCCGCGCCGTCATAGATAATCTTGCGGTACGGCTCGTCAGCGATCAGGCAGACAGTCCGAGGCGCGCTGTCAAGCAGTCGGCCCAGCGCGGCCAGCGACTCCGCGCTATAGACCTGCCCGGTCGGATTGTTCGGGCTGTTGATCAGCACCGCCTTGGTTCTTTCGCTCAAGGCTGCGGCAACCGCCGCCAGATCAAGGTTGAATTCCTCGTCCGCAGGCACGATTTTGGCAATGCCGCCATGATTGTCGATGTAAAAGGTGTACTCGACAAAATAGGGGCTGATGATGATCACCTCGTCGCCGGGGTCGAGCAGAGCCTTCATCACCACATTGAGTGCACCTGCCGCGCCGCAGGTCATCAGGATGTCGCCTGCCGTGACCGGTGCGCCCTGCTCCTGCGCCAGCCGGGCAGCAACCGCCGTGCGCACTTCAGGCCAGCCGCTGTTGGGCATGTAGGCATGGCAGCCGGGCCGCTCGTTCTGCGCCAAATCGGCCAGCACCTGCGCGAACTGCGGCGGCGGCGGCAAGTCCGGGTTGCCGAGACTGAAGTCAAAGACGTTTTCTGCGCCGAACTGCGCCTTCATCCGGCTGCCTTCCTCGAACATTTTGCGAATCCACGAGGAGGTGCCAGCAAAGGCGAGCATTTTCTGGGAGGGAGTCATTCCTGCTGAACTGTGAGTGCGGGGAGAAAAAAGGAGGCGGAAAACGCTCCGCCTCCGCTGCTTCAGCCTTCCAAGGCCGCCAAAGCCTTCTTGATCCGGGCCATGCCTTCTTCAATCACCGCCATTGAGGTGGCAAAGGAGAAGCGGACAAAGGCATCTGCGCCAAAGGCCGCGCCCGGCACTGAGGCCACCTTGGCCTCGTCAAGGAAGTAATCCGCCATTGCCACGGAATCCTTGATCGCCTTGCCCTTGAAGGACTTGCCGTAGTAGGCGGAGAAGTTGGGGAAAACGTAGAACGCGCCGCTGGGATTGACGCAGGTCACGCCCGCGATGGACTCCAGATCGCGGACAAAGAAATCGCGGCGCGGCAGGAAGGCTTTTTTCATTTCGCCGGGGAAATCCTGCGGGCCGGTCAGGGCGGCCAAAGCGGCGTATTGGGCCGGGCTGCACGGGTTGGAGGTGGAATGGCTCTGCACCTTGTTCATTGCCTTGATCAGATGCAGAGGCCCGGCGCAGTAGCCGATCCGCCAGCCGGTCATGGCGAAGGATTTAGACACGCCGTTGAGCACCACAGTCTGCTCTTTCAAGCGCGGCTCGACATCAAGAATGTGCGGCAGCTTGCCGTCGAGATAACAGATGGTCTCGTAAATGTCGTCGCTGACCACCAGCCAGCCGCGCTCAAGGGCCATGTCGGCCACCGCCCGCAGTGCTTTCTCTGAGAAGATTGAGCCAGCAGGATTCGACGGGCTGTTGAGGAAGATGGCGCGGGTTTTCTCCGTCGCCTTGGCCGCCAGTGTGGCCGGATTCAGATCAAAGCCAGTCGCCTCGTCTAACGGCACCTCAACCGGCACGCCGCCCGCAAGCTGCACCATCGGCGGATAAGAAACCCAGTACGGCGCAGGTACCAGCACCTCGTCGCCGGGGTTGAGCATGGCTTGGAAGATGTTGTAGAGGCCGTGCTTGCCGCCGCAGCAGATTTGAATCTGATCGGGATGATAATCCCAGCCATGATCGGCCTTGAAGCGCATGGCGACCGCCTCGCGCAGCTCCGGGATGCCCGGCACGGCGGTGTAGCGGGTCTGGCCGTCATCAATCGCCTTTTTGCCTGCTTCGCGGACACGCTCCGGCGTGTCAAAGTCCGGCTCGCCGACGCTGAAATTAAGGATGTTCTCGCCCGCAGCCTTCAGGGCTTTGGCTTTGGCGTTGACAGCGAGTGTTGGAGAAGGCGGGACTTGCAGCACCCGCCCGGCAAGACGGATGAGAGATTCTTGGGCCATGATGTGTTCCTTCATGCGGTGAGAAAGTATTGGTTGGGAAAAGCAATCCCCTCTGTATCAATTTCGTCTGATTTTGGCAACTGCAATCGCTTATTTCGGCAGAGTCAGGATAACTTCAGTGCCGCCGCCGCGCCGCCTGCGGATGATCATGCTGCCGCCGTGATCGCGGACAATCCGCTCCACCAAAGCCAGTCCTACGCCGGTGCCTGCGGTCTTGGTGGTGTAGAAGGGATCAGCGGCCCGCAGGAGGTCAGCCTCGGCGATGCCGATGCCGCTGTCCAGCACCGCGACATGCATCAGCCCGCCTTCGGCTGTCACTTTGATCTCCAGCCTGCCGCCCTGCTCCATCGCCTCGACCGCGTTGCGGATCAGATGGACAAAAACCCGCTTCATCTGCCGGGGGTCAATTTCGCAGCTGAACTGCGGATCCGGCAGGAACACCTCATATTCCACGCCCTGCTTCTGCATCGCCGGATAAAAGAGCATCATGGATTTCATCAGCAGCGGATAGAGCATGACCGTCTCTGTGACCGGAGTCACCTTGTCGACAAAATTAAGCAGATCCTCCAGCGTCTGCTCAATCTTGACCGCTTCTTTGACCATCATGCTGAGGAAGTTGAGCTGCTGCGCGTCTTCGATCTTGCGGGTCAGCAGCCGGGCCGTGCCGCCGATGGCCGTGACCGGGTTGCGGATGTTGTGGGCGAGCTGGGCCGCCACCTGCCCCACCGCCGCGTAACGCTCGGCCTCGACCAGCAGGTCTTTGTTCTTCTCCAGCTCCTCGGTGACCGCCTCCAGCTCTTTGATCTTGCGCTCCATCCGCATGTACATGCGCCAGTGCTCGATGGCTAAGCTGGCTTGGCTGGCGAAACTCTCCAAGGCTTTGACCGCCTCGTCGTCAATGAACTTTTCGGTGACGAAGTTGTCGGCGATGATCACGCCCAGCGAGGCGTTTTGAGAATAAAGCGGCGCGACGACAAAGCTGTCCTCCTCCAGCAGACCCATCAGCTCCAGCGGCGCAGGGCCGCAGCCGCATGCGCCCTTGCTGACATTGACTGAGCGGCGTTCGGCTGCCGAGCGGATGAGCAGGTGTTCGGTGTCCGCCGCGCTGACGCGCAGGGCGCGGACAATCCGGTTCACCTCGCTGTCCTCATGGAAGCCGTGCCTGCGGATGGATTCGATCAAATCCTGAAAGCCCAGCTCCCGGCTGCTGATCTCCTGCCAGATGCGGCCTGCGTCCTCGCGGCAGCTCGGCCCAATGGCCAGCCGTCCCTCCAGCGTCTGGCCGGAGTCGTCGAAAAGGGCGAGAAAGGCTCGGTTGAAGCCCAGCCCTTCCTTGGCGGTGATGCCGACCAGTATGGCCCGCAGAATCTCATCCAAGGCGGTCATGCTGAGGTAGGCGGTGTTCATCCGCATGGCCAAGCCGTGCATCAGCCGGAGGCGAAAATTGGCCTGCTCAATCTGCTGCTGATAGCGGCGGTTGCTGATCTTCAGCCGCCGTTTTTCCAGCACCTTGCGCACCGTCTCCCAGAACGGCTCGAACTGCACCGGCTTGGTCAGATAATCATCTGCGCCGCGCCGGATGCACTTGAGGGCGGTCTGGAGGTCGGTTACGCCGGAGAGCATGATCACCGCCGTGTCCGGGTCGGCGGCCTTGATTTCAGAGATCAAATCCACCCCGTTGCCGTCGGGCAGATTGATGTCCAAGAGCACCAAGGCCGCCCGTTCGTGCTTGAGCATTTGGCGGAACTCGGCGACGGAGCCAGCGGTCAGGGTTTTAAGGCTGCGGTGCTGGAGGTAGGCCTTGATGATGTCGGCGATTTGGACAAAATCATCCACAGCAAGGATGACTTCGTCACCCTCCAGATACGCATCGTCATCCAAGACACCGGCGGATTTGAGAGAGTCGGGATCGCACATGGCCGTTTTGCGGTTGGAGGTTCTGCGGCGGCTGCGGAAGCCGCCGCTCCAAGTCAATCAGTAATACTGTATGCCTTTGCTGTTGACAACCGAAAAACGTCAACGCTATGCTGACAGCTTTTAAGGAGAGCGAAAAGCCTATGGAGCAGATGAACGACATTTTTAGCCCAGCGGGCGCGCTGGCCCGGCACCTGCCGGAACATGAGGCCCGGCCCGGCCAGCAGCGGATGGCTGAAGCAGTGGCGGAGCTGCTGGCGCGGCAGGACGGCCCGCCTGCGGCCTGCCTACTGGTGGAGGCCGAGACCGGTTTGGGCAAGACGCTGGCCTATCTGGTTCCGGCGGTTTTCAGCGGGCGGAAAACGCTGATTTCTACCAACACCCGCAATTTGCAGGATCAGATTCTCAGCCGCGAAATTCCCTTCATCCGCGAGCACCTCGCCCCAGAGCTGAAGGCAATGTGCGTCAAGGGCCGCCAGAATTACCTTTGCCTGCACCGCTGGCATCAGCTCACCGCAGGCGGCCAACTGGAGCTGTTCTCCGCTGAAGACAGCGGCGGCGTTTCCACAGCCAAGCTCCACGCCTGGCTGAAAAAAACCGTTTTCGCCGACCGGGCCGAGCTGCCCGGCCTTTCCGGCAGCTCGCCGCTCTGGCAAAAAATTTGCTGCCAGACCCATTTCTGCCTCGGCTCAGACTGCCCTGACCACAGCCGCTGCTATCTGAACAAAGTCCGGCGCGAGGCCGCCGCCTGCCAGATATTGGTCGTCAATCATCACCTGCTTTTTTCTGATCTGGCTCTGCGTCGCAGCGGCTTCGGCGAGGTGCTGCCCCGCTGCGAGAGCGTCATTTTTGACGAGGCGCATCATCTGGAGGACATTGCCGCCCAGTTCTTCGGCCTGTCCTTTTCGCGCTACCAGCTACTGGATTTGATCGCTGATGTCGAAAAAGCCGCGAAGGACAGCGGCGGCAAGCGGAAGCATAAAAAACTTTTCGCCGCCTTTGACTATCTGACCGGCATCGGCGAACGCTTTTTCAGCCTCTTTCCATCCGCCAAAGGTCGTTTTCCCCTGATTGATTTTTTTCCTGCGCTCAAGCCGCTCAACGACGCGCTGCTGGCTGCGTTTCATGCGCTGGCCGACCAGCTGGAACTGACCGGCGCAAAAAACGACGACGGCCCGTGGAAGCAGCTCCTGCCGCGCTGCGAGGAACTGGGCGAAAGTCTGGAGCGAATCACCATTCAGTCTGCCTTTCAGCAAAATAGCCACGTGCATTGGTTTGAGCGGAGCGAGAAAAATTTGAGCCTCGCGGCTACGCCGATTGATGTGGCGGCTGATCTGCAAAAAACGCTCTTCGCCCAGATGCGGCACTGCGTCTTCACCTCGGCGACCCTGAGCGCGGGCTATTTCCGCCAGCGGCTTGGCCTACCGGAAGACAGCCCGTCCTTTGTTTTTCCTTCACCTTTTGACTATAAAAGCCGGACGCTGCTTTATGTTCCGGACAGCAGTTTTCCTGAACCCAACGCCCCTGGCCATCGCGAGCGGCTGCATCAGGAGCTGAGAAAGCTGCTCATCTGCTCGCGCGGGCGCGCCTTAGTGCTTTTCACCTCCTTTCAGGCCCTTGAGCAGGCTTGGCACAATCTGCGCGACGCGCTGCCTTATACCCTGCTTCGTCAAGGCGCGGCCTCTCGCCAGCTCCTGCTCAAGCGTTTCGCCGAGGAGACCGATTCGGTGCTCTTAGCCGTGGCCAGCTTCTGGGAAGGCGTTGATGTGCCGGGAGAATCTTTGAGCATGGTGATCATTGACAAACTGCCTTTCGAGGTGCCGACAGATCCGGTGCTGCTGGCCCGGATTGAGCGGATCAAGATCGCTGGCGGCAATCCTTTTTTTGAATTTCAGGTGCCGAGGGCCATTCTCAGTCTGCGGCAGGGCGTGGGCCGCCTGATGCGCCGGGCCGGAGACCGGGGCGTGGCTGCTGTTCTTGACGTGCGCCTCTTCACCAAACCTTACGGCAGCAGGTTTATCGCCAATCTGCCGCCCTCGCCTCTGACCCGGAATTTACGGGACGTGGAGCGTTTTTTTGCTCCATGATTTCAGCTAAATTCAATTATACCCAGCCAAGGGCGAATTATGAAGCCATTTGATAGAGCAACAACAGATTATTGTGAACACGTTACAAAAGATGAGCTAGATTATTACATCTCATCTGAAGAGATGGCACTAAAAGCGAGACGATATTTTTCTTACGATGATGAAATCGGTAACGAAACAGCTAAAGAAAAATCAAAATGGTCGAACAAAAAACGATACTATCGGTATATTCAGCCAGTTTAGTTTTTCCTTTCTACCAAAAAGATTATAAAAATAATCTACAAAAAATATTTTTAAATTCAAATTTATGCTCATTTGTTTCGTTCAGATTTTTCCCAAACAACTGTACAGATTATTTATCTTATATAAACAATAATATATTAGCTCGCCCTAAAAAAACGGACACCACTTCTACGAAAGCGGTAAAATATATTAATTTTAATTACTTATCATTGTTAAACTCAGAAAGGCATGATTGCATTGAAACGTTAGATACAAAACGCAGGAGAAATAAATATTTTTCAGATATTGATTTAGAATGGATATTTCAAAAAGAAAATAAAGATATATCTGATAGTTATGATTTTCGTGATGAAATAAAAGAAGATATTTCAGAAAAAGGCAGTGGTTTTCTCGATATTGAAAAAATAGAATGCCAAGACAACAATCTTGATTATATTTTATATACAGAAGTAAATGAAAAGGATGTAGTGTCGTACGATGAATATGATTTCATCGGTTTATCTGCTGATATTGGTGAGTATGATCAGTACTATGAAGCTGAATACGAAGATGTGGATATTTCCGGCAAGATGAGCCGGGAGGAACGGGCAACGCAAGAAGCCGTTGAACTTTCTATAAAACTTGATCTTGAATCATGTGATCTTGAAATTATTTCAAGAATTTTTATATCCAACGGATGGGGTGCTTGCAAGGAAGCACTGATCAGAGAATTAGAAAATGGTGCAACAATTTATGAAATTGAATCAGCGGCGAATATAAAAGAAATATGGAAAGAACATTCAGAATTTTATAGCGGACAGAAATCAAATTATCGAATACTTAGCTGGCCAACTGCTATTAAGTTCATAAGGAAATTTTCTGAATGTCCAAGCCCGGAAGAAGCTGAACATTTTTTAATCGCTCTTTATAAGCATTGGTATTTCAGCGATTACCAGAGAAATGTGTTCTCCAGTTTCAATAAATATTTCATTACCTGCCTCCATAGCTGGGATAATGAATTTGGTTGGGCATCTATTTTGACCAATCAACACGATATGCCAGATGAATATTTTTTCCCTCCAAGCTCTGTAGATATTCCAGTTTTTCATCAGGAATATTTAGGCAAGACATTAAAATTCATTCGTTCCGTAGAAAATCTATTCGACTGAGGTGCTATTGCGATGAAACTCGACAAGTTAACTCCAGTTGTCGGCTGCTGGGTAAAAAAAGATGGAAATGACGAATACGGCATTGTCAGAGAACATCCCGTTGTAAACGGGATAAAAAGATGCAGGGTTGAATGGCTGAAAAGCCATAAGTATGAAAATATTTCAATTGAACTGCTCCGCAGCGGTTTTCGCATTGGCATGGAGGTGCAGGATATTCCAAGATCACGCATACGGCCATCTCTTGGTGAAGGGGTTGTGCTTGAAAACAGAAGAATAGGCAAGAGAGATCAGGTTCTTGTTGAATTTCGGGTACGAGGAGAACGCTGGTGGCTTCCTTTTGAGAATTTAAAACAAATTAAAGGAGTGCGGTCTCGTTTTGAATTGCAACAAACAGGAGAAGCTGGCAATGCTGAAAAATTCAGGCTGAAAAATTTAGCCTATGCCATTGAGATGTGGCATGAAAATACAGGGGCATTGTCTCATCTCAATATTGATCCGCTGCCGCATCAGATTCATTTAGTGCATCATATACTTGCCTCTGGAAATTTAAATTGGATGATTGCCGATGATGTTGGTCTCGGTAAAACTATTGAAGTTGGAATGCTTCTGTCTGCGCTCTTGCGTCGTGGAACAGTCCGCCGTGTTCTGCTTGTCACGCCTGCTGGTTTGGTCAATCAGTGGAAAGAAGAGCTGCATCATAAATTTGGCCTCAGCGATTTTCAGGTATATGGAGATGATTTTCATATAACCGAAGAAAGACACTGGAAAATGTTTAATTTTGTCATCGGCTCTATAGACAGGATGAAAAATGAGCATTATTTGCAGATGCTACACAGAGCTGATGGATGGGATATTATTATTTTTGATGAAGCGCATCGCTTGAGCAGGGTTCAGTATGGCATGAAATATCAAAGTTCAGAAAGATTTCGTCTCGCAGCGTCATTGCGAAGGAAGACTGATTCCATGATTTTGCTGACGGCTACCCCGCACCAAGGTAAGCCTGATAAATTTCAGGCTCTGCTTGAATTGATCAGGCCTGAGCTGAAAGAAGAAATCCGCTTGTTGTCTTCGCATCCTCATATTCTTCGTGACATGGTGATACGCAACAATAAAGCGCATGTCACAGATATTGATGGACAATTTATTTTTCAAGGAAAAATAACCAGCACTGTTCAGGTGGCATCTTCTGCGGAAGACAAAGACTTTGACAAAAAATTGCAACAATATCTACGAAAAGGTTACACTGCCAGCAACGCAAGCGGTGATTTTCGCGGAAGAGCAATCGGTTTTGTTATGGCTGCCTGCAGAAAGCTCGCCGCATCAAGCATCGCCGCTATTCACCGTTCTCTTGTCAACAGAAAAGATCGTTTAACAAAATATGATGAAAAAGAAGATAAGTTTTTCAATGAAAATAAGCTTGCAGCCGATGAGCGGTTTAGCGGAGAATGGGAAGAATCTCGCAAGGCTGCCGGAATATTTTTTGAAGGAGAAATAGAACTACTCGATGAACTTATCGAGCAGTCTGCTCAACTCATTAAAAATGATAATAAATTGAAAGAATTGATCGATAAAATAATTTCTCAGATTATACAAAGCAATGAAAAGGAAAAAATACTTATTTTCACAGAGTATAGAGGAACCCAAGACTATATTACTCATGCATTGAAAAATAGATTCGGAGAAAACTCTGTGTCATTGCTGCATGGCAGCATGTCACGTCAAGAAAGAGATAATTCTATACGATATTTTGAAGAAGATGGTCGTTTTCTTATATCAACTGAGGCGGGCGGCGAGGGTATAAACCTCCAGAGAAAGTGTCATATTATGATCAACTATGACCTACCTTGGAATCCTATGCGTTTAGTGCAGCGAGTTGGCCGTCTTTACAGATATGGGCAAAAGGACAAAGTTGTCGTTTTCAATCTCAGTGTGACAAATTCAATAGATGGAAACATTCTTGGTGTGTTATATCAGCGTATTGAACAAGTTATCAAAGATATGGCTGCTGTTGGAGATGAGTATCGTCCAGGCTTGGAAGAGGAAATTATAGGAGGATTGGTTGACGCTCTTGATATAGAAGATATTTTGCAAAAATCGATAGACAGCACCGTAGAGCATACAAAAGAAGAAATTGATGAGGCCATACAAAAAGCACGAAATGCAGTTGAAAAACAACGTGAGCTTTTAGAATATGCATCAGGATATTTCCCTGAAGAAACAAAAGGAGAAATAACTATGGCATTGAGTCATGTCGAGTCCTTTATCATGGGGATGATTCCTGTTTTGGATATTAAAATAATTGAAACAAGCCATGATGAAAAGGTTATAAAGATACTTCTTCCTCAAGAACTGTCGAACGAGCTACAGTTAGTGGGACAACAGCTAAAAATCACATTAGATCGTGGTATAGCGTCAAGGCGGAAGGATATCTATATGATGGACATGAATTTTCATCTTTTTAGATACATGCTCGATCATGTAAAAAAATATGAATTTGACGGGCGAGTGGCAAAGTTGCAGGGACTTTCTTCAGCGGTGCTGACAGCTATCTTGTACTGGCAGAATGATCAAGGAATCCGTATGCGGCAGGAATATTTCTCTTTCCTTGCGGATAAAAATGGAGTGGTCGAGACAAATGCAGATATTTTTTCAAAATGGCTGCAAATATCAGCTAAAGACGGAAAAGTTTCTTTTGATAGAGAGACAGCGCAAAAATATTTTTCTCTCCTTGAGAAGGAAATAAATAATAGATTATCCGAAGTGTCTAATATAGATTTACATCCTGACAATTTTCAACTTATTGGCGCAGCGTATTCTGACTGTTCAGGTTCAAATTAAACAATTCTCTATGAGTTACGCAGTTCGATTGCCAACCCGTTGATTTTATTCAACTGATGATTTATGCGGCAAAAAGACAACTTGCTGTAATAGTTGAATTTCTCGTTTCAACTGCGTAAGTCCTATTCTCAATATATCAAAAGTTTATCTATTCAGGTTTGCTCATGAATATTCTGCTTAATTTCAACATTGCCAGAAAATAAAAGATGAAGCCCTCCGCAGCGGAAACCGCCGCCCTGTTTGCCCTGATCGCCCAGAACGCCGCCGAAATTGAGACCGTCATCCGCGCTGATCTTGCCGATATCCTGCGCGGCTGCGACCCGCTTTTAGCCGAGGTGCTGCGTTACGCCCTGCTTTCCGGCGGCAAGCGGCTGCGGCCTCTGTTGACCGTCCTCTGCTCGCGGCTTTGCGGCAAGGGCGAGGAGCGGACGCTCGGCCAGATCGCCGCCGCTTTTGAATATCTGCACACCGCCACGCTGATTCACGACGACGTGCTTGACCACGCCGACAGCCGCCGGGGCAAGGAATCGGTGGTCAGCCGTTACGGTCTGCCAGCGGCGATTCTCACCGGCGACTGGCTGCACGCCCGCTCCATGCGCCTGATCGGCTCGCTGGCCGGGCCGCAGGCTTTGGAAATCTTCAGCGAGGCGGCGGCAGGCATGGCGGACGGCGAATTCCTCCAGATGCGCCGCGTCGCCAATCCGGCAGTGACAGAGGCGCAGTATTTTGATATTGTCGACAAGAAAACCGCAGGACTGATCCGGGCGGCCTGCGCGGTCGGCGCACTGCACGGCCAAGGCGGCCCGGATCATGTTGCGGCCTTGGTGCTCTACGGCGAAAAAATCGGGCAGGCTTTTCAGATCGCCGACGACCTGCTCGACTATCTCGGCGACGAGCTGGCCACCGGTAAAAAGACCTGCAACGACCTGCTTGAAGGCAAGATGACCCTGCCCCTGATTCACGCCCTGAGCAGGGCGGGCCATCAAGAACACGACCAACTTTTCCTGATCGTGCAGGAGGGCCGCAGTCTGAGCGCGTCTTGCTCCTATGTGCGGCAGCTGATGGAGCGGCTGGGCAGTTTCACGTACAGCCGCCAGCGGGCGGAGGAGGAAATGGCGGCTGGGTTGGCCGCCTTGTCCTGCTTTGATCAGGACTGGCAGCAGGACGGCGTGACAGTGCTCCGCAGCTTGGCGGGCTATGTCCTCAGCCGGGACCGGTGAGCCGCGCACAAGTGAAAATTCAGAACCTACGCTAGCTGTGGACGTGCTATACTTAAAACTGAGAGTCCGCTGAATGAAACTCAGGAGATTGCACGCAGATGGCGCAGAAAGTCAAAATATTGGCAGTTGACGATGTTCCGAGCAATCTGTTCATTCTGAGAATTTTTCTCAAAAATATCGATGCCGAAATTGTCGAGGCCAGCAGCGGCCAAGAGGCCCTCAAGGCGATTCGGAAACACGATTTCGCCGTCGCCATTTTAGACGTGAACATGCCGGAAATGGACGGCTACGAGCTGGCCCGGCGCATCCGCAGCCAGCGGCGCTGCGAGGATCTGCCGATCATCTTCCTGTCTGCCGTCTATTCGGACAATTACCACATTTTCAAGGGCTACAACGCCGGGGCAGTTGATTTTCTCGCCAAACCGTTCATGCCGGAGGCACTGACCGGAAAAATTCTCTTTTTCATCAAAATCTACAATCAGCAGCTCAAACTGAAAGAGATCATCAAGGAGCTGAAGCGGACCAAAGCCTTGGTGATGGAGCAGAACAAGGTGCTGGAGGAGCTGGCCAGCCAAGACATGCTGACCGGCCTCTACAACCGCCGCCAGCTGGCGAAAGTCTTGCGGCGGGAGGCCGACCGGTGCCGCAAGGACGGCGGCGATCTGTCGCTGCTGATTTTCGATCTTGACCATTTCAAGCAGGTGAATGACACCTACGGCCATGATTTCGGCGATTATGTAATCAAAGAATTTGCTGCCCGCATCCTTTCCTGCATCAGCGATTCCGACTTTGCCTTCCGTTTCGGCGGCGAGGAGTTCATCGTCCTGCTGCCGCAGACCGACCTGCGCGGGGCTGTGGCCACAGCGGAAAAAATCCGCAGGCTCTGCGAGGAAAAGCTCTTCCAAAGCCTGCCTCATGCCATCAGTATGACCGTCAGCGTCGGCGTGGCCTCATACCGAGATGATCCGCCCCGGCGGCAGCGCGACATGATCCGCCATGCGGACACAGCCCTCTATCACGCCAAGCACAACGGCAAAAACCGGGTCTCGGTCTACAGCGGCTCCGCGCCGGAAGCCTCGTTCGCCATTTGATTTGCGCCGGACACAGCTCAAAGTTGGAGCAAATTCAGCTTTGCGGAAAACCGCCTGCCATGCTAAGATGCTGCAAGCATCGCAACCTGCTGCGCGGGCGGCGCATTTTCTCTCTCAAGCCACTCTGATCCAATCCGGCACGCATGATGAGCAAACACAAGGCGAAAATACTTATTGTCGATGACAATCCAAAAAATCTCTTCGCGTTGGAAACCACTTTCAAGGACATTGACGCGGAATTTGTCAAAGCCACCAGCGGCAACAACGCGCTCAAAGAAATTCTGCGGCATGGCAATGACTTCGCCTTGGCCATTCTGGACGTGCGGATGCCGGAGATGGACGGCTACGAGCTGTCTCAGCTCATCCGGGGCTGGGAGCAGACCCAGAAACTGCCGATAATTTTGCTTTCAGCGGTATATTCAGACAACTATCATGTCTTCAAGGGCTACAATTCCGGGGCGGTCGATTTCATCACCAAACCATTTCAGCCTGCCATTCTTGCCGGAAAAATAAATTTTTTCATTGAGCTGCACCATCAGCAGCGGAAGCTGCGGGAGCTGGTGATCGAGCTGGAGCAGACCAAGCAGTTGGTGATGAAGCAGAACGAAATTTTAGAGAAGCAAGCTGTTCATGACGAGCTGACCGGCCTGTACAACCGGCGGACGCTGATGAACATCATTCAGCAGGAGATTGACAAATGCAGGAAGACCAACAGCGATCTTGCCGTTGTCATCTTTGATCTTGACCGCTTTGAAAACGTGAATGATGTTTTTGGCTATGAATTCGGCGATTACGTCATTCAGGAGTTTGCCAGACTGCTCCAGTCCTGCATCAGGAGCGTTGATTTTGCCTTCCGCTACGGCTGCAAGAAATTTATTCTGCTGATGCCGAAATCTGATCTCGACGAGGCGACAGCCACGGCGGAGAAAGTGCGCAAGCTGTGTTTGGTCAAAGATTTCATCAATCAGTCGCATTCCATCCGTGTGACCGTCAGTGTCGGCATCGCCTCGTACATCAAGCATCGTCCCAAAAAATGTGAGGACATCCTCAACTCCGCCGACCAAGCCCTGCGCTATGCCAAGGAAACCGGCAGAAACAAGGTAGTGATCAGCAGCTCGGCCTCGTCAGCCTTGGCGAAGCGGCTGAATCTCATGACATTACAATAACATTCGGCGACCCGCTCTCCTCGCATGAATATTAAACTGAGCGCAAAACTGATCGCCTCCCATCTACTTCTGGGAGTCGCAGCCTTGCTGTCAATTAGCGGCATTTTTTGGTTCATCTCCTCAAAGGCTCTGCGGCACGTGGGCAGTCAAGGCGCGGACGCAGTGGAGCGGGCCGCTTACGAGCAGCTAGAAATGATGTGTTCGATCAAGGAGAAACAGCTGCTTGCCGCGTTCAAGGCCTTGGAGAAGCAGCTGCACTTGGTCAACAGCAGCCCTTGGCTGACCGAGGCGGCGAAGTCTTTCAACCAATCCTTCACCGCCGCCGACAATTCGGCCAGCTCTGTTTCTTGGCAGAACGCCGCCAAAATCTACGACCCGCTGTTTCGGGATGTCTGCCTCAGCTTGGACTGGCAGGACATGTTCTTGATCAGCACCACCGGCCATGTCGTTTACAGCATGAACAAAGGGGCTGACCTCGGCCTTTCGCTGAACCGCGAGCCGCTGCGGAGCAGTCCGCTCGGCAAGGCTTTCACCGAACTGCGGGCCAATCCCGGCGTAGAGACGGAGTTCGGTGATTTCGCCCCCTATCCGCCCCTGCGCAACGCTCCGGCATCCTTTCTCATCACCCGCGTCAAAGACAAGGACATGGTGATCGCCTACTTGGCCTTTCAGCTTTCGCCGAATTTGATCAACGGTATCATGGAGACCGCGTTAGGGAAAGAGCATTCGTTGGAATCTTATGTGGTCGGCCAGGACAGCCACATGCGCTCGGATTCGCTGCTCAATCCTAACCATCACAGCGTCGCCGCCTCCTTCATGCAGGGCAACAAGGTGACGACCGAGGCTGTGCGGAACGCCTTGGCAGGCAAGAGCGGTGCTGGAATCATTGATGACTATCTCGGCAACCGGGTGCTGTCGTCGTGGAGTCCGCTGGAGGTTTTCGATACCCGCTGGGCCTTGGTCTGTGAAATTGGCGAAGCCGAGGCCATGAAGGACAGAGGATTGATGGACGGCACCACCTCGGAGGCGGAAATGAAAATGGTGACGTGCGGCTCTGCCGCCTTGCTCGTCACCATTGCCATGATGGCCTTGATTGCTTCTTACATCGCCCGGTCCATCAGCAGGCCGATCAAAAACGCGGCGCGGGTGGCTGAGGCCATTGCGTCCGGCGACTTCAGCCAGCGGCTGAACATGCGGCGACGGGATGAAATCGGTCTGATGGCTGATGCCTTGGACCACATGGCGGAGAAGGTCTCAGTCAGCCTTTGGCACAAAACCGGCGTGGCCGAGCTGGCCAGCCAAATGCGCGGCAAAATTGACATGCAGGAGCTGGCTCACAGCATCGCCGCCTGCTTGTCGAAACATCTGGGCGCACAGGCCGCCGCGCTCTATCTTGCCGACAAGCGCGGCGAGAATCTTACTCTGACCGGCAGCTACGCCTTCAGCAGGCGCAAGCGGCTCAACGCGCAGATCAAACTCGGCGAAGGCATTGCCGGACAGGCGGCCCGCGAGCAGAGCATCATCACTGTGTCTGATCTGCCGGACGACTACATCCCAATCAGCTCCGCCTTAGGTGAAACTGCGCCGCGCTGCGTTTTAGCCGCGCCCTTCACCTATGAGGGCAAGCTCGCCGGGGTGCTGGAGTTCTCCTCGCTGCGGACTTTTTCCGGCGCGGCAATTTCTTTTCTTGACGATGTGCTGGAGAGCGTCGCTGTTGCCTTTGCCACAGCCCAGAGCCGTCAAGTGCAGGAGCTACTGGAAGAGACGCAGCGGCAGGCCGAGGAGCTGCGCACCAACAACGAGAAGCTGGAGTCGCAGGCCGAAGAGCTGCAAGTGATGCAGGCCGAGCTGGAGATCAGCAATGCCTCTCTTGAGCGGAGATCCGAAGATCTGACCGGGCAGAAGCAGCAGTTAGAGCAGCGCAACGCCGAGCTACTCAAGGTGCGGGAAGAGCTGGAGAAACGCTCCAAGGCCTTGTCTTTGGCCTCGAAATACAAGTCTGAGTTCTTGGCCAACATGAGCCATGAGCTGCGCACACCGATGAACAGCCTGCTTCTGCTCGCCCGCTCGTTGAGCAGTAACCGAGAGGGCAATCTGAGCAAAAACCAGCAGGAGGCGGCAGGCATCATTGTCGAGTCCGGCGAAGAATTGCTGAACCTCATCGACGAGATTCTTGATTTAGCCAAAATTGAGGCCGGGCGGGTGACAAAGCATGTGGCCGAAGTGGTGCTGGCCGACGTAGCCGACAACGCCAAAGCCATGTTCCGTCACATGGCGGCGGCCAAAGGGCTGCAATTCGAGGTCTCTGTTGCCCATGAACTGCCAGCCAGCATTGCTTCCGACCGCGCCCGGCTAGAGCAGATCATCAAGAATTTCATCAGCAACAGCCTCAAGTTCACCGAGCAGGGCAGCATCACCCTTTCTTTCGCCAGAACGCCCACAGGCACGGAGCTGCGCACCAAGGGCCTTGTCCCTGAAGAGAGCATCGCAATCAGCGTTGCCGACACCGGCATTGGCATTCCGCCGGACAAGCAGGACATCATCTTTGAGGCGTTCCAGCAGGCAGACGGCTCCACCGCCCGCAAATACGGCGGCACAGGCTTAGGGCTGTCGATTTCCAGAGAGCTGGCCACGTTGCTTGGCGGCGAGATTCATCTGCGCAGCGAGCCGGGACAGGGCGCGGTCTTCACCCTCTATCTGCCACTGCGGGACAAGGACGCGCTGCTGTCGGACGACGCGGCAAGCACTGCTCCTATAGCCGAGCCGCAGGCACAGCCCGTACCGACAGTCAGGAGCGAGAACGCGACATCGAACGAAATGGAGCGGCTGATGCTGATCATTGAGGACGATCCTGAACTTTCCTTGCTTCTGATTGAGCAATGCCGTGAGCGCGGCTTCAAGCTGCTGGCCGCTGCCAGTGGAGAACGGGGATTGGAGCTGGCCGAGCTGCATCAGCCGATGGGCATCATGCTGGACATGCGCCTGCCAACCATGGATGCGTGGGCTGCCCTGACGCATCTGAAAGTTCATCCTAAAACCAGGCGCATTCCGGTCTATGTCATTGCTCCGGCAGAGGACTGCGCCGAGGTGATGCGGCATGGAGCCGCAGGCGTGTTGGTCAATCCAGAAGATCCGGCCTTGCTGGACGAGGCCTTGAACCATTTCGAGACCGTCATCGCCAGCCGGATTAAGCGGCTGCTTGTGGTGGAGGATGACGACGTGCTGCGGGCTGCTTTGCTTGAGCTTGTCCGCAGCGAGGACACTGTGGCTAAGGCGGCAAAGACCGGCGAGGAGGTTCATTCTCTGCTGCGCGGCCAGCGCTTTGACTGCATGGTATTAGATTTAGGACTGCCTGATTGCAGTGGTCTTGAGCTGCTGCGGCGGTTGGCCACTGAGAAGAACCTCAATGTGCCGCCGGTGATCATTTATTCTGACAAAGAATTGAACCGCGAGGATGAGCAGGAGCTGAGAAAGTATGCGGAATCCATCATCATCAAGAATGCCCGTTCCAAAGATCGTCTCCTTGATGAAATCTCGCTCATCCTCAACCGGTCGCGGCGACTGCCGAGCAGCCCACAGGGAGGCGATGCGGCAGGTCTGTATGACCAAGAAGGTATCTTTTTAGGCAAGCGGGTGCTGGTGGTGGACGACGACATGCGCAACATCTTCGCCCTGTCCGGCATACTCGAAGGCAAGGGCTTGCAGGTGCTTGTTGCTGAAGACGGCAAGAAAGCCCTGAAGGCACTGGCCGAGGCCGGATCGGTGGACTTGGTGTTGATGGACATCATGATGCCGGAAATGGACGGCTACGAGACTACCCGCAGGATACGGGAGCAGCCGGAATTCAGTGACCTGCCGGTGATCGCCCTCACGGCCAAGGCGATGAAAGAGGATCGGACAAAGTGCCTTGAGGCCGGAGCCAGCGACTATCTGGCTAAACCAGTCGACCTTGAGCGCCTGCTATCAATGATGCGCGTCTGGCTGTACAAATAAGCGGGCCAATGACCCAAGCCGAGCTGGAGGCAGTCGAGATCGAGCTGGTGCTGGAAGCGCTCTGCCGCCGCTCTGGCTACGACTTCCGCAGCTACGCGCGTGCCAGTGTGACGCGGCGGCTGCGCCAGCTGATGGAGCAGAAGGGTATCGACCATGCCAGCGCGCTGATTCCCAAGCTCCTGCATGAGCCGGTCTTCCTGCATGAACTGCTGGCTGCCTTTTCCGTCACAGTCTCCGCTATGTTTCGCGACCCCGATTTCTGGTGTTCGCTGCGGGAGAACGTAATACCTTTGCTGCAAACCTATCCTCACGTTCGCGCCTGGGTGGCTGGCTGCGCCTGTGGCGAGGAAGCCTACTCCTTAGCCATCCTCTTCAAAGAGGAAGGGCTGCTGGCCAAGAGCACCATCTACGCCACCGACATCAGCGACCGCAACCTTGCGGCGGCCAAAGCAGGCATCTATCCGCTCCGGCATGTGCGGGAGTACAGCCAGAATTATCAAAAGAGCGGCCCGCAAGACACCTTCAGCAGCTACAGCCACGCCTCGCATGACCACATCATCATGAACAGAGACCTGAAGAAAAGGATCACCTTTGCCAATCACAACTTGGCTGCTGATCAGGTCTTCGCTGAAATGCACCTCATTCTCTGCCGCAACGTGATGATCTACTTCAATCAGGATCTGAAAAACCAAGTACTGGGGCTTCTCAGCAACAGCCTAATCCGTGGCGGCTTCCTTTGTCTGGGGACAAAAGAAAGCCTCCTGTTCTCAATTCTCGGCCCCGGCGGCTGGAATGAGATTGACAGCCGGAACAAGATCTACCGCAAGCGGATCCGGGACAACGGGGACGACGAAGGGGCTTTGTGAACGTCATGGCAAGCAGTTGCTTTGCTCCCTCATTGTGGTTCTGCGTAAAAATTGCATAGTTCAAAGTACAAACTGGGTAAAAAATACTCAGTTTCCTCAAGTAAAGAGTAATTCTCATTTGCAGTAGCAGAATAAATATAGCCAAAGCAGTATAAAATGACTACACTGTGTGTATGGCATACTCAATAGATTTTCGTCGGAAGGTCTTGGAG